>NYYK01000001.1 GCA_002685895.1 Methanobacteriota archaeon
AATCAGGTGCTAAGATTGTTGCATCTATTCATGACATCGAATCAACAGTAACGACCGAGGAAATGATTGGGTTGGTAGAGTCGAGCGATGAAATGGGTGATATCATCAAACTTTGCTATCAAACTCGCCACCATGATGATGCATTAAGCATCTTTGAGGCTGCATGGAAATTAAAGGCTGGCGAACACAAGTACGCCCTAATGGGCCTAGGAATTGGTGGTGATTGGACTCGTATGCATGCACCGATACTCAATCAAGCCCTAGTTTTTACCACTCTCAAAAAGGGCTTCAGTCTAGCAGATAAGGGGCTAATTAATGTCCAAGACTTACGTATTGCTTGGAAGATGCTCGGCCACACTAATTAGGTTCCAGTCATTGCTTTTTTGAACCTGGCGTAAGGAGATTTTCAGTCACCAATCAAGTAGGTGGCGGCGGTGGAGCTCCTTTGGTTGCCTCTGTTTCAAGCATTGGCATCAAGTCGACACCTTGTGTTCCGTGAGAGTCAACCCCAGCACTCTGGAAGCGAGAATGAAGTATCACCGGTGCTGCTACCAATAGTGAAAACAACCCACAACAAAAACATGAAACTGTGAAGTTAGGGAGTGTTAATCGCTCCTCGGTCATGATGGAGATATCGACGGTGAAGTTCCGGTGTGGTGCGGGGGTGTTAGTATCTCTCATGTTACCCCAGCCATCCACAATCAGATACATCCATTGCGTCTGTTCATCTCCAAGGCCAAACAATGCCCCTGAAGTTTCGTCATGATCAAGACTTACGGAGAAATCGACGGCTCTTTCACCTTCGTAAGCGTGCACGTCACGGTATGGCATCCAAGAACCGATTCTCCATTGAGGAGGAATCATATTCAACATGTCCCTGTCTTCCCAGAATCGCATAGAGAAATCGGTGCGGTAAATATCCCAGTCAAACTCCTGTATTAGATAGAAATCAACTAGTGGTGCTTCTAGATATTCACTACTGTTTTCGGAGTGAGTGACAATGCAAAATGTGTAACGATAATCTGTTGTGAGATTCAATCTAAGTCCAGAAGCGGAATCATTTTTCACTTCAAAGGAGGCATGAAAGTCGCTCCTAAGTGCATCTAAATCGCTTGAGTTGTAGATGTTATCACCCATACCCATATTCCAAAATGGTTCATCCATTGAATCACCATTTTCTTCATCAAAGGCATAATACTCATCATTTGAACTGCCACTAAGATTGAAACTACTAACTTCTCTGTGCCACTCAGCGGCATTTTTTGATTCGTAACTACAGTTTGATGCAGCACTAGCGATGCCTGTTGTAAGTGCTTCTGGTAAGGCGATAGCAATAGGTGAAAGCAATAATAGGCACACCATCAAAGAGAGGCTGTTCTGCCCTGAATTTCGGACCGCTCGACTCATTCCCGATGTCACCTGCGCCGTCGCGAAGTCACAGGCCGCACATAACCTGATTCGCCACTACGTCTATCAGAGGTCGTGAGATGTTTCGGTTTCGGAGGCGGCGCATGGTGGTCCATGCCGAGAACTCCGCCTTCAGTAACCACTGATGAGACATCGTAATTGTCTGCTTCACTTCCCGCTTCCGCCTCTATTTCTGTTGGTTGTCGCATAACCAACCAACCAAGGATTAGTAGAATTACTAGGAGTGCACCGAGCAACATTCCACTGCTTTCTGCCTTTGGCAATAGTGAATCAAGACTGAAGTCTGCTAAGGTATCGTCTTGTTCTGAAGGATCTCTGACTCGGATAGGATATCCTTTCTCTGTACAGACTCCTACTCCATTACAGACTTTCAGAGCGACAAAGAGTTCACCAGGTTCACTCCAATTTGCCATGACGTATCTGTTATCCCCTTCTCCAACCCAATCATTGGTGTTATCACCATCATCATCGGCATCCAAACGGTCATCTAAGTCCCAACTATAAGTTAGGGCTAACTGCCCAACGACTGATTCTACAACATCGTGGTCATCGTCTTTAATTCCATTTCCATCGCTATCGAAAAAGACGTTATCGTCCCACCATGCACTAAATCCATGGGTGCCATCATGGTCAATAGCTGAACCTGTTAGGAGGTATTCTCCACCAGAGTATACAGCCTCGTCAAAAGGAGTACTGGTCACTATTTCTGGTACACTTGCCACATAAACTTGGCGAGTGGATTGGTTCACATCACCCGTGCCAAAACCGTCGCGTATCGAGAGTGTGATGGTGTAAATCCCCGGTGTGATGTAGGAGTGCCAAACATTTGGTTGGTTGATGAGTGGTGAGCCATCACCGAAGTCCCATGTGTATTCGACGATTCCATTCCAGTTAGGGTGGCTTTCATCCAATGGTACATCCATGCCCTCGAACTGAGAATCACCATCGCGGCTACCGGATGAATTGAATCTGAGCCATGCGCCCGGTGCAACAAAGATGTCTCCAGAATCGGTGAATGTGTGACGCCAGTTGAATTGGCTGTCATCTTCACTTGGTGCGTCAATAGCTTCCCCTGTTGTTGGGTCACGTGCTTCGTAAATGGTCATTACAGGAATCGGCAAAGGGTTGCTGATTACAATGATGTAAGCCTTTGGTAGAGATGCAAGACCTCTCTCATCTATGACTACAAGTTCCACTACATGGGTGCCGGGAGTTGAGAAGGTATAGACAATCGAAGTCTGGTTCGTGACAGTAGTGTTATCCTCGGAAATTGTCCAAATGGTAGTCAGGTTTCCGTTTTCTCCATCTGGGTCCCAAGAGTGACTTTGGAACATGTAAGCGGTTTCAGTGTCTCCATCATCAGGCCTGTCAAAGAGTGCTACAGGGCGTTGGTTATTCACGGTTATTTGGAGAATTGCCATAGTGCTGTTACCATCATTATCGGTGGCAATGATTGTCACATTCTTCAAACCGGGGGTCAGCCATGCGGGGGTGGGGTTTTCGTCTGTCGAAGTGAGCATATCAAAAGTACTCAACTTGGTGACAGTGCCACCATCTAGATTGACAGCTTCATCGAAATACCATCCCCAAGAATCGATGATTCCATCGTCATCAGTGAATATAGTTGGAAGCGGCAGTGGAGTCAGAGTATCTACTTCTATCGGCAAATCGAATATCTGGCGTGGTACTCTGTTCAAGATGATTATGTTGAGAGTTTGATTTGTAATGAAGGTTCCATCAGTAACAGTCAGTGTAAGGGTGTACATGGTTCCGTTTGCAGATCCATTTTCCCATGCGTGGTCAGCCTCAAGGTAACCAATTCCCCCTTCTGTCGTTCCATCTCCCCAATCCCATTGGAAGTCTAGATATTGATCTGGGACATTATCATCAGTCATGTATGCCTCAAAAATCACTCTCTGTGTGGTTAGGAGGGTCATTCCACCTTGTACTTCTTGCCCTCCAACTGAAATTTTGACGGATGGCGGTATTGAGTCTGTGATGTTGATGGACCAACTCTGTTCTATGCTATCCATTCCACCAATATCTGTAACTTTTAGGGTGGCGTTGAAGTCACCAACTTGGGTGTATGCTCGAGATGGCGTTCTGAGCCATGATTGTACACCATCACCGAAATCCCAGTTGTAACCGGTAGGTGAAGCATTGTGAGTGTAACTTTCGTTGTCGGATGATAATCCCCATATGTCATAACCAGCACCAATAAACTGGATTGGTAGCCAAGTTTGTGAAGTGTTAGAAGAGAGACTACCGGTAGATACGGGTGCCATGTTTGCAGTGGTCGTTGGTAATGTCAATACTGCCGCATTGGTTACAGGATTACCTATTTGGTCATGCAGAACTGCATACAATTGCCAATCCCCATCCCATGGGGGCGTAAACCAAACTGAACGGGTAGTAGGTGTTCCTTGGCCCACTCCAATAGGTATTGTGATTTCATCATACAATGTATTGTTGTGGAAGGCCTCTATATTGATGTCAAGTGATTCCCAGAAAGCAGTTGAATTGATTTCCAAAATCCATTCCATAGTGTCATCCATGGTATTGTTATCACGGTCATGCATTCTCATTCCATCCTGCCGAATGGTAGCGGGTTGAGAGATGAGAGTTGCATAAATATCAATGGTTGCAGTTGGGTATGTGGTTCCTCCACCTCCAAACCAACCACAATTTGCCATCGCATAGTCACAATCGTCAATTAGACTCTCATACCATGTCAAGACATAGACCTCATCAGAAACATTTCCAAAACCAGTTACGAGACCTGTCGCCATTCCTGCATTGAAAATCATAGGTTCTGAGGTCCAAGTTCCTGTAGCAATATTTCGATAGACGAGTCTTCCAGCAAAGCCAATTTCTGAGGCTTGAACCATTACATTCAGTGGTGAGCCAGTTCCTCCTGTGAACTTGTATGCCCTAACACCCCAACCCTCCAATGGGTCGCCTTGACTAGACCAAATACTGCCCCAATTGCTATTTGAATCGGTAATCTGTAACTTACAGAATTGTGAGTTTCCGCAATTTTGGAACATATCAACATTATCTAATCCGAATGGGTTTTGCGAATCATCTAGTAAAGTACCCACCGAGAAATTTGCATAGATATCTGACATAGTGTTACCTATATTGCCGGGTGAACCTGGAATTGGATTGTTTGCGAGATTGACAATACCGGCACCACCTGTGGCAGTATCTGAAACTAAACTCTGGATTGCAGATCCGCCCCCAAGTTTTGAGGCGAGGTAGAGCATGAACAAGAATCCTGCACCATAGTCTCCAGTTGACTGATTCCACCATCTTACTGATGTGTAGGAGTTTTGAGCCCATTCATTAGCGTGTCCTATTATCGTACTAGTTGCACCAAAGCAAAGGAATGCGGCCATGTCGGCATTTCCTTCNTCAACCCATAGATACTCAAATGGATCACGTGAATTGTGTAGTAAGTGTTGAAATTCGTGGGCAAGAATAGTGTCAGCCCAACTCAAATCACTGACATCAACATAGACAGCTTCTCGTTGTGATGCGAGGCTTGGGGAGAAGTAACCTCCAATGTTTGCAGGTCCGTCAATGTTGTAAATCACAATCATGACTTGGCAGTTATTGTCTACATCTGGTTCTGAACCGAAGTATTGAGTGTTAGTGGGATAAATCGTAGTTGACCAAGTAGAAGCGTAATTGTTCAAGACTGAACTCGATACAGCTTGTCCAGATTCTACGAGAAATGCAGCAGTTGCAGTTGTCTTCTCAACGGTGACTGATATTTGTCCTCCGCTAGTTGGTACTGTCAAGACATTGCCTTGAGTTAACGGAACACAAGCCTTTGAGGTAGATTTCCCGCTTTTGCCGTTAGCAAAAGGCAGTAGGAGGTCAGGGTATCCTGCATCAGCCCACGCCATTTTGTGAAGTCTTGTTGCAGAATAGAGAGGTTCCCCCTCAACCATCATGTATGTCTTACCATGAATCGCAGGGTCAAAATCAGCGATATCGCCAATAATTTGGCCAACAACTTGGTTGTTTTCATCGTCTGCTGTAGCCGTTGTGACCGCAAATGGCCCTAATGTTGCTACTACCATCAAAATAGTCAGGAAGAGAGATGTTCTAACTTGCATTACAATACCGCCATGAGCGTCGCTACGCTACTCATCTTACGCTTGTCTAAGGACCTATTTAATAGCNCATGGAGCATGGTTCATACGCGCGAGGGGNGTGGTTTTGTGGTGAGTTGCAAAATCAATACAGCATTGCTCATCATTTGCTCTCTTATCTTTGCCTTTTCGTCAACCTTGATATCACCTACAAAAGCAGAGGACACAGCCGCTATTACCCGATATGAATTAGAGGTCAAGCAGAGTCAAAGCCATGATTCTTCAGCATTCACACAAGGCTTTCTTTTTCACGAAGGCAAGATCTATGAAAGTACAGGTTTGTACAACCAGTCTTCACTCCGTGAAGTAACCCTTGAGGGCGAGATTCTGCGTCAAGTGAATTTATCTGATGATGAGTTTGGTGAAGGTTTAGCACTACACAATGGCTCACTTATACAACTCACTTGGAAGAGTGAAATAGCGCATATCTATGACCTCGAAACTTTTACCGAAACGGGCAATTTCACCTATGGGGGAGAAGGGTGGGGTCTCTGCTCTAACAATGCCAATTTCGTTATGAGTGATGGTAGTTCTAACTTGACGATACGAACCCTCGAGAATTTTTCGATTGTAGATACTGTTGCTGTGACATACAATGGTTCTCCCCTAGGAGAACTGAACGAGTTGGAATGTGTTGGTGATTATGTCTTCGCAAATGTGTGGCATTGGGAGTGGATTTTCATCATCAATTTGAGCACAGGTGAGGTGGTAGGAACGATTGATGCAGCATCAATCTTCCCTGAATCTCTTACTAGTGGAGTGTTAAATGGGATTGCCTATGATTCGGAAAGTGAAACTTTCTGGCTGACCGGAAAGAGGTGGCCCACAATGCATCAAGTGAATTGGCTACCTGTTACGAATGGGGAAAATGATTCAGATCCCAGCTCATCTGAAGAGGTGAATAATGGCCTGGATGATAGAGAAGAAGTGTTTGAATCAATCCTAGTCGTTCTGATTAGTCTGCTTTTTGCATCGGCCACTTTCATATTATGGGGAAACGGCTTCGCTTCACTAACTAGGGGCCGAGGGGTTGACAATCCCCCCGCGGCCACGATATCTCGCGGGGAAGGAGAATGAGTGACGCTGACGACCGTGAAGAGCGGCTGAAATCGCTTCGTTCGCGTGTCCGNGATGAACTCGTTGAAGGAGGGATTGTCGAAAAGGACGAAGAGGTCGAACTAGAGTTCGATGCTGACGAGGATTCAACCACACTTTCCGATAGAATAGTTAGGCGCCGAAGAAGAATGAAGCGTACAAAGGAACGCCGCCGCCGTGCCGCCATGAAGGCAGTGGAGGAGGGTGGCGACCCAGCGGTAGTCAGACTTCCCGCAGCACTCCGCGAACGCTCTGAGGATGAATGGGTGCTAAATCTCGCAGTTCTCTTAATCATCGTTGGAAGTTCTATTGGAGCCGCAAGCGGCTTACTATTGATTAGTTCAGANCCAAGAGACTTGGTATCAAGTTCGATGTTCTTACGTAATGATGATGCTGAAGTTCACGGGCTGGTGCTCAGTGAATTGGATACAGAAAACAGCACGGGTGGAGATGGCCTTGATGGCGTTGATATAGAACTTATTCGCATATCAGACGATCATTCCGAAGGCCGTACTGAAACTAATTCTGAGGGTAGATTTACCATATCTGAAGTTTCCAGAGAGGCGATGTTATTGAGAGTTGAGATGGATGGTTATGTGACTATTGAACGTATTCTCTATCCTGGCGAAATTCCTGATTTAACTCTAACATTAGTTGAGGGTGAAGGCGTGGATTCTTTGGATTTGCGAAAGCCGAGCAATCTATCCGAAGCCGTTACGTTATCATCTGCGATTGCGTTTATCACTCTCATTTCAGCAGCCATCGGAGTGGTGGGTGGACTTGAGGCTCGCCGCCATCAAAAATATCGCCGCACACAGTGGATATGTGGTCTCGGCCTATTCAGCCGCGGAGGCATCTTTTTCGGACCACTATTGATTCTATTAGGCATGGCTCTGTTGATGCTGGCCAAGAATCAATTCGATGATCAATAATGATTTCCATAGTAAATCGATTACAGGGCTGTCAAGCACTAGGGCCATCTCGCCACCAGTTACGCAATTCATCGACAGATGAGGGTGGCGGTACATCGGCCATGCCAGAGCCAATCACAGATAGTCTAGCCACGCAAGCCTCTAATTTTGCATTCATTTCATCATCGGGAGATTTTCCAATTACTGCGGAAAGTGCATTTCTCCAACGTCCATTAGGATTTTCTGCAGCCCATTCAGAGAGTTCCTCTTTCAGTGGCCAAATCACCATGCCAAGTCGGCCGAATGCTTGCCAGTCAGCGCGCAATTCGGAGCGGGGGGCCTCTCTTCCTCTCAACGATTTGTGAGTTCGCACCCAGCCAGACTGCTCATGCAGAAATTTCAGCATCCTCTGAGTATGCCGACTACTCACCATGCGAACAGGGCCCAACCACTTGCGAAGGCTGGTTACTTCCGCGCCAGGGAGAAGAGAAAGGGTGCCTACCACTGAGAGAACCGTATGATGTAGTGGGTTACTAGGAACATCCATTTTTCTCTCGTGTTCTATCGAGTTGTATGCTTCACAGTATAGCGAATGGGCAAATTTTAGGGCCTTCCAAGGTTGTTCTTCGTTGAGCCAATCTTTGCTACTTCGTTGCGGTGCCTGTTCAAGAACGTCAAGTGTTGTTTGCCCCCTTTCACCATGCATCGCTTTCTCTAACAGTAGACATTCTACATCTTCTGCTGAGGTATTCAGTGGAATTGGGCGACGGTGAAGGAAGGAGCGAACTGCTCGCTGCAATTTTTTTCGGAGATCCATTTTGGTACCATCATTCAGAACAGGTCCAATCACAACACCTCTGTCAAATGGTTTTGGCATGGTAACTTCACCACCTAGGAGTGATGCATACCCTGCCCTAATTTTAATCTGCAATTCATCCGTTTCGAAGTACTCTTGTTTGTCCAAGGTTGCTTCGCGTAGTGTTCCATGTGTGATTCTTCGAAGCGCCATAACTGGGTCACAATCGACCCAAATACAGAGATCAGGGATACAGGCCGCACTATTCAGTTTGGCCGTTTCTTCCAATCCAATATCTCCAACAATCCCTTGGTAAACAAGTGATGAGTGAACATTTCGTTCTGATAGTACAGCCATTCCCTTCTTCAATCGAGGTAGAATCCAAGCGTGAGAATGGTCGAGTCGATCTGCTGCAAACAGGCTTGCTTCCCTAACAGGTCCTGCCTCGCCAGTTCTGACGGCTTCCACAGCTAGTTGACCAAGTGGGTGTTCTCGTCGAGGCTCACCTGTAACCCAGATTCCAAAGAATGAGAACTCTTCGATGAGAATTTCTTCTAGCATTTTAGTAGCAATTCCCTTGCCACTTCCATCGCCTCCTTCTATGGTGATGAGATACACGCCTCCGCCTCCAAACCATGATAGTCGCCGAGGTGGATAAACTGTCGCCATGAAGTGATAGTTTGCTAAGACTCAGTACCTAGACTTTCTGCATCCCCAAAGTCATGCTTATTCTTCTTCAGAAGTATCAGTTTCACTATCAATGCCACTCTCTAGAGTAGGGACGAGGCGCGCATTAGCGGGGAGCTTAACTTTCTCTGCNTCAAAATCAAATGGTTTTGGATTTGCTGCAAATACTGCACTGAAAAGTAATCCAATCCCAATCCCCATAGGTGTTCCAGTCAAGAGTCTCTTCAGATTTGTCGATTCATAATCGGTGATTGCTTGTAGTCCCCCATCAAAGGCGGTTGGCAATAAGAGCAACGCTATTCCACCAAATGCGAGCAGAAATCTACGGTCGGTGAAATAAATCGGCTCCACCTTCTCATCAGGAAGAATCGAGATGATAGAATCCCTTACAGTCCAGCGATTCAAGCCGCGCCGCCGAAATATCAAACCGCCAATAAAAACGCCAGCAAGAATACCGACATCTCTAGTGCAAAACGGCATTTGATTACCATTGATTTCCCACGACCTCTCATGTTTTTGATGACAGTTAAGGTCACCAAAACCATACACTAATGCACTGAATAAATCAAGTTCAGACCATGCGAATTTACCACCATGCTCTGCTTGGTCATGACCCATTGAACCTCCTTCTGAATGCGGTTCATTCCCCCAATCACCCCAAGTAGAGTTTTTTGACATATAGTCCAAAGCATTGGCACGCCCAGATAATTCAGGAACTGTGTCAGTTGGTAGTAAGGCAGGCACTAGAAATGCCGCGAGTAGGTAGCCGAGAGAAAGTCCCATCACCCAATTTGCAATACGAATCTCTCGGGAACGGTCTGGTAACCCATTTCGCCCGTTCATCAAGTTGGCGAGTAATACATCTCCCATCATGTTTTTGACTCGTAATTAGCAATACAATTTAGTATACAGAAACGGTCAAATATTGACTAATTCAGTTGATGGTGTTCTCTAATATCACTTAGAACCAAGATTGTATTCACAAGATAGCCGCAATTGCTTTCATGCAGGGGTATTAGCGGCCGATATGGTTGAGGTTAGTTTCCGAGATTTGTTTGGAATCAGTCTCGTCATGGGCGTTATGACGTGCACAATGTCCACGCTACTCATATTTTTTTATGCAGGCATGGAGAGTGACCCTTCTGATAGCCTCAAAGTTGGTGGGCTATGCGGTGGCTCCGTTTGGATTCTCACTCTTCTCTATGGTAGTTGGCGATTAATCGAATTGCGTCGCTACGATAAGCGTACGGAAAAGATAGACGCCGTTGCCGAATTACGAAAGATTCTATCCCCTATCGAAGCGCATGCAGCATCACTTTCATGGGCTGGTCAAAGTCCTTGGCGCACATCTACGCATGTCCGTTCAGAAAGGGGCACTCTTACATTGGATTTACATGATTTAGATCTTGCAGGAGCACGACGGGCTCTTGACCTAGTGATTGAAAATCGCCCATTGGTTGGACGAATTCGATTGATTACTGGCAAAGGAAAGAACTCTCGTGGCCGAGCGGTAATCCGACCAATGGTCTCTGAACGTTTAGACCAGGTTGCCCGCGCACTTGATTGGCAAATNCTTGGTAAGGCGGGCTCAATCACTTTGCGTCCAATGGGTACACGACCCACATTCAAAAAGTGGTCAATTCGATTCCTTGTTTTTGTTGTCCCCTTCACTGCTGCCATGGCTCTTTCATTTGAAGAATTAGCAGGTTCGGGAGCTCGCGAGCAGGGAAGATTATTCGGCGCAGTTGCCGGCGTGATAATGACCGGCTTACTAGCATCTTATCGTGAAAGAGTTTGAGCGCGAAACCACCAATTTTGTGGCTTTTTTGATGCTCGTGCCGGGATTTGAACCCGGGTAAACGGGATGAAAACCCGCCATGATGGGCCGAACTACACCACACGAGCCACGCCCCTCCGGCGGGTATATGGTGCATAACCAAATCGGTTGTTTATTCCTCTTCGAAATCATCCTCGAGGTTATCCCACCAACTCCATGCGGGATATAGTAAAAGTGCACCTAAAAGGGAGGCAATCCAGAATCCCCAACCGGTCATGAACTCGAGAAATTGTTCACCATATAATCCAATTACCAACACCTCAAGACCAAATCTCATCGAGCGCCCAACGAATCCAACTAGAACAAAGGTATGTCTGTCCATTCGTCCAATTCCTGCGCACCAACCAAGGACTTTGTATGGTATTGGAGTGAAAGCGGCTATGAATATTCCAAAGGTACCATATCTTTTCACTAAAGTATTGAATTTGTTTACTGCACTTTTGCTCGCGAATCGCTCTAGCAAAGGTTGTCCCCATTTATCCCCCATCCACCAAGCAATAAGTGAGCCGAGTACACTTGAGAGGGTTACTACAAGAAAAATAGAGATTAGACGAATTGGGTCAGATGTGCTTGCCGCCATTGGAATGACTAGCGCATCTGGAGGAATTGGTTGGATGAAAGCCTCAGTGAAAGACATCAAGCCGAGGCCNACGAGGCCAATTTCAGCGAACCATTCAGTCACCTGATTGGATAGAGTCGTCCAACTGCTCACGCTCTGCTGGCTCACCATCTTTGGCATCAATCTTCGCCTTCTAGGAGAACCGGCACGCTCATTGAGGGGGTGCATAACCACTGACCATGCGTGTTTTGGACACTGCTGCACTAATCCATTGGCCGTTAGAGCAGTTGCATGGTGCAGTTGTACCCAATCAAAGAGATGAATTTGTTAGAATTGCACCAGACAGGGAATTTATGCTTGAAGTGGCAGATCTTGATTGGCAGACTCCCTCCTCCGATTTTATTGAACAGGCATCAAGTGTGGCTAATTCTACAGGAGACTTATCTGGACTTTCAAAAACTGACCTGGAAATCCTTGCTTTGACTTTGCAATTAGGGGCCACTTTGGTCACCGATGACTATCGTTTGCAGAACTGTTGTGTTGCAGCAGGGATTAACCATGAGCCGGTCATGACGGCAGGGATTTCTGAGAAATGGCAGTGGCAACTTGTTTGCACAGGATGTGGGGCGATTGGTGAAGAATCGGAGATTTCAGCCAAAAAGGGAGAGCACGGTAATTGTCCCGATTGCGGTTCACCTTACCGGATGAGAAAAGTATAGGATGAAGCGAGAGAATCGTGGGGGTATTTTCCCGTTTCTTCACTCATCTTCGAGCTCAGATTTGACTTCATCAGCCGTTTTACCCTCAACATCTACTCCAGCATCGTCGGCTTTTTCCACCAATTCTGCCGTTTCGGTCTTCCCGCCTCTGTCAAGATCATCTTCAGTCAGGGTGCGGGAATCTGCAATTCCTTTCTGAAATTCACCTTTTGCCATGCCTAGCGACCGCGCTAATTTGGGCAATCTCTCGATTCCAAAGAATAGAATGAATACTGCTAAAATGAACAACATCTCAGAACTTGACGGCATCATAGTGGGTCCCTCTGAATGCTTCGTGCACGGTTCATCCATTGAATGATTCGGCGTAAACAGGTCTGATTCTCTATTCTATTAAGTTAGTTTAAGCGGCGAAGTATCTGATGATTTAACCACCAGATACTGGCGGCAGAAATGCTACTTCCGCAGCATCAGGAATCTCTACATCAGGCATACAAAAATCACCATTCAAGGCGACCTTTGTTCCCTTTTCAAGCATTTCAGATATTTGTAAACGATTAGCCAAATCTGAAATGGTGGCTCCTTCAAAAAGTGGCAATTCTAATGTTTTAGTGCCAAATTGCTCACTAAGTTGACCGAAAAAGAGGACGGTGATTTTCACTACCTTCTCCACCTCATCCTCACTCATGGTAAGACCTTGTAGGAGACTGAGTATTATAGGTGTGCAACCCCGCGCTTCGTTTATGACAGCAGTTCTCCGTGCGAGTGAATTATGGAAGATTTACGATACAGGGTCGGTTCAGGTCAAGGCTCTAAAAGGGGTGGACCTTGAAATCAATAAAGGTGAAATGGTTGCCATCATGGGCCCTTCTGGTTGTGGGAAAACTACACTACTAAATTGTGTTTCAAGTCTAGATGACTTCACTGCTGGAGAGGTGTTAGTTGACGGAGCTCCCCTCTCTACAATGTCAGATTATGAAAGAACAAATATGCGTGCGAATCGTCTTGGATTCATTTTTCAATCATTCAACTTGATACCTGTTCTCTCTGCAGTTGAAAACGTTGAGTTACCTCTAGTTATGCAGGGCTACTCTTCTAAGGATGCAAGAGAGCGTGCATTGAATGCATTAGATTCAGTTGATCTCAAAGAGTGGGCCGGCCATCTTCCCGCGGAACTATCTGGGGGGCAACAACAGAGAGTTACAATCGCACGAGCATATGTCCATGAGCCAGCAATAATTCTCGCAGATGAGCCTACTGGTAATCTTGATATGGATACATCTGGTTCTATCATGGAACTCCTTGTAAATCTGAATAGGGAGAGGGGCATTACCTTCCTTCTTGTTACGCATGAAGAGGACATCGCTAACCTTTGCACTCGCCGTGTATTGATACGTGATGGGCTGATAATTTCTGATGAGCAAATCAATCATAGCGACTCTAGAGATGCATCATCTACTTCTGAAGAGGAATGAACAAAGGGGTGTTCACTTGAATGAGCAAAGGGTTTGGATGCGTAGTGGTTTGCGCTTGGCAAATTTGCTCGCCACCCTAGGTACTATTATCGTAGTTTCTTACCTTGTGATAGGATGGGCAAGTGATACTCCTAATGGCTTGGGCTATGGTTGGGTCATAACTGCAATCGCTCTTGGATTGGTAATGGGGATTGCAGTTTATGCTGGAATCAGATTACTTACTGAGGCACGGCAAAGAGTTCTAGCCACAATGGCTCTAAGCAATTTGCAAAGAAGGAAGCGCAACACTGCACTTGTCATAGTTGGGTTGCTTGTAGGTTCAGCAATAATCACTAGCAGTCTTGTAGTGGGGGATAGTTTAGATGCTACACTGCAGGCAGAATATGCTGAATCTCTTGATGAAGTGGACATTGTTATTCGTGGCACTGATAATTTGGGCATGCCCGTGTGGTGGAACCAGACAAGGGCTGAAAATATGGTTGACACACTCTACAATGAATCGGATATTGATGCTGTATCACTTGGTATCGGAATAGGAATTGGACTGAAGTCCGAGGTTCATAGAACAGTTGAGGCAGGTGCTCATTTACTTGCCATGGATGCTGACTATCAGCAACAAGGTTCCTGGAATCCCTTCGGTGGCGAAGGTGGTTTACACTATTCTGAAATCAAGGATGGTAGCGCATACCTCAGTCAGAAAGGTGCTGATAAAATGCATTTGGTCGTTGGCGATTCTGTAGAGGTCAGTTGGACGGAAATGAGTATGCTGGGTCGTATCAATCGCGAGACCACAAATTTGACTATTCAAGCAATAGTACCAACAAAAGCCTCAGGTTTTGTGGCTGGTGGCGATGTTGCAATATACACTACTTTAAGCCAAGCGCAAGAGATTTTGGGTCGCCACGGTGAAGTTAATAGAATCACAATCTCAGCTAAAGGTGGAGTGCTTGATGCCCAAGATGCTGAAAAGCGAGTAATGCCAATTATCAACGCAACTCTTGATGAGGCAATTATTGGTGTAGATGCGGGGCTTGAAATTACTACAGTTCCAGAGGATTTCTCCATTGGCGTTCAGCGAATAGAGGGTGAGGGTATTCTTTCCGGCGATGAGGTGATTAGCCTTCGGGAAAACATTAGTTCAACATCTCCAGATGCAATGGTTGCAGAACTTCTGATGTCACCAATATTGCTGATATCTCACGAAGAGGTGAATCTGAGTGGTTTAATCTCAGCAGAAATTTCTGCCATTGATTCCGATGCCGTCGCAGATTGGTATGCCACACCAGCCGGCTTGTCAGTACAGAAGAGAGACACTAGCCAGTGGTTCAGTTGGATTCCCAAAGAAGGTGAATCAAAAGCGATTCTTTCAGTACAATCTGTCGCAGAGGGGGCGGCTCTTTCTCTCTATGCTGATGGTGTACGTCTTTCAGTTTTGGATGAGGACGAACCATCTCGTGATATCACTATGCCAGAGGGATCTGGAGAATTGGTCGATTTGGTAGTAGATGATGGGGGTCTAGGATTCGCTCTTCGAATTGGTGAAGATAGTGCAGAATTATTGTTTGGCGATAGTTATCGTGAAGGGGCAATTGTCTGGGATTCTGCAACTTTGAACCTCTCTTCATTCAGTGAGGATATTGAAGATGGCGGCCTCGCTATGGATGGTGATGAACTCTATCTGCGTTTAGAGGGTGCTTTTACTAGTTCAACCTGCGTTATTTCACTTGAAGAAATCAATTCAGAAATCAATTCTTGCAATTGGAATATTGACCCACCAT
>NYYK01000002.1 GCA_002685895.1 Methanobacteriota archaeon
CGTAGCCATAGCGTCGCTGTACTAGAAACGCCATCCTGCGCGCTTCGCGACTTCGGATGGCAGTCTTCGCTATGCGAAGGCTGGGGGGCGGGTGTATCTTTAGGTGTGATTTTGAGGTGTGATTTTGACTGGGTTTATTGAATCTTATCTGCAATAACCCCCGCTGCCTTCTCCAGCGACTCCGGATTTGGATGAACAGTATCCCACGGCAAAGTCGGGACTTTATTTTCAAACGTATCGTACAAATCAATAACCTGGAACTCATAAGCCTCTGCAATCTTCTTGAGTCTTGGTCGCGCAAATTCATGCAATTCCTGATCTGGCCAGATAACAAAGTATTTGCGATCAAGCGGAACCAGTTTGCTGAATTGTTCAAGTTGGATCGAGTACTGCGTCAGTATGTTTTGCTCAACAGAATCTTGATCAGGATTTTCGATTGAGCTTTTCTGCTCGGCTTTCTTCCTTTTCTTCCCAGCTCTTAGATCATAAGTCTTTTTGAATGCTTTATAAAATGTGCTATGGTCAGCAAGCCAACATTTGCCCGGCAAGTAATTCATAATTCCTGTTGTAATTGGTCTGCAAGTTTCCTGTGATGGATCCCAACCTTTTGGTCGCAGTATTCCTTTGTCATCCAGGAAGCCCGCAGTTCCGCCAAGGTCATTAAAGTAAAAAACTAGAACAATGATCTCGGGATCAATTGGAACTATCTTTTTTCTGAGTATGCCGGTTTCTTGTTCCAGATTATATCCTGGCACTGCAGTATTAATTAAATTGTAACCGGGTAGGAGATCGGCCATGTAAGCAGTCAAAGTCTGATCATCATTCACTCCATATCCGAATGTTATCGAGTCTCCGAAGACTGCAACTGTCGGAGTGTCTTCAATTAGTTCCGGACTTCTGAACCCCAAACTGTTTGTGGAGATTTTTGCTTTGTAGGCTTTCTCTTTCTTTAGATTGGATTTAAGTTCGTAGCTTATCTCTGGATGCTCGTTGGTTTGGAAGATCTTTGGGGGATTGGGGGAAGTTCGTTGTAATCCTGTGATTCTTAAGCCCAATTCAGCAATCAGAAAGAAAACGAGGATTGAACCTATCAGGAGCGAGCCGTTGGATATCCAGGTATTTCTCATATGGGCATTAAAGGTAATCGTGGAAAGGATACAACATTAGGATATAAAGGATATAAATGATTTAAAGGATTTTCATCCTTTATATCCTTTAACTCCTTTATATCATTTTATTAGTCCAAATCAAACTTCTCCAAGTAGTCCTTCTTATTAAGTACTCTGTCTTCAGGCATTTCAATCTTACTTAGCAGGAAATTGCCAAGAACAAGATAATCCATGTGTGTGTTTAAGAAACAATTAATTGCATCTTCAGGGCTTCTGACAATTGGTTCACTTCTCACATTAAATGATGTGTTTATAATTACTCCGCATCCGGTTTTCTTATCAAAAGCTTTTATTAAATCATAATACTTAGCATTCTGGTCGCGATTGATGCTTTGTATTCTTGCGGAGCCATCCACATGAGTAACAGCGGGAATTTCTTCTCGCTTTGCAGGATGAACATCAGCAACAAGAAGCATGTAAGGAGTCGGACAGTCCAGATCAAAGTAGTCAGACACTCTTTCTTCCAGCACAGTTGGTGCAAAAGGACGGAATGATTCGCGGAATTTAATTTTCAGGTTAACTTTTTGCCAGTTATCCATATTTCTTGCGTCGGCAATGATAGATCTGTTGCCGAGTGCGCGAGGACCGTACTCCATTCTTCCTTGGAACCAACCAATTACGTTATCTCCCTGCATCAGAGTTGAAACGCGATCAATAAGTCCGTCGCCTGACATCTTAACGAATGGCAATCCTTCTTTATTTAAAGTTTTTTCAATTTCCTCATCAGAATACTCATCTCCAAAGTATGCGTGATCCATTCGGGGAAGTTTAGATCCGTTAAACTTCTTGTACCATATAGCAAGTGCAACACCCAGAGCTCCTCCTGCATCACCTGATGCGGGTTGTATATAAACTTCTTTAAAAAGACCGCTTCTGAGGATCTTCCCGTTAGCTACGCAGTTGAGTGACACACCACCCGCCAGGCAAAGATTATCCGAACCAGCTAAATTCTTGGCATGTTTAACAATTTTCATCATAACCTCCTCAGTCAGATCTTGCAGAGAACGGGCAATATCCTTGTGGAATTGCTCAAGCTCCGATTCCGGCTTCCTTCGTGGCCGGCCAAGCAGAGATTCAAGCTTCCTTCCGGTCATTCTAAGGCCATGCTCAAATGTGAAGTACTTCATATTGAGCGCGAAGCTTCCATCTTCTTTTACATCGATTAGCTCCCGCATCTTTTCCAAATACTTAGGCTCACCATAAGGGGCAAGGCCCATCACTTTATACTCAGCGGAGTTAACTTTGAAGCCGAGGTAGTAAGTTATTGCGGAGTATAGGAGACCGAGTGAATGGGGATAGTGGATTTCTTTAAGAATAGTTACAGGAGAGGTGTCATCCTGAGCTCTGTCGAAGGATGACGCCGCATGACATGGTTCGACAGAGCTCACCATGACATGCTTACCCTTCCCAATAGTAGCCGTCGCCCATTCGCCAACGCCATCAACTGTTACTATTGTTGCATCATCAAACCCGGAGACACCGAAACTTGAGTACGCATGTGACTCGTGATGGGGGATAAAGAAGATATCGCCTTTGTAATTAAGCTCTTTTTTGATGTTGTGAGGTATCCAGAGCTTTTTAATCATCCAATCCTGCATTGCATACTGATACTGCATGAAGCCGAGTGGCCAGACTTTGAAAAGCGTCTTTAAAATCCTATCGAAAAACTTAGTGAAAGGTTTTTCATAGAATCCTACCGCACTTAAACTCTCAGAAGTAATTCCTGCAAAACTCAGAGCCTCATTAATTGCGTTATTTGGAAAAGAATCGTCTTGTTTCTTTCTTGTGTAACGTTCTTCCTGCGCCGCGAAGATTATTTCTCCATCCTTGATCAGCACGCAAGCTGAGTCGTGGTAATAGCAACTAATGCCGAGGATGTAGATTGGCTTATCCATATTAAAACTGATATTGCATTCCGGCATCTTTCGGCGGATCGATCCAGTAAGTTGAGACAGGTTTCTTGAAAAGATTTTTTAGATTCCAAATTTTTAGCCCGAGTCCGTATATGCTGAAACACACAAGCCAAAATAAGCTCAGGATTATAAAACTCATCACTTTGCCAAGCACGTGACTAAACGAGCACCAGGCTTTCCAGAAAGGCTGTAGAGGCTTAGGCATGTGCATATGTTAATTGTAAGCTATGTGCGTATCGAAGGATATAAAAGAGATAAAAGATTTAAAGGATTCTCATTTATATCTTTTATATCCTTTATATCTTTAAAACACAGTATAAATAAAGGGCGCTAACGGCGATCCCTGGGCAAACACAAGTATCAGTCCCAAAAGTGCAATCATTACTACAATGGGCAAAAGCCACCACTTTTTGCGTATTCTCATGAAATGCCATAATTCTGAGAAGATCGAGAGTTTGCTCATTAATTAGATTGTACATATATAAAGAAACAGAAGAAACAGAAGAAGCAGAAGAATCAGAAGAATCAGAGGACTTCGTTAAAATAGAATCTGAAGATTTTTCTCTTCTGTTTCTTCTGATTCCTCTGTTTCCTAATAAAGGATATTGCACATTTCTTTGGCAATTAATTCTCCGGCCAGCCTGTTCCCCTCGACATTCCAATGGCCTTCACCCGAATCATCAAAGCCATGTAGATAGGTATTATTAGTCTTAGCGTATGTGAGGAACTTAGGTGCCAAAGTAATTACAGGCACATTGATCGATTCGCCGAGTTTCCCAATACGTCTTTCGGGATAATTAAGATCAGCTTTATTTTCAGGCTTAACCTGAACACCGTTGGTCAAAGTTACAATTACAAACTTCGAATTATGAGATTTAACCTCCTCATTCATCTTTTTAATAATTTCTTCGGTTATTCTCCATGCTTCTTCCCATTCTGGTGCCGGCGGATCAGAATAAATTTCTGTATCCAAGCCGGGGTCACCTCTCTTTGCATCTTCATCTTCTTTGTTAATGCCAAGTTCTTTCATTAGTCTCTGGTTGCGCGCGGAAATTTTGATCTTATTTATCATTTGCATCGTCCTAAAGTTATTTACAATCAAGTGTGAGCCTTGATAAAGAAACTTCTGTGAGCTTTTAAACTCTTTTGTGTCTTTAAAAGATTCATCCAGCTTTAGTTCGCTTCCATCCAAAAAGAAATATGGAATATTGTGAACATTATTAAGTGCTTTTGAGTTTTCTCTTACATCGTTTCCGGAAAGGAAAGAAAGCAGAACAATATCAGGCTGATAATCCCAGACTATGTGCTTAAGAAGCAGGTATTCCTGCGCAGTCGAGAAGCCGGACATTCCGAAGTTCAAAACTTCAATCTCCTTACCAGCACAGGTGTTCAGTTCATTCTCCATTATGGACCAATATGCATTCTTAGCATTAACATGACGGGCCTCTGTATATGAATCTCCCAATACAGCGACTCTGATTACTCCGTCAGCTTTTTCTTTTGAATACAATTTGTCTCTGAAACCATCGTGATTCACCTTGAAGTGCGCCTTTCCTTCGTCTTGCCAATATCCTTCCGCTTCCGGACGGAGAGAAAACCCGGTCACAGGGTCTATTCTCATATAATAAGGGAAAGAGAACCCCACTAATCTGAGGATGATTTCGAATATTAAAACTGCAATGGTTACAGATATGATGATAAGAAGTAGCTGTTTTCTCATAAAACTCCGGCAATAATATTCATTATTACAAGGAATGGCGTCATTATCCCAAACACCCATGTGGAAAGAATTGGAATATTAAATACCATCCCTGCGATTATCAGTCCCAACAGAATTATCGGACCGCGTGCCATGAATTCAAAATATTCACGTTCATATCTAAGCGGAATGAAAGCGTAAAGAACTTTTGAACCGTCCAATGGATTAATCGGCAACAGATTGAATGCCATAAGAGCTAGATTTACAAAGATGCAACGGCTTAGAACGCGCTCGAGCATTATCATTACAGTAGAGCCTCCACCAGAGCCTCCAAGAAGTCCGATTGCAGATGTTGAGTTCCATTCAAAAAGTCCGATCATCAAAAAGAAACAAATAAACGCTGTGATCAGATTAGCCGCAGGGCCTGCGAGAGCTACAAGTGTAGTATCGCGTTTAACATTCTTAAAATATCGCGGATCAATAGGAACAGGTTTTGCCCAACCGAATCCAATTACAAAAAACATCAGTGTTCCTATCGGGTCCAGATGCGCGAGGGGATTGAGGCTGACACGATTATCCATCTTTGCTGTTGGATCCCCCAGTTTCAAAGCAATGTATCCGTGTGCAAACTCATGAACAGAGAGGCCGATTAAAACGGCGATGATGAAAGTAGGGTTTAGGAAAGTCATTGGCACTACTTTAGCGCAGTATCTTACCCTTAGACAGACTCTCTTTGATTTACTGAATTAAATCGTCATCTGTCTCGATAACCACTTGTCCAGGATAATGTGGTACCAAATCAGCAAGTAGTTTTTCAACCTGCGATTTTATTTCTCCGGTATCGACGCCGGGAAGAGTCGTGACTACAAGAATATCGGGTGTAAAAGTAGCGCCTTCTACTCCTTCTATAGCAAGTACTTGTCCCCCTGCCTTTTCTGCTATACAGTGAGGATCTGGTCCGCGTCTCATATAGTTGTATTATAGCAGAATATGAGAAATAATCAAATAGCGTTAAATTTGTTGACGTATTCAATAACAAACCTTAGGCTTCTTTAGCTCATGTCACGTAAATGCTCCAAGACTGGCAAAAAGACTGTTTTCGGAAATACCCGAAGCCACTCGATGAGACATACAAGGCGCCAGTTCAAGCCGAATATTCAAAAGAAGCGAGTTTATGATCCTAAAACAAAGACTTACAAAGTTATAAAGGTCTCGACAAGTTACCTTCGAACTTTGGCGAAGAGAATGCAGGAGGGGAAGAAGGTTTGATTCGGGTTCGGCTATCGGGTTCGGTTTTCGGGTTTATTATTCATCCTCCTCAGGATCCACTTTCTGCCTGGATTCCTTTTTATCAGCTTGGTGGTGCTTCTCTTCGAGCATCTTTTGCTTTGACCTTCTGGATCTGCGTTGTTTTTGCTTTTCTATCTTATGATGTTTCTGGGCAAGTTCCGATTTTGCGTCTAATTGCTCTTCCTCGATCTTATCAATTAATAACTCATAAGCTTCTTTTCTATTCTGATGAAGACCTCTGTGATGCTGGTATCTGACTGTGATTCCAGTTGGCTCATGCGTCAGCTCCACACAATTGGTCGATTTATTGATCTTCTGGCCCCCATGCCCGCCGCCGCGCGTATGGTGCTCCTCGATATCCTCCAATTTGATCTCGAGCTTAGCTATCTTCTTCAAGTACTTTTGTTGTAGGTCATCTGGTAAGTGCATGACTCAAGTATTAAGTATTGAGTATTAAGTATCAAGTATGGAATGCCAGTTGTCTGAACCTTGATTTGCTTGATTACAGGATTAACTTGATTACAGAGAATTACCTTAAATCCTGTTTATCATGAAAATCATGTTGATCATGGTCTTTTTTGTAAGAATCACAAACCTCACTCGTCTTAAGCACTGTCACAGACACTTTTATTCTTTCCCAACCATACTCAATGAAAAGGCTCGACAGATTCGTATCACTCTCTCTATTAGGAGTCCTTACTGTTGCACTGGTGCCCGTAGCATCAGCACAGGGACAATTCTGGGGACAAATTCCCGAAGGCGCTCGCGAGGAGCTTAGGGAATGCAAGGAAAAAGAAACAAGAGAAGAGAAACGCGAATGTGCGAAAGCGGTATTCGAGAAATACGACATCGATCCGCCTGTAAGACGTATACGTAGGCATTTCAAGCACAAGATAGGAAGAGGGGTTGGCAAATGTTTACGTTTAGAGGATAGAGGAGAGGCTTCACAATGCTTCCTTAACATTTACGACAAGGTGAAACAAATGAGGGAAGAAGGGGGACCCACGCACCAGAGCGCTAGCGCGCTCGGTTCGGGGTAAAAATCCTGAAGTGTAGTTTCAGGATTACATCATCGGAATACTGCTGCAGTTGATTACTGCGGCAGTATTTGTTAATTATTGGTTTTAGTTGAGAGCAATTAGCAGATTAGCAATTAGCAATTGGCTTTTTTTTAATCAAAAAAATAGCCAATCTGCCAATCTGCCAATATGCTAATTGCCGGTAATTTGTGTAAGAACATACCTCTTCATTCGTCTTATGATCTGGATGCCCCATTCTTCCGTAGAACGCCGTTTCACAAAAGCGTACGACCTATACGCAGACTCGATCTTTAGACATTGTTACTTCCGGATTGGAGACAGAGAAAGGGGCAAAGAGCTGATGCAGGACGCATTCCTTAAAACCTGGGAGTACATCGCCAAGGGCAACGAAGTGGAAGATATGAGGGCATTTCTGTACCGTACGGCAAATAATCTGATAGTCGATCTGTACAGGCGTAGAGCCAAGAGGACAGAGGAGTCGTTCGAAGACTTGCAGGAAAAAGGTTTCGATGTTGCAAGTTCAGAAAGAACCGAAAAGGAGACCGAAGAAGGTTTTACTTCAGATGAAGTAGTATCGGTGCTTGGCAAGATAGAAGAGCCGTACAGATCAGCAGTAATAATGAGATACATTGATGATCTGAGTCCCAAGCAAATTGCACAGTCCCTTGGAGAATCGGTAAATGTAGTATCCGTTCGAATAAACCGCGGAATGAAGAAGTTAAAGTCACTATTACCAAAATATGGATGAACTAGAAAAATTTTTGGCCTCAGCAAAAGCAGTATCCCTATCGGATACAGAGCGTTGTGCAATGCGTGATGAGATATTTGCGGGAACCGTTGCAAAGTCGGTCACTGGCATTGAGCTAAGTAAGTGCGAAAAAAGGAGTTTTAAAAAAGAATTGAAAAGATTTATTAAATTGAATCCAATTGTTTCTTTTGGTAATTCGTTTGGAGGTCTTATGCATCTTAAGTTTGCTGCAACTGCTGTAATTGCCGCGATTATTATTACTTCGACCGGCGGAGGAGTTGCATATGCGGCGGAGGATACTCTGCCCGGCGATCTGCTTTATCCGGTCAAGGTAAATGTTACAGAGCCCTTGCGCGAGCACATGCATTTTAATAAAGATACTCGTGCACGATGGGCGGAAAAAAGACTCAAGCGC
This sequence comes from Methanobacteriota archaeon, assembly GCA_002685895.1. Classification (GTDB taxonomy): domain Archaea; phylum Thermoplasmatota; class Poseidoniia; order Poseidoniales; family Thalassarchaeaceae; genus MGIIb-Q1. The sequence goes on from NYYK01000002.1 coordinate 8,275, forward strand.
AGACTCTCGGAAGCGGAAGCACTTCTAAACAGGGGAGAAGTTTCTGATGAAAGAATGGAATGGATACAAAAACGCATTGCCATGCATCAAGTTCACTTAGAAAAAAGAATGCAGAGTTTGCCGGCAGGAATTCCCGGAGAGATCAGAAACCATTTGGAAGAACGTATGCAGGAGCATATTGATTTTCTAACTGCGATCGAAAAAGGTGAAATTCCAATGCCGAAACTGGAAAGAGTACGCGGACATGCAAAAAAGCAAAGGATGCATATGCAGATGATCAGACAGAAGCCTCAAATGCAGCATCCAAAACTAAAGGAGAGGATGAGGGGAAAGGGGATGAAGCAGGGTGGGCTGTTTAAAGAAATGATTGAGGAGAGACATTAATAAATAAAACTTAGAACTTAGAACTTAGAGCTTAGGGGCAGTTTTTGATATATCATTAGAGTGGAGGGATGGCTGAGTGGTCGAAAGCGCACGACTCGAAATCGTGTTAACCCTCACGGGTTACGAGGGTTCGAATCCCTCTCCCTCCGCCATGCATTACACTAATGGCACCCTAAGAATAGCTTCACTATAGGCAGCAAACTTCGTGCCTTTTACCCTTAAAATCCTATTTAGCTCTTGTTATCCTTACAAGGGTACCAATCCTGCTTAGTTAGGTATATAGAACACTAAGGGCACTTTGAAAAGTTTTGTACCTGCTCTCATACGTGAAGATATTCTTAGGTTGCCAAACATTATCTGTCGAGTTTTCAGATATATATCTGGGGTAAACATTTGTATTTTTTTGCTTTAATTCTTCAAATCTGACTAGATAATGCTAGTTATCTGATAAATTTACAAGATATTATTCTTCAGTTTTCTCAATTTTGATTACCTCTTCTGGTGACAATTGAATCGGTAAGAATCCTTGCAAGGCAGATGATAATTCTCCAGTTTCTAATGCTTTATGAACAGCAGGCTTTACAGATGTTTCAAAGGCTGCACGAAAGGCTTCGGGCACCTTTGCACTAACCTCATTCATTATTGCAGCTTGCATCTTTGGATTCATACCACCAAGCAATGCTGAAACTATAACACGCATTAAATCATCTCGGCCTATAAACTGTGTGTACTCACCATCTGTTAATAATCCTTTTTGCACTTCTGTTACAAATGGGTCTAACTGTTTACCTTCTGCTTGTAATCTATCTCTCATTAGCCGCTCTTGTTCTACAAGGTCATTGAAGAATTGCTTTACTGTTTTTTCACCATTTAATGTACTTAGGAGTAATGATGCAAATTGCTGATAACCTTCTTCAGACCACTCATCCATTGCCATAGACTTAAAATCGAAGTGTCCGCTACATAATGAATCCCTTTTTACCTTAAGATTTCCACCATGACGATCAGAGTCAAATTTTCCTCGTAATTTGTTATTAATTTCTAAAGTTAGATTGATCATTGCATATTCCCTTTTTTCATCGCTTTCATCCTCTAGCTCAATGAAGTGATCACCTTCCATTTCGGTCATTAAGAAGAAGTTATCACCTGCTGCAATTACATCAGGAGCATCAAATGTATACTGCCTTTCATCCATTGTAACAGTAGACTTTCGATAAATATCTGCAGCTGTACCGTATTGTAATTTTGCAATACTACAGTCAGTCTCTATATCAAGACGACTACTTGCGTGTTGTACTAGTTCACGAGTGGTTTGCAGGGTAGTTTCACCCATTGCTGTTCCCAAATTATCAGCCATTCTACTCATAGTATCAAAACCAGCTCTTCCTCTTTCAAGAGAGTTTGGTCTAACAATTGATAGCATGTAGCTACCTCCATTACTAAGCTGAACTCTCGTAACTACATTAATTGAACCAGACCCAACCACATCGCCAATATGAGTTATAGTAGTTGGTTTACCAAAGTGCTGACTACACTGTCTTTCTAAATCCTCTTTTATTTCCTCTATCCACTCGGTTACTTCCCATCGTTCTGGTTCATCAGCATTATACTTTAAACGCTTTAGGTCTGTTCTTATGTCTTCAGGGACAAGTGGGTGACTTTGAGCTGCTTGACCAAATTTAGTTTCGGCAGGACCCATATTTTCAAGGAATAGTGCCAATGATTCGCCAAGTCTCATGGTGGTAACATCTTTCTTCTCAGAAGCAGACATCATAGCCGCTAAGCATAGATGCTTCTGATAATGAGGCAATGCGTCTACGTATGCTCTTATAAAATATCGTGACTCTTGTTCATATAATCCACCGCCTGGGAATAACTTAGATATTGCATAGTCAAAAGTTTCTGCATCTACTGCACCCAATGAATCCTCTGGCGATATGAGCAATTCTCTTGAAAGAATAGCCCTAATCTCAATAGGTGCTGACCAGAAGTTTTCGTAAAAGTAACGAGTAGATTGCATGGCAAGCTGATACCTAAATGCAGAAAGTGCAGTATCAACTTGCTGTTCATCGCTTTCCGACTTTAGCGCGAAAGCACCTCTAATAGGATCATTTGGGTCTACAAACTCTAAGGCATCTATAGTCGAATCAATAAAATGTTTAGCTGAATTTAAAGAATAAGGAGTAGTCAAAAAATCTAAAGTAGATTGTCTATGCTCTGGCGATTTTCTAATGGCATCAATACATCCATCAGTTAAAATTCCATAGTATGCTGGCTTATCTATCATTTCTTTTGTTACTTCATAAACTTTATCCCTCATCACGCTACTCACTCTGTGCTGTGCTTCTACATCTTTTGCTAATTGACCAAGGATATGTTTCTGATCAACACGGTTAACATTGGCCTGTATTCTTTCTGAGATTGCTACTGCTTCTTGCTCGTATTTACTACTGCCATCATCTATGCCATTAGCAGCCAGTACATTAGTAGACCAAAGCTCAATTAGTTCTGTTCTTAGTCCAGGATTTTGCACTCTACGACCACCTAAAATTGTCTCACATAAACGTATCTGCTCATCTTGTGGCATACCACCATTACCATTTTTATGCTTAATTCGAGCTAATATTTTAGTTAAGACTTTATCAACCATTTCTGGGAATATTAAATCAGCTTCACTCAATAGTTTCCACTGACGAACAGTGCCAGTTAGATTATTGGTACGACTTATGCTTCCAAGAAATGCGGTAGCAGATTTTGTTAATGCCTCTCGAAGATTTTCTTGGAATACAGAACCAGAAATATAATTTGCACCCATTACTTCTACAAGCTGGGCTGCCTCTTTCAATGATGGAGTTCTTTCAATCATTAATACAACAGCTTCTGCCATTAATACAGAAGTTCTTAAGCCCACTTCCTCTTCGCTCTCTTTTGATTCTGCTAAAATAGACAAATACTTCTTCCAGGTACGTGGCTGCAATTCATAACTTTTATTCACATCGGTGAGAACCGAGTCCAGTTTTTTTATGTAAAGAGCAGCCAGCTCAGAATCGAATATAGGAAAACGTCCATCAAAATGACTTCTTTCCTCTTGACCCTTTATATATGTAATACTATCACCAGTGAGCAATTCCTCAAACAGCTCATATTTTTCTTCTGGGCTAAAAACGCCAGTGTCTTCTTGGAGGATGAAAGTTATATAAGGGTTTCTTGATACTGCGAATTGATCTGTATCCACTGCATCTTCGTGATAACTTTCTAGCCTTTCTTCTGTCATACTAACAAATGCCATTTCACCAGGCATAGAGTTGGCTATCAGCTTTTTACCCTCCTCAGAATCAAACAATTGTCGAACAGTATTCTGATAACGCTCTAAATCTTCATCCTTTAATTTCCTTAACCAATCCATAAAAGTTCGTATCCTTCTTTCCTCTGTAGTTAAAGGACCTGAATTCAATTCAGTAAAAAGAGCAATATTATGATCACAATGCTCCATGCATATTGGAGGCCTATGTTCAAATGGATGCCAGATTTCAGTTAACCCTTTTAATTTTTGCAATGAGTTTGGATTGTCCGAATCTAAGAAATATGCAACTGCTCTAGTTGTTAAATGTAACTCCATTGCTCTACTTTCTTCTGATAAATCTAAGGCACCTCTACCTAAAGATGTGCCAATTACTTCTCCTTCTTCATTATATCGAAGTTGCTCAAGTGTATCACCTTCACCAGATGGACCATTCGAGATAGAGGGAATAATATTTATCGCTGCCTCTGAATTAAATGCTTCTTCTGACATATCAAACAAGGCAGCCATAGATTCTTTTTGCGCTGTCATTTGTTGCCCAGCACGGTCAAGAATGTAGTCGTATACCACATCGCCATGGTTACATAGTGCCTCAAAAACAAATGGATCACGTTTTAACCCTGCAAAAACTGCAGCTTTAGCAACTTGTGGATGTTGAGCACTTAACCTCCGAAGAGCATGCCATGGAGGTAGCTCTGGTATGTATTCATTTTCTTCGTCATCTCCATCTGAATCATCAGTTGAACTTTCCCAACTAAAACGGTCTTCATCATCGTCGAAATCATCACTTTCATCACCATAAATACCTTGTCCATAATCTGTATCGTAAAAGCTTTTCACTTCTTCTTCTTCTTCTTCTTCTTGGTCTATCTCTTCTCTACGCAAATCCTTACTTTCAACAATTGCATCTACATTAGGGAAGGAAAACTGATTCCATTTTATACCTCTTAAGAAGTTAACTCCTTTTAGAGTTCCATGCAGATTTTCACTTTCAACCACCTGAACCAGTTTGTCTGCTGCTTGTAAAACAGCTTCTTTGTCTATTTCCTCTTCATTAATTCCATCAACTGTTTCAACAAATTTAGCAATCGCGGTGCCAACTTTTCTTAGTCTCCCTAGTGGTTTTGAAGAACGTGTAAGCGATCTAAGTTCTCCATATAGATAGTCCAAGTGACTAAAGCGTCGCTTTGCATCTTCATGCTCATCATCATCGGAGATTGTAAGCAATGTATCCGCCAACCTATGAATTGCACCCATGTCTTTACTAGTTTCTACTGACTCTCTTAATGATTTTATTTCGTCTCCTATATCCGTAATGCGAGTGCTGTATCTACGATCTAATGCGGATAATATTCTACCTAATGTATCCAATTTTTCTGATACTGTAGCAGCTTCATAATTTTCAACTTCAGAAAGACGATTTGCTAGATATGACTGGTGTTGTGCATTATTTACTACAGTCATTATTCTATCGCTGTTGTTGTAATCGGGTAACTCATTTTCTTCTGGTGCAAGCTCACCATTCTCTTTGCGAAGGTATGCAAGTGTATCACTGACAACAGAACGGATATTATCATGCGTAGGATGAACATCCATGTACTTAGACCAGCTGTCATATGCTTTCAGTTGAGAATTCATAACATTATATATGCCTGAAGTACCATCTTCATCCATCACGCGTTCGGGGTTTAATCCAAGCTCTCTACCATGTTCATACATGATGGCTAATGGCAATGCGTATGCAAAACCTTCTTCAATTTTTGAATTAGGAATATTGCCATATACCTTACGCATTTTCATGTGAGTCATTTCGTGGCAAAGAATTGCTGCCAAATCATGTGGAGATGTTACAAATGGTCTAAAAACCTTACCTTCTTTTTCTTTGCTCTTGTATTCTCTGAATAATCCTTCTGTAAGCACAATGATAGGTGGCTTACTGTGTCTCATAAACCATGCATTTGGCTCTTTTTGTTTAGAGAGCATAAATCTAACAGGTTCTTTCTCAAAGTCATGGTGCTTAAATTCATAATGTGGCAAATGTGCCTTGCTAGGGTCTTCTTTGTACAAGGTAGCTACAAAAGTTTGTATCATATCTTGAAATTCCTTACCTTCGGCTGAGCTTGGCTCAACCAATCGCCAAGATTCTGCAATTGGCAGTGGAATCTCTCCTTTTTCTAAAGCTTCAATGATGGCATCTTTTTCTTCAGCGTCATCATCAGGCTCGTCTCCGTTACCCTCTGTGTCATCAGCTATTTCATCTTCATCCAATTCATCTATTTCTACCATGCTAGTATCTGCTGTAGCTGCCATTCTTAACCGATAGCCACTAGCAAGCCTACCTGTGGAGATAGTTGGCTGTTCAGGAATGGTGTTTTTAGGGTCTAAGCGTTCATCTAGTAAATCTCTAATTCGTGTACGACCTTCATCAACATCTTTGAGGTTGTTTTTAGGGGGAATCTTGGAAGTTCCAGCCAAATCTTTGTTTTCATCTAATGGTTGCATCATTGTATTTTATCGCATTTATTGGATGATATCTATCCTTTATATGCAATTCAAGCCACTAAGCAACATAACAAAGTTCCTTTTTCTCTTCCTCAAACTCCAACATCTCCAACCTTCTATTCAATTCCGTCAGCCCAGAAAGTAGAGTAAGGATGTCTCCGTAGGGTTCCTTTTTCAACTGATAAGCTCCACCTTAATCGAGTTAAAAAGTGCTATTCCTACAGCATTATCCGCCCCTCCTTCAGCAACAACCTCTCCTTAAAATTCCTCAGCACATTGCTTTTCTCTAAACTCGATCCCTCACGAAAAATCCCAATCAAGTATTCTTCAATGCTGATAGGATCGTTCTCTGGTCGGAAGCGATTAATCTTCGCAAGATCCTCTTTAATTCTGCGGTTTAACCGTAGGTGTTTCTCTTTAATCTTGCCAATAATGGCGGCTGCCTCTTCAAACAGTGCTTCCTCTCGTATGTACTTACATTTACACACTCTCGTACCACCATACTTATTGCACTTGTAATACACATAGGTTTTACCGTGCCGATTCGTATGTTCAGTGCCACTAACACCAGACCCACATTCCGCACACTTCAGTACTTGATTGAAGTAAAAATTCTTACGACCCCATTTACCCTTAGCCGTGCGTTTAAGGCTACCTTGTACCTTGGTGAATAATTCCTTGCTAATAATAGGCTTATGATTCCCTTGGTATCGAATACCTCCGTACACAAATTCTCCGTAATAAAAGGGCTCTTGAAGTATGTTAAAGATACGGCTAAACCCCACCGTACCACCACTAATATTTCTAAATCCTTCCTGTTGTAGTTTTTCTTTTGCCTCTCTGCCTGTCATACCTTTCTCGGCTATGTTGGTAAAAAGTTTCTTAATGTACGGTGCTCGTTCTTCATCTACCACTATAGAACTAGGATCACCAAAGCGGTCGGCTCGCACCAGCTTATAGCCAATAGGAGGTCGACCTGGTCGTACTCCCATCTCACACTTGGTACGCAGGCCACGTTTTACATTCTTACTTCGATTATCGTTCTCTAGCTTCGCTTGACTACAAAGAATCATCAGTAAAAACTTTTCGTCTGGGGTGTTGGTAAAGGTTTGTCCGCTCGTTTGAATTTGCACCAGTACCTGTTGATCCATTAAGTCGACTAGCTTTCCTAGGTCACCAGCATTTCTACTTAAGCGATCTGGTGCCCACGTTAAGATTGCGTTGAATCTTCGTTCTTGGAGTCCTATTAGTAGGCTTTGATATCCTTTTCTTCCGCCAGAATCTTTAGCAGATTTACTTTCTTGAATCGTTTCTACAACTTTAAGACCCTGTTTATCTGCAATCTTCTGCATGGCTGCAATCTGTGAATCAATGGAAAGAGCTTGTCGCTCATCTGATTCAGATGATTTACGAGCGTAGAGGCAGTGGGTAGTCTTTTCCATGTACCTCATGGATGACGCAACCGCGTCCCAAAGGCTAGGCGATTTTACGCTTAAATACATCTTCTAAAGAACTAGAATTTGTTATTCTATAAATATGTCAAGCCCTTGCAAACGGAACAGAATTTCCCCCTTTTTATAGGTGTTCCATTTGTTCCATTTCTCCTTTTTTTATAGTGTCTCATTTGTCTCAATTTAAAGACAAGAATACTATTCAAAGGGTAGGAGACCTGTATGCTCCGCCATGGCCACTCACTTCGTTCGGGTTCATAGCAAGCCACCAGAGCTGATATAGCCTTATAAGAGCCCAATTTGCGACTTTCCGCTACCTTGAAAGGAAAGATTTATAGTTCTTGTTGGGCTAGATTGACTAATATAGTTCAACTGGAGATTTTGGCTTGTATTAGCCAATTCGCGATAGAATATGCAATTTTCCCACATAATGCGCTCGATCTGTCAATTGAAAATTCACTCTAAAACACCCAATTGAATCAAGAATTTGCTTGCAGAGCTCCTCGGGACATGCGTAAAATCTCCATGTTCTTTAATTACTTACCCACTACTCCTATGAGTTACGTAGTAGCTTCCAAGATCAAAGATCTTGTAAAAGCAAAAGGTATGATGTCATCTGGTGACCTCTCAGACGCTGCAAGCGCACTTCTAGAGGACGCAGTTTCCAAAGCTGTCGCACGCGCAAAAGCAAACGGCAGAAAGACTGTTCGCCCAGAAGACCTTTAGTCTTAATTCGTTAAGTAATCAAAAAGGACACCGCGTGGTGTCTTTTTTGATTGTAAGAAATACAAAATACGAAACACGAAACAAATTAAAAATCCGAAAAAATAAAGTTTCAGATTTTGTATTTCGGATTTGTTTCAGATTTCGGATTTAGAATTTGAATTAGTTATTAACCGCGCTTCAATTCCGAATCTATGAATTGTTGTAGATCCCCATCTAACACATCCTCCGTATCACTTGTCTCAACTTCAGTCCTCAAGTCCTTAACCATCTGATATGGATGTAAGACGTAACTTCTAATTTGCTGTCCGAAGTCTGCACTTTTGGTTGCCCCCTTTAATTCCTTTTTCTTTTCGGTGTCTTCTTCACGTTGTTTTTCCAAAAGCTTAGCTCGCAGAATATTCATAGCTTGTATCCTGTTTTGTTGTTGGCTTCTTTCATTCTGACATGAAACAACTATGCCGCTAGGTGCGTGAGTAATTCTTACGGCTGAGTCAGTAACATTAACATGTTGTCCTCCTGCTCCGCTCGATCTGAATGTATCGACTCGTAAATCTTTTTCATCAATTTCAACTTCAGTCGACTCAGCAATTTCCGGAATAACTTCCACTAGAGCAAAACTAGTTTGCCTCAGATTTTTTGCATTAAAAGGGGAGAGGCGAACTAGGCGATGTGTTCCGCGTTCACATTTCAGATATCCATAAGAAGGAGATCCTGTTACATGAACTGTTACTGATTTAATTCCTGCTTCCTGCCCATTAGTTTTTTCCAAAGTATCTGTCTTCCATCCCTGTCTTTCGCAGTACCTCAGATACATTCTAAGAAGCATCTCCGCCCAATCTTGCGCCTCGGTTCCTCCCGCACCTCCGCTGATTGAAAGATAACAGTTATTCATATCAAACTCTCCACTCAGATAAAGTTGCGTCTCAATTTCCTCCCACCTACTCAGCAATTTTGCTGTCTCTTCCTCCATACTGGGGCGATCGGATTCCTCAGCTTGTCCAATCAATTCAATTAAATCCCTTGTCTCCTCAGCCAAATCCCGCACAGGCTCCCATTGGCTTTTAAGTGCCTTTAGCTCTGTAAACAAGGCATTGGCAGCCTTTTGATCATCCCAAATATCAGGGGCTTGTGATTTCTTTTCAAGCTCGGCTATACACTCAGGAATCTTCCTGGCATCAAAGAGAGTCCTTCCCCGTGTTTACGGCTGTTTGAAGTTCCTTTAATTTAGTTAGCAAGTCCTCCATGAGGAAGGGGGAAAGTAAGTATCTGACTATTATTATAGCATTAGTGCCTCTGATACAGAATTGATAATTCAGAATTGATAATTGAGAATTAAAGAGTGTTAGAGCCAGGTATTTATAAGCATTACAAAGGCAAGAAATATCGTGTTCTTGGAATCGCCAAACATAGCGAAACCCTCGAAGATTTGGTTGTGTATGAGGCTTTGTATGAAAATGAGAATTCTAAGCTTTGGGTGAGGTCCGTGGATATGTTTAAGGAGCGATTAGTCATAAATGGCAGGGAAGTACCCAGATTTGAGTTTATTTCGTCACAATAAATCTTAACTGGCAAGTATCATAAATAGCTCTAAATCGCGTTTTCCGCTATAATTAGAGGATAGTAACTTGTATTGAGCCCGTCGAAATATGCCCAAAACAAATACAAAAACTTCAGCTACTCATCCATCTGTGGGAGACGTACTCCACCACGTTTCTGTGCCGTTTCTTATATTCACAGCAGTTCTTTTGGGATTCTTGTCATTATCAGCAACTTTGATTCTCCCTCAATTGACGCAGGTTGATATTGCTGGAAAAGAACACGATGCAGTAGAACTAAAGGAGCTTGTTAAGAAATTGGATACGAGAGTGCAGGAATTGGAGAGAGCAAGAGGAGAATTTGTAACCCCGCTTCGCGAGGGGCTTTTTGGAGATGCTATGGACCAGAAATACAACTCGAGAGATTTACTTTTGTTTAAATCTCAATTGGAGGAAATAACGCAACAAATTGAAACTGCCAGCCTACGCCAAGGCTACGGCCGGCGAGAAAACAAAGATACAATAAGTATTAGTTCGATGACGTTTGATCAGGAAGAGTTAAGTTTAAAAGTGGAAGGCAAGGTCCAGAATGTTGGCCCGAGAAGCATGACTGTTCTCGCACAATTTATAAATGCTGCACAAGAATCTAAGTGGGTCTCTGATATAAGCCCTCCGAAATTCACTCGCGAACATGACGACGAGAATGGTTTTTATTCTCCATTTATTTTCACACTTCTATTAAGTGAGTAAAGCTACAAGTTTCAGATTGGCTCTTGGCTGCTCGATGTTTGCACTCTCCTGCGTGTTTATTGCCCAGCATGCGCATGTGCTAAGCGAAGTGCAGACAGTCTCCGCACCGCTTGTTGCCAAACTTTCTGAACTTGAAAGGCGTGAAGATGCTTTGCAGGAACAGGTTGAATTGAGCGAGATACATGCAGCTGTAAAGCTTGGATCATTGGGAGAAAAACTGGATGTGTATGTTCTACCCAAAGAAACAGATTTCGAAAGGCTGATAGCAAGCTGGGAACTTCTTTCGGAAAATTTGAAAAAACAAGGCTACCTGGCAAAAATGTCTGATATATCTTTTGGAGATCCGGTTGATATGATCGAGTCTGGCGTAAGAGCTTCTCCTATGAGAGTTAATTTTGCGGTACATGAAAAAGGCATGGAATATATTACAAAGTTCATTCGTTTGGCAGGACTTCTAACAGTCGGAGATGCGATAACCGATGAACAATTAGGAAAACTGATGCATAGTACGGAGGAAGAGAACCCAGCGGGGATAGTTGCACTGGAACAGTTCTTGTCACTCGACTTAATCCGTTATGCCCGTGATGTTAGAGCTTTTGAAAGCAAGCTAAAGAGATCATTTACAAGCAATGCTTTTGCAAATACATTGCTGGAAGTAACACACGAATCACTTCTTTCTGATGCTAGGGATTTATTGGAGGGAGATTATGGACGATATATGCAAGAGGTGAATTTGTGGCCTGTACAATTTGTGACTCTTAAGTCAGCTAAAATGAGCGATGGTGGAGCGGAGGGATGGCATGTGCTTGAAATTGAGATATTAGTTTGGGAGCGAACTTAGAACTTAGAACTTAGAACTTAGAACTTAGAACTTAGGTTTTTTGTATTGTTTCCCTTGTATAAGTATAAATACCCCTTTAACATCCTTCTGATCTAATGCAAAAGCGACGAAGATACATTACAGCTTATAAACGGGAAAAACGTCCACGTATAAATGAACAGATTCGAGCGCCTCGAGTACTTCTTGTGGATGGAGAGGATGCAGAGGAGATGACACCGGAAGAGGCAATAGTTCGTGCGAAAGAACAAGAGCTAGATCTTATAGAAGTGTCGCCCAAAGCAAAGCCTCCTGTTGTAAAGATAGGAGATTTTGGCCAGTATCTTTATCAGATAAAGAAGAAGGAGCGCAAACAGCGCTCTCATAGCAAGCCCACGGAGGTTAAGACTCTACGAATGAGCTTTAGGACAGATACTCATGATATAGACAGGTTAAAAGAACGTGCACAGGAGTTTATGGGAGAGAGACATTTGGTCAAATTTGTCATTCAACTAAGAGGTCGCGAACTTACCAACAAAGCATATGCCAAAGAAAAACTGCTTGGAGTTGTAAAGGATCTGGCAAATGTTTCCGAAGTCGAACAGGAGATCAAGCCTCAGGGGAATCAGTTTATAGTCATTTTAAGGCCGAAACGTGGTGGTAAAAAAATCGAGGATTGAAGGGGTGTCAAATTGCTAAATTGTTCGACAGAGCGTTACGCACGCTGGTTTCTGCAATTTATAGTATCTTAAGTTATTTATTCACTCTGTGAGCAATTTGGCAATTTAACAATTTAACTTATTTACCACTTTCTTAAGTTTTTTCTTTTCTTAGACTGAATCTTCAATATAATCTCCCCAATGCCTAAGCAAAAATCACATTCAGGCGCTAAAAAACGTGTCCGCAGGACAGGATCCGGCAAGATTGCTATTAAGCGAGCTGGCCGCGGTCACTTGCTTCTGCAAAAGGGCAAGAAGCAGAAGAAATTAAGCAGGACTCTACTTCCAAAGAAGTCTGAGCATAAGAAGCTTAAATCGTTACTCCCGTATCTATAGATGAGAGTTACACGTGGTTCAGTTCGGCACAATAGACACAAGAAAATCCGCAAACTCGCGAAGGGATATCGCGGTATGCGCAGGACTACATTTAAAAAGGCAAATGAGGCTGTGATGAAAGCCGGAGAGCATGCTTACATTGATCGCAAAAAGAAGAAGAGAGTATTCAGACAGCTATGGATTGCCCGCCTAAATGCTGCAGTAAGAGAACAAGGAGTTTCTTATTCAAGATTTATTAAAGCTCTAAAAGATAAAAAAATTGAATTAAATAGGAAAACATTGTCGGAGCTTGCCATCAATGAACCTAAGGTATTCGAGAAAGTTGTTGAGGCAACAAAGTGAATAGTGAAAAGTGAATAGTGAATAGTGCTTTATAAAATATGATTCTCTTTAGTAACTATTCACTTTTAACTATTAACTATTCACTATTTATTCATTCCTTTCAACAACTTATCTCCCTCTCCATAAAGTTGAGTTGCCATTTGATCGATTACAGCTCCAAACACAGCGGCTATTATCATTGTTTTCCAAAATAAAGGTTGGTCGGACCATGTGTAGATCGTGTAATCCAAATGAACAAAAGCAGCGATCAGAGCTCCGCGGAAAATTGGATGCATACGGAACTTAAAAACAGGATGCCATGTGAATACTCCAACGAAGGTCAGCATCGTGCCGATCACAAGTCCGTTTATTATCATCCCTGCTTGTACCATTGGTACTTTTTCTATTAGTTCGGCAGGCAGAGTAAATGCAACAGCGATTGATGCAAGAAGAGAAGCGCCAATGCAGAAGAATTTGCGTTTAGCGAGTGGTAAGGAGAGTGGATTCATAGTGAGAGTAGCTTATCAGTCAACTACTTACTTTTCCATCTCCGCTTTAATCTTCATTGTACTTATAATTCCGGCTCGTTCAGATTCATCCAGCTTCATTGTTATATATTTAATTGTTTCGGTCATATCCGGAATCATCTTGTACTCGAGCGCGTTTACTCTTCTCCTTGTCGTCTCCAATTCAATTGCCATGCTCTCAGCTTGTTTCTCAATCTGTGCTAATTGAATCAGAATTTCGAACAGTTCATCAAACTTCTCAACTGCCTGATCCAGAAGTGCGTTAGTCCCAACAAATCCATAGTTCTTTATATTTCCTTCCTTCTTAATTTCGAAGAAGGGGATTCGCACACTCATTACGTTCTTTGTCTGCACGCTCAAACTAATCTTTGCTTCTGGACTTGAAAGAGCATTCTTTAATTGAGCATCACTCAGCCACATAGAAGCGAATAGGAATGCGCGGAAAGCATCACCTAATTGTTCTTCAACACGTTCCCGCAGAGTCTTGGCTTCTCTGATAATACTCATAAACTGCTGCATAAGGCCGTCCTGCTTGTCCTTAAGTAGCTTATGACCGCGTTTTGCAGACTTTGCTCTGCGCTTAAGGTCCATGAGTGCCATTCGTGTGGGGTTAACTCTTAGTAAGGCCATTATTTCTTGGGATTAGGAAGCTTCTTAATTTCTCCGTAAAGAATAATTGTTGCGAGTGCAAAGAGAAGAATTGCGTAAGATAAAACAGTATTAGCAATTATATTTGCTGCAAATAACAGTCTGGTATCTAAGCCTCGAGCTAGTTCATCTACTGATGCGGCTACAATGATTGCAGGGAAGAAAATTACAATTACCAAACCAAGCAAATGCCAAAAAGTAGTCCAAGTATGGCCTTTTACTACCTCTTTGCTTCTTCTTAAGGCCTTTCTATATCCGAGCCCCTCACAAACAATTGTGACGTTATAAAATGCGGTTCTAATTGCGTAAATAACTCCCGGAATGATCAGAAGTATGCCCCAGAAGATCGTGAAACAATCTCGAAGAATACCTGTTAAGAACATGTTAACGATATACTTGGAGCCTTCTTTTCTTACTACTGTAAAAGAACTTCTATTTCTTCCTGCTTTTGAAGTCAAAAGCCTCTTGCCTACAACTGTTATGCTGGCAATTCCCCAAATAATTATTATCGTAAGTAAAAATTCAGCAGCTCCGATCAAGAGTAACGGACGTAAGTCAGTTTCTCTCCATGCAAACTCGCCCAACGTTTCGTTAATACCGATAGATCCCTCAACGATGTACATTCCCGTGAATGGAAGTATCAACATCCAAAGCAATATGGAGTTTAGAACCGGCTGCTTCTTGTAGAAGTCCCAGGCGGAGCCGATTATTGAGAAAACTGAAGGCACTATTTCTTAGGTAAATATTTATCGATGTATTCATCCTTAACACGCTTGAGTTCTTCGCGAGGAATCTCGGTCAAAAGATCCCAGCCAATGCTAAGTGATTCATAGATTGAACGGTTTTCGGTTGGTCCTTGTCGGATGAATTCGTTTTCAAATCTCTCTGCAAACTTCAAGAATGCTTTATCAGTCTCGGATAGCGAAGATTCACCCAAGATAACTGCAAGCTCGCGAACTTCAACTCCTCGTGCGTATGCGGCGGTAAGCTGAGCATCCATTCCGGAGTGGTCGGCACGGGTCTTTCCTTCACCTTGAGCTTTTGGTTTAAGTCTCGACAGAGATCCCATCGGAATAATCGGGGGATAGATTCCTTTTTGATGAAGTCCTCGGTCGATGTAGATCTGCCCTTCCGTAATGTATGCGGTAAGGTCCGGAATCGGATGTGTAATATCATCTTCCGGCATACTGAGGATAGGAATCTGAGTAATGGATCCGTTCTTCCCTCTTACACGACCTGCGCGTTCGTATAAAGTCGCAAGGTCCGTGTACAGATAACCCGGATAACCTCTTCGTCCTGGAACCTCCTTTCTAGCTGCGGAAACTTCACGCAGAGCTTCGCAATAGTTGGTCATATCTGTAAGAAGAACGGTCACATGGTAGTCTTTTTCGTATGCCAAATATTCCGCTACAGTAAGCGCTAAACGCGGGGTGGCAATTCTCTCAACTACCGGATTATCAGCAGTGTTTACAAAGAGGACTGCTCTAGAAAGTGCTCCGGTCTTCTCCAGCTCATTTTGGAAGAACTGTGCCTCCTCGAACGTCACTCCCATAGCTGCAAAGATAACGGCAAACTTCTCATCAGATTCTCCGCGTTGTTCATCCGATATTCCTTTACCCTTCTCAACTTCTTCCGGACTTAGAACTCTCATCTGTCTTGCAAGCTGCGCTGCGATTTGGTTGTGAGGAAGTCCTGCACCCGAGAAGAGGGGAAGCTTTTGCCCTCGCACAAGAGTATTTAGAACGTCAATTGTAGAAATACCTGTCTGGATAAAGTCATCCGGATACTCGCGAGAGTAAGGATTAATCGGCGCACCGTTAATATCCAACTTCTTTTCCGGAACAATTTCGGGGCCGCCATCGATAGGCTTTCCGGAACCCGAAAATACACGTCCGAGAATATCTTCCGATACTCCGATCTCGAATGTACGTCCTAGGAAGCGGACTTTGGTACCCTCAGTCGTGGCACCCTTGGCGTCCTCAAACATTTGGACGACTGCAAGATCCGATCTGGCATCGAGAACTTTACCAAGGCGCTTGCTTCCGTCAACGAGCTCGATTTCACAAAGCTCATCGTAGGTTACACCTTCGATACCTTCGACCATCATCAGAGGACCGGCGATATCCGTTACGGTTTTGTAGGCTGTGGACATATGATTAGTGGGTAGTTGGTAGGTTGTAGTAGTGTTGGGGGTCGCTTGTCACTAGTCACTGGTCAATTGTCAAAAGCGAGCGAAGCGAGCGTGTCAATTGTTAAGCGGTAGCAACAGGTTCTTCAGACACGGTCTTTGTCTCTGCGCCGGACTCCTTGAGTCCAGCCATCTGGCTTCTGATCTTGTCTTCGATCTTATCAAACTCGGCCTCCATTCCTTCTTCGGGGATAAAGCTGCACTTTGTGATGTCTTCTTTGACTATGAGCTTCTGAACTCGCAGAAAATCAAAATCTTCCTGATCGATTACAGGTAAAGCTGTATCCATGAATAGCAAGATTGCTCGCATCATTCTGTATTGCTTCTTGATTGATGTGTAAGCGTCTACTGGATCAAGAGCATTTTGGAATAGGAAGTCCTCTCGAATCATTTTCGCAACATCAAGCGTCAGTTGCTCTTTGGGTGACAGTGCTTCCGTACCAACAAGCCTTACAATTTCCTCAAGCTTGCTTTCTTGCTGAAGAATTTCTGATGTGCGAGTTCTATTCTTTGAAAAGTCTTCCGCAACTTCCTTTGAGTAGAAGTTTTCTAATGCTTCTGTGTAAAGCGAGTAGCTTTGAAGCCAGTTGATGGAAGGGAAGTGCCTCTTGTAAGTCAGTTTCGCATCCAATGCCCAGAAGACTTTGGTAACTCGGAGAGTATTTTGCGTAACAGGCTCAGAGAAGTCCCCACCTGGAGGCGAAACGGCTCCAATTGCAGTCAGCGAACCACGTCTTTCGTCAGTTCCAAGGCATTCACATGCTCCAGTTCTTTCATAGAATCCTGCAGTTCGCGATCCAAGGTAAGCCGGGTATCCTTCTTCACCAGGCATTTCCTGAAGTCGTCCGGACATCTCGCGCATTGCCTCTGCCCAGCGTGAAGTCGAGTCAGCCATAAGAGCAACGTCATATCCCATATCTCTGTAATACTCAGCAATCGTAATTCCTGTGTAAACAGATGCTTCACGAGCGGCTACAGGCATGTTCGAAGTATTCGCAATCAGAACAGTTCGTTTCATCAGAGGCTCACCTGTGTTTGGATCTTCTAGTTCCGGGAACTCTTTAAGTACATCCGTCATCTCGTTGCCTCGCTCTCCGCATCCGATGTAAACGATAACCTGAGCGTCGGCAAACTTTGCCAAGCTTTGCTGTGTAACAGTCTTACCTGCTCCGAAAGGCCCCGGGATTGCGCCTGCTCCTCCTCTTGCAATTGGGAACAGGGTATCCAGAACGCGCATTCCGGTTGCCAAAGGTTCTGTGGGCAAAAGTTTCTTACCTGTTGGGCGTGGTACGCGGATAGGCCACTTCTGAAGCATCATAATGTCTTCATCTTTGCCATCAACTTTGATTGTTGCAATCGTATCTTCGATTGTGAAACTTCCGGACTTAATATCCTTCAAAGTTCCACCTTTCCCCGGAGGAACCATTACTTTGTGTTCAATCAAAGTTGTTTCCTGAACAGTTCCCAAGATATCTCCCTCAGCCACCTCATCTCCGCTACTTGCAATTGCTTCGAAATCCCACTTTCTATCACGGTCCAACCCCGGCGCTTCGATTCCGCGAGTGATGTATTGGCTTTTCGCTTTCTCCTCGATCAATTTAAGAGGGCGCTGGATTCCATCGTAGAATTGCTCCAGAAGACCGGGTGCAAGTTCTACAGAAAGTGTTGCGCCAGTCAGTTCAACAGGCTCACCCGGACCTACGCCGGCTGTTTCTTCGTAAACCTGAATAGAACCTTCGTCTCCGTGAAGCTCGATTACTTCTCCTACGAGTTTCTCTTTGGAGACGCGTACAACCTCGTTCATCTTGGCATGTTTCATACCTTTTGCGACTACGAGGGGACCGACGACCTTCACAATTGTTGGTTGGTTTGTCATGATGGGAAAGTTAAAAGTTAAAAGTTAATAGTGAAATGTTATGAATCAGCCGTTGGAGTTAACGCATCTCGAATTTTAAAACAACTTGGCAAATGATAATCTTGCCGTACAACTGCTGCTGCTGCTTCACCGGTTCTATCGGTTGAACCAAGAAGTGTTTGAGCAACCAGTGCCTGATCAACTGCTTGCTGTTCGTGGAAATTACGTGGTTCAAATCTTTTTACATTTGTACCGGGTTCTATGGCTAATTGTTGAGCCCGGATAATGGATCTATCTGTTTCGAATAACATGGTTAAAGAGTTAAAAATTAAAAAGTTACTTAAGAATATCCGACCCCACAGCTCGTTCGACTATTCTCTTAAGTCTCTGAAGACCGTAACCGGTCGAACCTTTGTGAGAGGGGAGTGGAATAATTGCTGGCAAGGCGCCGCGGGCGAGTTTCTTTTCATCGTCGGGAGTAATCCCGCCCGCGAGGTCTTCTGTTATAAATACGATTGCGTAAACGTTTCTCTCAACTCCGTGTTCATCCGGTGCTGTCTCTTTCTTTAATCTGTGCAGTTCAGCCACAGCCTCATCAGAATCATTTACCGGCGTTACATCTACTCCAAGGAGCGCGAATCCTGCGACTGCTTCCCAAGTGCCGACAATGGCTATCTTATGATTCATGATGTGAAGTTCGATGCAGTTAAGAAAGGAGGAAGCATCCTCTTGGTTTCCTGAGGACTAAGCTCAGAGCGCTTAGCAATAAGAATAGTTCTGACTATTTTAAGTTGGTTCATTGTTATTGCCGCGAATGCAAACAGTGGATCAATACTCAGAGGCACATTCCACATCTTGGAAAGATCAGAAGAAATGATATGTGCAGCGGCTTGCTCAAACTCAACCGGATCGCTAAGTAACGACTCAAGGTCATTGGGCAAGAACATAGAAATATTTGATCTCTTAAGAGCTGAAATGATTATGTCTCGATCACCTGCAAGCTCCTTCCTTGGTATTGTTCCCCCTTCCAAGAGGTAAGGAAGGACTTCTTCGGGGTTATCATTGGAAAGCCTAAGAGCAGTTCGAATGTTCTTTAGATCTATATTGTGGGAAACGTAAGTTGCAATAAGATCAGACTCGCTTTCACGTGCCAACTTAACCTGAAGTCCGGCGATGTAAGCAGAAACTGCAGAATCAATTTCGCGCACAGTTATTCCTTCTCGTTTTTTCATATCAATAATAAATTCGATTTTCTCATAATCCTCCGGTTTGTAAGAACACATACCGCTTATCGGTTCTTCACTTACTTCCGAAAGCAATCCGTGATGTTTCTTTATTACATGCGACATCAAAGCGCAGTCATTTTCTAACCACAGGATATGGAATACAGAACGCTTCTCTTCCGGCGACATCTGCTCAACTTGGTTTCGCATCCACATGCCTACAGCTTCCAAAATTGCAGATCCTTCCGAGATTCCCTGATCAATCACATTCGTCATCTTAACCTCAGTCAAAATCTTCTCCACTTCACGCGCATCCTTGGCCCCAAGCATTCGATCAAGATCGGTCTGCTCAAGCAATAACAGTTTGAGCACCCCCATTCTTCCGTGGGAGTAGGCGAATTTTGGCGCGAAGGTTGATTGAAGAGTTGGCATTTAAGCTGCAGTAAATAGGGAATCAGCAATTTCTAGTTCTGTTGCAGGACGTAACACTTCGGCAACTAGATGCTCCAGCGTGCAATCCTGTTCGCGGTTTTCAGATATAAATCGGAATCCTCCTTTGGCTTTTACAGTCGAACCCATTTTGAACTTGTCGGAATCAGCCAATTTCTTCATCAGCACTGTGTGCTTATCGGCAGGCTGGATTGTTCCTTCAGATGTAATTGACTTAAGGCATGCGAGCATAAGTGGCTCCAACTTGTCGTCGGGCAACTTGGCGAGCTCATCCACAACTTCGTCATAAGTCTCGTCCAGAAGTTCGCGCTTTTTACTAAGTAATGAGTTTTTCACATGCATATCAGCAGCATTCTCTGACTTAGCTTTCATCTGAGCCTTTTTTACTTCCTTCTGCCTTGCGATTTCCTGTTTGCGCTCGGAAACAGTTCTTTCTCCATCTTCTCTGATTTTGGTAAGACCTTTCTGATGAACGTTTCTGGCGTCAGTGATTTTTTGATCTGCCTGCTGGGTAATTGCCGTTAGAATGTCTTGGAGGGCCATGTTAATTATTGGTAGAGGGTAAGTGTCACAGGTCGCAGGTCACAGGACTGGTCACAGGTCACAAGTCGCAAGTCTTGTGACTTGTGACTTGTGACATGCGACTATCCCAAAATTCCTGCCTTGAAGTTGTTCAACATGAAGAAGGAAATCAAGAATCCAAGAAGAGCGTATGTCTCGACCAAGGCGGCCATTGTAATAACACGTCCTGTCATCTTGTCATCCTTTGCGAGCATGTGCATACCGGCTGCGCAGACTTTTGCCTGGTAAGGTCCTGAAGTTACGCATGTGAATGCAACAGGCAAAGCGGCCGCAAGAATTGCAACTCCCTGGCTAACGCTGATTGCAACTTCGCCCGAGATTACCGGTGCGTAGTTGAAGATAAAGAGAAGAGCGATAACCATTCCGTATAGTCCTTGCGATCCGGGCAGAACCATCAAAGTGATGACTTTACCTGCAAGGTCAGGCTTTTCGGTCAAAAGACCTGCACCTGCTTGTCCTGTAACAGAAACTCCGATGATGGAGCCGATACAAGAAACAAAAGTGGCGATTGCAGCGCCAAAGAAGGCGAATGCAAGGCCCCATTGCACTTCACCGGCGTGGGTTGCAGCTGCCACGGGCTCTTGTGCGAAGACCGCAATAGGAGCTAGTACTCCGGCGGCAACGATTAGTGAGCGTTTCATATATAGAAGGGGAAAAAGTTAATAGTTAAAAGTTAAGAGTTAAAAATTATCATTTTTCTTCTGCTACGGTACATCCAGCAAATTCAGATGGATTGGTATTAAACTCAGTCCAATCGTCCGCATTTGCTATTAGAGGTCCTGCGACTTTTCTAACGTGCGCCGTTGCCTCAGGACATGGATGTTCATCTTCAATAGCTAATGCTTGAGCTAATTGTTCTGCCTGTGTTTCGTGTGAGTCGAGACCCATGAGATAGGGGGAGAATTAGATAGAAGAACGTTTAAATGGACTAAACGCCTTGCCGCCACCTTCGAAGAATTGCGAGAAGAACTCGATAAACTGAAGACGACCGGAGTGTATGAAACTCCCAAGAGTGTTTAGTGCTATAGAAATTAAGTGTCCCATGCAAAAGATCAGAATGATCACGGGGACTGCTATAAAAATCGGGAAAAGTTTGCCAACTTCAACTGCAACTTGATTCACCGCCATTGCAATTGCTCCTGTTACAAGTCCGAGCGCCAAGATCCTTAGGTAACTAAGAGTATTACTAAGCATTCCAATTGCAAAATTCAAAACTCCGATTGCACCCATCAATGGTCTAAGGAATAACTTGGTCCCGTGACCTTTGCCCCATGCAAGCATCAACAAACTTGCGTAAAAAATGTACTTAGCAATTGGCTTCAGGCTGACCGGTGCAAACACCATAAAGAGAATGGCTCCCAGCAGAATATGTGGAGTGAAATTCATCCAAAAAGCCTCCATTTTCTTTCCGTGAATCCACTTATGCAGACCCGCCAGGAACATTCCGTAAAAGAGGTGAGTGAGCCCTAAAAACAGTGACAAATTTTGAAGGAAGGTAATACCCGATTGGTCGTTTAAGTTCCAAATTTGGCCTTTAAACAACAACATACCATCAGCGTTAGTTTTGGTTAGAAATGCCGGAACCTGAGAAGGTGCAAATCCGAAGTAGCCTCCGAACGGGATGGAAACGATTATGGTTACGACGCCGCCAAGGAACAAAGTCCAAGCCAGTTTAGATTCACGCATCTTTAGTTTCTTCTTTAGGATTGCGATTCCAAAAACAGTAGCTAGTACTGCTCCATACCCCGCGTCGGTCAAGCAAAGTGCAAAGTAAAGAGCGAAGAATGGCATAAGTGATACTGTTGGATCAAATTCATGCTGAAGTGGAAGTCCGTAAAGTGTTGTTACACTTTCAAACGGAGTTACTCCTTTGGAATTCCATAGTGCAACAGGTACTTCTTCATCTTCATTGGGCTTTACCTTTAGAAGAGCGACAGCCGGGCCAACGTCTTGCAGTCTTTGTTCCAGTTTTGCAACTCTTTTCTTTGGAACCCATCCAAGAATGGTAGAAGTTTCCTCAGTTGAACTCATAGACTCGCGTGCTTCCTGTTTTTCATCCAGCCACATCATAAATTTTGCGACTTTAATCAAGTTTGGAAGTTCCACGCTCAGTCTTGCGCGTTCTTTTGCATTTTTATTGCGTACTTTCTGCATTTCTTTTGCATGCATCAGAGCTTGTTCGTGTAGTTCAGAAGCTTTCCCCTCCAATTTTGGAAGATCAACATTAGTCCATCCATATTTAATTGCTAATTCTTCGAATCGTGGAGCGTCATCTTTCCAAACGTGTGCAACACAGTAAATAATTCCTGTCTTATTATTAACTTCGCTAAGTTCCAGTTTAAGTTTGCCAAGCTCTTTGATCATTTCTGAAAGTTTCACTTTGGGAATAGATCCTTCAATGCGAATTGTAGTCTCCGAAGCGTTTGGAACATCCAGTGAATAGGGAAGGGCTCTCCAGGGATCAAGTACTTCTGCAATTTGCTGCGATTGCTTAATCTGTTTTTCCGCATCCGTGTCTTCTTCCTCCAGCTCATGCAATCTATCCACTATTCCTCTTACGTCTGTATGCTTTGAGGCGTGAATTATATCTCGCTCATTCGAGTATTTACCTGCAACAGCAAGAGTCTCCTTGGACGCGTAGTCTTTGAGAGTGGTAATTGCGAATTGGAGCTCCGCTGAGCGGAAATTGACCTCCGTATGATCTATTACGACAGGGGAATCAGATTGAGTGATCTCCATCACCCCTTCCTTATGAAGAGATTCGATGAGTTGTTCTTTCGCAGACTCATGCGAGATAATGGCCACTTTTTGCATCTCAACGACTGCCATCTAATAGATTTGAAGAGTAAAAGAATACATTATTAAATGAATATTCATTAATTTGATTGGCTTTTCCGTATCTCCTCTCCCCCTCAGAAGGGGGAGAGGATGGGTGAGGGGTGCCTGTGCTGGCAATATCCATCCTCATAATTATTTTTGAAGTTCTTTCAAGATGGGGGAATCGGGATTTGTCATATCAGAAACTAAATTGGCAACTATAACTCCTTTCTTTTGCTTCCAAGTTGCCCCTAGCTCTTTACATTCTTCTTCTGCCAGTTCTTGAGCTTCACCTAGGATTTGAGAGCATTTATCTGCTTTAAACTCCTTCAATTCCTCGTTTGCCTGCGATTTTAGCTCTTCTTCGGCTGTTGCGGTTTTGTCAGTCACAGCTTTCTCCACCTCGATTTTCTCCTTTTCCATGGCATCAATCTCTTTTTTTGTTCTTTCTGCCTCCTTTTTTTCCATTTCTGTTATCTTGTTAAAAGGGTCAGAGCCACCGGTACCGGCAGATCCTGATTTTTGGCTTTGTGAAGCGGATTTCTGTGGATTCATAGGCGTATATGTTAAAGCGGGCGGAATATACGTGTTTACTATACATAAATCAAGGCTCTTAGACCCTATTTCCTTTTAACCCTCATAAATCCGGAGAATTCATGAACCTTGAGTTTTGGCTCATCCTTTGTCAATTTGTCGAGCATTAGGTTCAAACCGATGTTATCAGAGGCAATATGAGAACACTGAACGAAGTTGATATGGTGCTCTTTTGCCTTTTCGAGCGATTTTTCGGTCACATGCATCGTCAGGATAGTCCCGATTCCGGCTTTGGCCTGTTCCTCTATATACTCTTCCGGTCCGTTTGTTCCTCCCGTGAACTCAGTTGCAACCAGTTTGCCAACTCTCGAACTCTTAGATCCGTTTACCAATATTGGAGGATTGCCCAGTTTTGCGTAGGTTTTGTATTCGGGAATTTCAAGAAGCGCATTCAAGATCTCACCCAAGTTATCAAACTTCTTTTTACAAATTTTCTTTTCGACAAATTGATATACGAGGTTGTCTGCGGGTGTGTGGCAGCTGAAGAAGGGGAGGTCCAAAAACTCGGCAGCTTGCTGGCTCCTAAACAGATTGTCTGCATGAATTGCTCTCCAGATCTTCTCCATTCTCGGGCGCATAAGGGCATCAGCTCTATTTTCCGGTACTCCGTGTTGAGCCAATAGGTCAATTTGCATATCCATAACCTTATCCAAGTCAGCCAAGCCTCTCGCTTCCGGATGATGCGCCATTACAGCATCAATCTTCTTGCCTTCTTTATTCATGCGATCAACCAGAAGAAGTTCGGGGGTTTCCACATCGATTCCGACAATTACTGATTTAACTTCTGCATCAGGTTTGTTATAAATACGTGAATCTGCAAACGGATTCCACAGCCGTTCTTCATCAAAAAGCTCAGCTTCCTTCTTAGAAAGTTTCTTTTGTCTGGTCTTATATTTCATAAGAGCCTTTTCAACCTCTTTTTTGGAGCGGGGATCGGCTGCAATGCCGTGGGCGACTATTCTTTGTAAGAGTTTTGATAGTTTCATAGCCGATAAAGAGTACATGGTTTAGGCTTATCTAGGCAAGGGAAGAGATATAATTAAAAGTGAAGAGTGAAAAGTGAAAAGTGTCACTTAAAAAGAACTTTTAACTATTCACTTTTAACTTTTAACTT
Source organism: Methanobacteriota archaeon (assembly GCA_002685895.1). Classification (GTDB taxonomy): domain Archaea; phylum Thermoplasmatota; class Poseidoniia; order Poseidoniales; family Thalassarchaeaceae; genus MGIIb-Q1. Next base: position 33,115 of record NYYK01000002.1, read on the forward strand.
CTAAGATATTCAATATGGTTGTAAATATCATATATACGACTTCAACGGGAAATACCGAACATGTTGTAGGAGTACTCCGCAAATCACTGGAATCAAAAGGCATTAGTGTCAGTTCACAATTAGCTGAAGAATCAAAGTCGGAAGACCTTTTGGAAGGAGACGTCTTAATACTCGCTTGCGGAACATGGAATACAGGAGGATCCGAAGGTCAGTTACACATTAGGATGGATGCGTTCTTGAATAGTAAATCTAAAGATGTTGATCTGGGTGGGAAACAAGTTGCGATCATTGCACTTGGAGACGAGGAGTATTACTTCACAGGACGTGCAACGGAGCATCTGATTAGATTTGTAATGGAACATAATGGGAAATTGCTAGGATCTCCGCTTCTAATAATGAACGATCCCGAAGAACACGAAGAAAAAGTTTGTAAGTGGGGAGAAAGGGTAGTAGAACTCTCTTCAGTATGTCACGCATCAGCATCAAAATCGTAGGCGCACAAGGCCAAGGAGTTAACTCTGTTGGCGAAATGTGTGCTAAGGGGCTTAAACGTGCAGGATATTGCGTATTCGGAGAGCGGGAGTATATGTCAGTTATAATGAATGGACACTCTTCATATCAGTTGGAGATTAGCAACGAAAAAGTCAGAAGCGCACAGGAAAAGTCAGACGTTTTGGTTACATTCAATCATCACGGAATTAAAAATAATCTCAGAGATTTGATAGAAGGAGGGGTGTTGCTTCATCAAACTCCGCAATGGAAGTTCGGTGAAGAGGATCAGAAGTTTATTGATGCTAATTCAATCAAAGTGATTTATTTGCCGACGGAAGAGATTCTAAAAAAGTTAAATGCAAAACCTGTACTTGGAAATGTGCTCATTACATCAGTTGTCTGGTCATTGATTGGGCGAAGTTCAGACGAACTTAAGGAAATGGTCAGAGAAAGGTTTGGACACAAGAAGGATTTGTTGGAGTTGAACTTTAAGTGTATTGATGAGGGAACTCAACTGATTGAAATTGAGAAGCTGGTTTTGCCTGAACCTGACGATTGTTGGAAAAGTCAGTTACTGATAACGGGCAGCCAGGCAATGGGACTCGGTGCTATACATGCCGGGTGCAGAGCGCTATTCGGATATCCGATGACGCCGGCGTCGCCTCTTCTTACGTTCTTAGCTGATATACAGGGGGAATCAAAAATGCTTGTAAAACAGGCAGAGGACGAGATTACAGCTGTTCAGATGATGGTTGGAGCGATGCACGCGGGAACGCGTGCGATGACCGCAACGTCGGGGGGCGGCTATGATTTGATGACGGAAACGATCTCGTTGTGCGGGATCAGTGAGACTCCGGCAGTAATTGTATTAGCTCAACGCCCGGGTCCCGGAACGGGACTCCCAACATGGACTGCCCAGGGAGATTTGCTTATGGCAGTTAGTGCCGGACATGGTGAATTCCCTCGCGTAGTTATGAGTGTAAGCGATGCGGAAGATTCATTTAGCTTAATGATGGATGCGTTTAATTATGCGGAAGAGTTCCAAATTCCGGTGACTGTTCTTACAGAGAAGCAAATAGCGGAGTCATTGTTTACGATCGATGCGTTACAGGTGAGAGGTGACAGGTTACAGGTTAGGAGGGGGAGGTTAGTTGATGGTGATGGGCTTAAATTACTTAGAGCTTCTGACCGTTATGACCCGGATGCGCCGGATGGCGTGAGCGCGAGATGGCTTCCGGGAAGCGATGCACCGACGTATTGCGCGCAAAGTTATGAACATAATGCGGATGGATCGTTCGATGAAAGCGGAGAAAATGCGACAGCTCAAATGGAAAAAAGAATGAAGAAGATGAAGGGGCTCAAGAGGGTGTTGCCGGAGCCAGAACTTTGGAAAGTTAATAGTGAAAAGTTAATAGTGAATAGTGACTTCTCCGGCGAAATAGATGTGTTGGTTGTGAGCTGGGGGAGTAATAAGAACGTCATTCTAGATTCCATCAATGATGAGTCAGTTGCATATCTTCACTACACATATCTTTGGCCGCTTAAGACGGAGAAGTTAGTTGAACTTGCGGCAAAGGCGAAAAAGACTGTTCTTGTTGAAGGCAATGCTCAAGGACAGTTAGGTATGTTAATTAAGCAAGAGTGTGGACTTGAATTTGATGAGAGGGTCCTCAAGTTTGATGGGAGAGTTTCTGTTCCATTACAGCTAATTTCATGAATCAGCCAAAAGAAAACGCAGGTCTTTCCATGAAGGATTACAACCACAATAATCTATGCACATGGTGCGATGGATGCGGGAATTATGGGATTCTGACTGCTATAAAAAGGGCTTTGATTGAGCTTGAATTAGCTCCTCATCAGGTCCTTATATGCTTCGACGTTGGATGCCATGGGAATATGTCAGACACGTTAGTTGGTTACAGATTCCACGGTCTTCATGGTCGAGTCATCTCACTTGCCGCCGGAGCAGCTTTGGCAAATCCGGATGTTCCTGTAATTGCATTTGGAGGAGATGGTGCATGCTTCTCTGAGGGTGTCGGTCACTTGGTTCACGCAGTCAGATCAAACTACAACATGACATTCATACTCCATAACAATGCTAACTATGGGCTTACAACGGGGCAGGCAAGTGCACTTACTCCACATGGAGAAAAAATGAATACAGCACCTCACGGAACAGTAGAGGAGTTGCTTAATAGCATGGACTTTGTATTTTCATTGAATCCAAGCTTCGTTGCGCGGGGAACAAGCGGGAACATAAAGCAATTAACTGATATCATCAAAGCTGGAATCAATCATCAGGGTTTCTCTTACATTGATGTCCTGCAAGCGTGTCCGACTTACAACAAGTTCGCGACGCATGAGTACTTGCTAGGAAAATGTTATGAAGTTGAAACTTCAGATTTCGAAACTGCAAGAAAGGCTGCAGTAGATACATCGGAAAAAATCGCGACAGGAGTTTTGTATCAGGATAAAACAAGGTCTACTTTCTTGGATCAGTTGGAAGCTAGAAAGGGGATAGACACTAGGCTTGTCGATGAAGTCAGGAAAGTCGATGTTAGTGCTTTATTGGCAAAATTTTCTTGAAAAGCTTGAGTGCCAATAGTGGATGCTTGAAAGCATGAAAGACCATCCTCAAGATCTGTATAACAAAGGCAAAAATCGCAGTCACTCTGGTCAGGACCGACCCCTTTTTGATGAATCTGGAAATAATCTCTAACCTATCGAAAATTCCTCTTCCATCTACTCTGTTTTGAGCAGTTGCCGCGCCGCCGTGCACACGAAATTGGCCTAAGTTTTTGGTCTCGTTATAAAGGTCAGTAATCTCCAGCATCCTGACCCAATACTCAGTGTCCAGTAACTGCTTCATCGTGGGGTGGAAAGGTCCCGCCTGCGCACTTCGTGCTTCGGCGGGCAGGCCTGCAAGTTCCATCTCGCCTCTGCTCATAACAACAAAGTCCGGTTCTCCGACTAGGTTTGGCCAGAAACTTCGGCGCAACCATTTCTTAAGGAACTTATCTCCGTCAATTATGCCTGACGGAAATCTTTTTTTCTTTATCCTCAATAATCTTTTAAAACATCTCTTCGATCCGCTCGTATCTTCAAACTTGTATTCATGCCCCATCGCAACAAGTCCAACGCCGGTATTATCATTCATAATATTCACAGCAGTTTCCAGATAATCGGGAGTCCATAGATCATCCTGAAAAAGATATGCAATAATTGGAGCTGAAGTCGCATTAAAACATGCGTTCCAGTTGCCTCCTATACCTAATCTCTCAGGCGATTTTTTGAAAGTGATTCGTTCATCAGACAAAAAAGGTTTAACAATCGACGCCGTATCTCCATCAGACGGATCCTCATGAATAAATGCTTTCCAGTTCGTAAAAGTTTGGGCCTGGAGGGACTCCAAAGCCTCCTTAAGAAACCTTGGGTCGGGATTGTACGTTGGAATCAGAACGTCGACTGAGGACATGAATTAATTGTATACGTTAATTCGTTAATTCGTTAATTCGTTTATCTAATTATTAGTTCAAGTTATATCTATAAGGAACCTTTCGCGCGAATGGTAGACTAATGACTATCGGAAATATATTGCATAAACACGTGCTGAAGCTAAAAATTTATATATAATCACCGGGATGAGAATCGACGTAATCACACTTTTTCCGGATATGTTTAAGGGGCCTCTTACAGAGAGCATCCTCGACAGAGCTCAAAAAATGGAGCTATTGGAGCTTGAATTTAATGATCTGAGGGAATTTGGGACAGGGAATTATAAGCAGGTTGATGATAGCCCGTATGGCGGTGGAGCGGGGATGGTGATGACTGCGCCGGTCCTTGTGGATGCGATAGAGAAGGTCAAAGGTGAGGGGGATCCATATGTAATATATCTGTCTCCGCGTGGTGAAAGGCTCACTCAAGAGAAAGTTGAAGGGTTAGCTAAGAATCATGAATGGTTAATCTTAGTCTGTGGTAGATATGAGGGAATAGATCAGCGTGTAATTGATGGTGGATGGATTGATGAGGAGATTTCAATCGGAGATTATGTGCTTACGGGCGGGGAATTGCCTGCTGCGGTTTTGATTGATGCGGTTGCGAGGCAGATTCCCGGAGTTCTTGGTAAAGACGAGTCAGCTGAGGAGGAAAGTTTTTCGGAAAGCTTAGATAGAAAAAGGGAGTACCCGCATTACACCAGACCGGAGGAGTTTAAGGGACTTAAAGTTCCTGATGTTTTGCTTGGGGGGAATCACGGGGAGATTGATAAGTGGAGAAAAGAAAACTGTAAGTAAATTGACAATTTACAATTGACAGTTGACAATTCGCAGGCATGCTTCAGAAATTTCATCAGGAATTAAATGAATCAGGCTCAGTTCATTTTACGGTTCGCGCTGTTCCAAATGCTGCGGAGTCAAAGATTCTCGAAGTTATGGATGATGAGAGTATCAAGATTGCAGTAAATGCTCAGCCGGAGAAGGGGAAGGCGAACAAAGAATTGGTCAAATTTATTGCAAATGAGTTCAGTGTAAAAAAGTCGGACGTATCCATACTTTCTGGTGAATTTGCGCGAATAAAGATAGTAAAAGTCAGTTCATAATTCACCTAAGTTTTTCTTCGATCGTACCCTTAAGATCGGCATAGTAAGGGAGTCCAACGAATTTTTCTCCGTTTATAAAGTAAGTTGGTACCAGAGTTACATCCAGGCTCTTGCTCCAAGCTTTTTGTTGCTTGAGGATGATTCCAATCTCTTCGCTTGTCATGCATTCGTTGAATTTCTTCATATCAAGTCCAAGCTCAGTTGCATAATGCTCAGGTTCCAATCTTTCTGCATCCAGTTTTTCCGAAAGGATCTGATGCATTGCCATTCCTTTGGACTGTATTGCGGAGCAGATGAGTCCTATCGCCGCATTTTGCGATCCGGGATATTTTTTGAGGGGAAGTATGGCTATCTGGAATCTGAGTATTCCTTCCTCAATAAAGTCAGAATATAGTCTGGGGAAAATATCCAGCTGAAAGTCGCGCGCATATTTTGCGTGGTGTTCAGTAAAAAGGAGGAGGGTAACCGGTGTATCGCGTCTGCCGATATCAATCACACCCGTGGCAAGTAAACGCTCAGAAAGCGCTCCAGTTCCAGAAATAAGTTCTTCAATATCAATTGAGGCGATTTCTTCCACCCGTTCTTCTGGCATCATAGGTGGTGGATCTTCGGTTTTTTCGACCGGAGTGGCCCTTTCAGGCACTTGTATGCAGGCGAATAGGGTTAGGGTGAGGGCGAGGGTTAGAAGTCGAAAGCTCATGTTTGTATGTTAGCAGATTGTTAATTAACGGTATCATATAAGTATGGATCGAAGGACAGTTACTCTACTTGGCATTCCCATAGATGCCATCAGGCAAAAAGAAGCAATTCAGATCATTTTGGAAATGCTTGAGGGTGGACATCTTAAACGGTTCTTTAAGGTGGGAGGACAGCACCATGTGATTACTCCCAACAGCGAGATGCTTGTTGAGTCATTCAAGAACGAAAAGTTCCGTGAAGTTCTCCAGTTGGCAAGTTTAAATATTCCAGATAGCGTTGGGCTTTTGTATGCTGCAAAATTCAAAGGAAAAAAACTCCCGGAGCGCGTAACCGGAGTTGATACAGTTGTAAAACTTTGCAGTCAGCTTCCCAAAAAACATTCAGTATTTTTANTGGGNGCNAAAGAGGGNGTTGCGGAGAAAGCTGCAGAAAAACTAAAAGACATTAATCAAAACTTAAGTGTCGCGGGGACGCATAGTGGGAGTCCGAACGAAAAAGATACTGAAGAAATAATTCATAAGATCAAAGAAGCAAAACCGCATTTGTTGCTTGTTGCATTCGGTGCGCCCAAGCAAGATTTATGGATAGCTGAGCATCTGAACAAAATGCCCAGCGTCAGGGTGGCAATGGGAGTGGGGGGCACGTTTGATTTTATTGCGGGCGTACGTAAGCGAGCTCCAGCTCTCCTCAGGTCAGTCGGGCTGGAGTGGATGTATCGATTGATCAAACAGCCGAAGAGGTGGAAAAGGATTTCGAATGCTGTGGTAGTATTTCCATATTTGGTAGTATGCTCTAGAAGATAATTAATTAAAGTTAAAAATTAAGAGTTAAAAGTGAAAAGTTATCTTTTAAAAACACTTTTAACTTTTAACTTTGCACTTTTAACTTTATTCAATATTCCAATAACTTCTACTCGTGCAGCTCATCCACCGATGATACGAACCACTCATGTGGTCCTCTCTTCAAGATAACAAGCTTGGGTCCATCTTTAGTCTCAGCCAAGTAGTGGCGCTCAACTCCATTGTCTCTGAGCACTTCTGAATGTATGATTTCTTCCTCAGGCAAGAGCATATAAATCGCAATATCGGGCTTATCCGTAAGTGCGGTATTAAAGTTCATTCCAACTCGCCCAAGGGTTGCCACGATTGCAACTATCACACAGCTTCCGAGCACGGCCCAGAACATCGTGTGGCTATACCGCCTTGTGCTGATTCTGTTTATTTCCATGTTCGGTTAATATTATAGCAGTTATGAGCGGTTTTGGATAGGTGTGATTATTTTGTCTATTTTGCCTCAGATACACCCGCCCCCCAGCCTTCGCATAGCGAAGACTGCCATCCGAAGTCGCGAAGCGCGCAGGATGGCGTTTCTAGTACAGCGACGCTATGGCTACGGCTGGCAGGCCAGGGGTGGGTTAAGCTTCAGGGTGGCGGGCCGGTAGTTATATATGGTGATACCTCAAAATTTGATGTCAATACCCCCTCAAAAAAATCTTTTCCCGACCTCGACTTTTCACCTTCAAATAGGGACCTTTCCGGTTCCGCTCCCAAGCGGAACGCCCTCTGTCTCAATCAGCATAATTATGTTAAAATATAGTGTAGATGGCACGATGCGCACTGATAATCATAGATGGATTCGGGGTAGCTCCTCCGGGACCGGGGAATGCAAGAACTCAGGCAAATCTGCCAAATATCTCAAGGATGGAAAAAGAAATCCCCAATGTACTTATGGAAGCAGCTGGAAATGCCGCTGGACTTCCTGAAGGTCAGCAGGGCGCAAGCGAACAAGGGCACTACACAATTGGTGCAGGCCGGGTTGTTTGGCAAACTTTAGAGCAAATCAATCGCGATATCCGGGATGGATCGTTTTTCGACAATGAAGTTTTGGTTTCTGCATGCAAGGATGCAGTTTCACGCAACGTACCACTTCATTACTTCGTAATTTTTTCTTATGGAGGAGTTCATGGACATGCTAATCATCTATATGCAGCTATGAAGCTTGCGAAGGACGAAAGGGTTAAAGAAGTTTGTTTGCATTTAACAGGTGATGGGCGCGATGTTCCGGAACAATCACTTCTCAAAGATATTGAAGACATCAACAATGTTATTGAAGAACTGGATACAGGCAAGCTATGTTCTGTAGTTGGCAGGTATTACTCGATGGATCGAGATTTGCAGTGGGACAGAACAAAAGTTGCGTATGATTTATACACGCAGGGAGAAGGGAAAGAAGTCACAGATTTCCCCAAGGCATTTGAGGAGTACTATTCCGGAGCTGAGGAAAATCAAGATACGGATTACTATATGCCTCCGCTTAAATCGAAGGAATTTGTTCCAATAGCGGAAGATCATGTTGTGGTTAACCTAAACTACAGAACTGACAGGCAGCCACAGATAACAGAAGCTCTTACAGAAAAGAATTTTGAGCATTTTGATAATTCTGTTCGTGTAATAAAGTATGTTTGTATGGGGCCTTACAGTGATTCATTGCCAATTGCTTATCCGGAGCTACTTGTGAAAAATAATCTTGGATCTTGGCTTAGCCAACATGACAAAAAACAACTGCGTGTTTGTGAATCAGAAAAATATGCGCATGTCACATTCTTCTTTAATTCACAGGAAGAAGATCCGTATCCAGGTGAAGAACGCATAAAAATTCCATCTCCCAAATGTCCCAGCTACGATCAAAAACCGGAGATGAGCGCAAGTAAAGTTACAGATGCTGCAGTTAAAGGGGCTCAAGAAGAGAAATATGACATGATTGTAGTTAACTACGCTAACCCAGACTTAGTTGGCCACAGCGGAGATCTGGAAGCAGCAATTATTGCATGCGAAACGGTTGATGCTCAGCTCGAAAAGTTATTGCCTGAGCTAGAAAAACATGGATATGAATGGATAATAACCTCGGACCATGGGAATTCGGAGCAGATGCTTTACGATGATGGTAAGCCGTGTCCAAGCCATACAGATAATCTTGTCCAGACCTTCGTAAATTCAGAAAAATTCCCAACTTCAGAGTCACTAAAGGATAAGAAGGGTATAAAAGATATTGCTCCCATGTGTCTCGAGATTATGGAGCTTCCAGTTCCCGAGGAGATGAAATAGAATAACGATATGGATTTAATTAAGGACTTTATTGAAAGAAATAATATTGGTTCTGCCGTTTCTGCGGCTAAGGCAGTTGCGGAGATTCCGTGGGGCAAAGGGCGAACAATTGAGGAAGTGCTACAAGAAAAAGGAGTGGGGACTTGTACAGGTAAACACCTGGTTCTTCAAGAGTGCCTGGAAGAATTAGGCATTGAATTTAGACCGATTGTTTGTACGTTCAAATGGGAAGATCAAGGAATTAGTTTTCCGGATAATTTACTGAGTTTACTCAAGATTGCACCTTGGGAACATGGTCATAATTTTGTTCAGATAAAGAACTCAAATGACGAGTGGATTGATGTTGATATAACTTGGGATCCTCCGCTTGAGTCATATGGATTCAAAGTATTACCTACAGATTGGGATGGGCAAACATCGTTTCTTGGCGTTAAAACAATTACAAGATGGGATGGAATCGATATGAAACAAAAGAAAAAGGAGCTCATCGAAGGCCTTTCCGAAGAGCAGGAAATAGCAAGGGAAGAATTTTTAAATTCGTTTATCGATTGGATTGCTTCGCTAAGGTGAAATCGCAATTTTTAGGAATCTGACTTTTTCATAGCATTAAGCCCCACTTTTGCGTTACCTTAGGTTCATGCAGGAGATCACATATCGCTCAGCTTCATTCTATGACGACTTGGCCTCCGAGTCTGGTCCGCATGTCCACATGGTCATGATTGCAACAAAGCCGGATATTATTAAGCAGGTTCCACTATTCAAAGAGCTTAAAAAGCGCGGACACACAGTCATCCTTGCACATACCGGACAGCATTATGATGAGAACTTGAGCGGAGGGATGCTAAAGGAATTTGGAGTCGAGCCGGATTTGAATTTGAATGTTCGCGGAGGAATGGACCAAATAGTCAGCCAGATAATTGGACGCCTGGGTTACGTAATTGGCGAACTAAAAGAACGTGGCAAGATTGTTATTCCTTATGCACATGGAGATACAACTACTGCGATGGCGGCGAGTAATGCGGGGTTTTGTCATGCGTTCGCGTCAGTGCATGTTGAGGCGGGAATTAGAACCCTTACGCCTGATTATGAAGGGTTAGGGCTAGGGCTAGGGTCAGGGTCAGGGTTGGATGATGTGGAGAGATGGAGGAATGTGTTGATGAAACGCGATAGCTGGAAGCGAGGCTCACAGGAGCCTTTTCCGGAACAGTTCAACACGCGATGCAGTGAGTGTGCAACTGGTATCCACTTAGCTCCCGTCGAACTTGATCGTGAGTTTATGCTTAGTGAAGGATTCAATGATGATCGGATCTTTGTCGTGGGCAACTCAGTAGTTGATGCAACGCTTGAGGCCAAAGAAAACTCAAAGAACTCAAGTATATTCGAAAAGTATCCTCAGCTTGCAGGCGGTAACTTCGTCAGGTTCTGCATACACCGCAGAGAGAACTGCATTTCCAAAAAGCGATTCATGGCGATCTTTGATGCACTCAAGTCATTCATAGAGGAAGGAAAGAATGTTCTTCTTATAAACATGAATCAAACCAAGAGAGCATTCGCAAGCTTCGGACTGGAAGAAGAAGTTGCACGCTTGGATCGCGAACACAACAACTTTGTCTTCTCTGAAGTCTGGCCTCTTTATACAGATGTTATTGCCGCAATGAACAAGGCATCAGTTTGTGCGACTGACTCTGGATCAATGCAGGAAGAAATGAATGTACTTGGAGTGCCGTGTGTCACTCTCAGATTTGGTTCAGACCGTTCCGAGTCCATTATGAATGGAGGGAATCTGATTGCTCCTCCGATTGATTCAGGAGTCATCAAAAATATAATTGAGTTCGCATGGGACAACGATGATATGCGAAAGGTTCCAAAGATTTACGGAGAAAACGTCAGCGCTAAATGCGTGGATGCGGTGGAAAGTGTGTTAAATGCAGGGGGAGAGGTGTTTAGGGATGAAGGAGAGCGACTAAAAATGGTAAATTGAAAGTTGTAAGTGGAAAATGCTCTATAATTTATGCATTCTAATTTTCAACTTTCCACTTACAACTTTCCATTTCTTTGATGCTCCAACGCCTAAGAGAATCTCTGGCCCTAGTTCTAATAACTCTTCTCCCATTCCACGCACTCTTAGTCACGCTTGGAACCAAGCTGATAAGAGGGTCCGGAAATGCTCCAATGAGCCAACTTGCGGCTTGGAAGGAAGGAATACTTGCAGTCATTCTCTTGGTTGCGTTTTTGGAGTGGGTTAAATCAAAAAAGAAGTGGAAGTTTGATGAAATAGATTTATCCATAGTTTTGCTTATTGCTCTTTCGTTAGTTGTCACGGCTTACACGCATGGAGATTGGAAACTTTACCTATTTGGATTTAAGTATGATTTTGTTCCTCTGATTGCCTTCTTTGCTCTGAGGAGAGTCGAGTGGTCAGAAAAATTCCTGAAGAATGTGTTTAGTTTGATTATTGGAGTCGGAGTTGTGATTGCGGGTTACGGACTTATCGCAATGTTTCTGCCTAAAGGCTTGTTCACATTACTTGGATATTCTGATCTTCATTCCTTGTATTTGCCTGATGCTCCTTTGGCCGCGTTCCAACAAATTGAATCAGTCGGAGTCAGGCGAATGCAGAGTGTAATGAGCGGGCCGAATCAGCTGGGACTTTGGCTATTGATTCCATTCAGCATTTCGGTCATTAGAATGTTTCAGGGACGAGTCACTGGTCGCTGGTCGCTGGTCACAGGTCTCTTTGGTTTGGGAATATTGCTGACCTTCTCACGTTCTGCATGGATTGCTGCACTCATCATTTTTGTAATTATTCTTTATCAGAATCAATCGAAGAAAGCTTTCAAAAAGTCGATGACGAGGATTGCGGGACTAATTATCGTCAGCGTAATTGTTCTTACGATGGTTCAGCCGGGTGTTCTCCTCAGGCTCACATCATCAAGCGGCCATCTGACCAAACCGATTGAAGCATGGCAGACGATGAACAAGCATAAGTTCGGATTAGGTTTGGGAATGGCAGGTCCGGCTAGCAACAGAGTTAGCGACGCATGCGTGCATTTGCCGGAGGGGAGCGATGCGAGTTGGGCAAGCGATCGGCCGGATCTCTGCGTTTTCGTAGGGGAGAACCAAGTTCAACCGACTGACCGCAAATGCAAATGTCCATTCTTGCCGGAAAACTGGTATCTGCAGATTGGGACAGAGCTGGGGATAATAGGATTCGCTCTATATCTGATTATGATTTTTATGGTTATTAGAAGACTTCAGCGGAATAATAAGATCAGATCGGTATTCCTCGCATTCATTGGTATATCAATCGCTGCACTCTTCCTTCATGCATGGGAAGACAGTGCGGTGGCTTATACGGTTTGGATGCTTGCGGCGATAATTGGAATCTGATTGTACTTATTGATTTTGCTTTCGTGCACGTGCTCTTAATCCAGCTCTGATTGCAGGAGCAATTCCAACACTTGCAATATTTCCTGCCCATCTGCCTGCAAATTGCCATCTGGTCTCATCTGATGTAGCAGCAGTTTTAGGAGCTCTTTTGGGTGGCTTAACTGCTGGCAATTTTTTCCCCGCTGCCGGAAGATCGCCTTCAGGAGGATCGCCTTCATAAACTACCACTTGCTCTTGCCCGGCGTCGTCAGCGGGTAATGCTGCTTCCAGCGGATCTAATTCTTGCGTGTGATTAGCAGGAGCTGCACCTGCACCTGCTTGTTGTTTCGCTGCTCTTCGTTTTTCTGCCCTTTGTCTTATTGCATCTGCCACTCTTGGCCACAATGGGTGCAAAACAGATGAAATGCCATGAGATTGTATAGATTTTGCGATCAGAGCTCTAGCATCGTCAAGAGCGGGAGAGTCTGGTTTTAAAGTCGGAACATCTGGTTCTTTATTGACCAATTGTGCAGCATGTCTGAAGCCTTTTTTTACTGATGACATAGCAGTTTCAACTTCAGCTTGAATTGCAGCCGTCTCCTTTAGTGCTGTTCCAACATCGTTCTGTAGTTGCCTAAGTTTGCCGACAACAATATCTATTTTCTCCATCACTGTTGTTCGGCCTTCTTCATCTGTAGCCATCAGTAAGTCTCTCAT
>NYYK01000003.1 GCA_002685895.1 Methanobacteriota archaeon
AATCGCGCAGTATCTGCCTCATCAACAGCCCGCAATTTCTCAACAAGAGCCATCTGATGCTCAACCTTATCCTGCATTGTAGCTAAAAGTTTGTAAGAAGAACACAACACACCATCATTGAGATTAGAATCTGGACTAGCACTAAATGAGAATCCATTGTTAACAATATTGACCCAACTATTGCTAGTGGGGTCTTTAAATTCTAATCTCATTCCATCACCAGTGGCAACCGAACCTGTATAGAAAAATCCTAGTTTCGCATAATTATTGGGTGAAGGATGGGCGTTAGAATAGTCAAATATTGGGCTGCTTAGGGAACGATCCCAATTAGCACCGTAACTGCTACTTGTTCCACCTGAACCGACATTAAATGCAGAGCCAGAAAGGGAGATTGTACTATCAACAGTCCATCCCGGAGCAAAAGTCCAAGCACCTGCCGAATCGCATTTGTAGTAATATTGCCCTACTGCTAATGAATCACTGTATGCGTCGTTACCGTTATTGTCATCAGTACTATGGAGGGTAGTAGCTACTAATGTGTGATTACCACCATATTTTGGAGCCCAAGTATGGCTGGCGGTCGTAGTACTGCCTCCGTTAATTGAATTGACACTCAGGGTTGTGTTGAGGAGTTCAAAGCCAGAGTATTCATCATGCAATACAACCAATCGCATTTGGAATGAACCAGATGGATTTGAGCCAAGGTTTTGCACGGTGATTTGAATTTGGGATGAAACATTCCTCATGCCATCGATGAGATAGAGGTCTGCAGGTCGAGTGAACCCGGAATTACTAGGGTCATGGCTAGATAGGAGTGCAAAGTTATCTCGATCAGAAGAACTGACATAAGTCATATCGTAACTGATAGGCCTAACATCAATCCCACTGGCGGCTTCAACCTCTTCAAAAAGTAGAGAAGAAGTCATGCTGGTTAGGCTGAGAGTCAACATCAAAGTAGCGACGAGCAGAGTCGGCCTAATCGATGCTAACCTCATGTTCCTCAGTGGCAAACCCTCTGTGCAATATTTGAACTAGTCGGTCTTTAGGATAAATCCTAAAGAAATTATTCTGATTCATCATATACATTTCTTAGTCGATTTAGTCGTTGTTCTCTTTTGATACTAGCATAATAAATTCCAAGTGGAAGAGCCAATGCCATAACAAAACAACTCATCAATGCAGTTAGCGACCAGATCGACTCAACAAAAGGGTTCAATTGGAATTTTTCTACACCATTCAATGTATTGCTAACAATTGTAACATCTAAGTCCACAGCATCATTGTCTATAGCAGAGTTATGACTCAATTCTATTTGCCATGAGACACTCATATTAGCACCCTCGAGAATCGATACGGAATCGTCCTTTGCGGCGCTCAAATTATCTGCTCTAATAGTTCCTAAACCGGAAAGTGGCAATTGATCTGAAAGTAGCCCTCTAATGGTAGTGCTATCAGTATCATCGATTACAATAGAGTGGGTGAAACCGTAATCACAGTGATTTACCATTTCAAAATTGGAGTTCGGTTCCAAGCAGTTGAAATTCTCAGCATCATTGTCACCTAGCAAGGGGTGACTCCACCATTTACTACCCCCACTTGTAATTGTGAGAGAACTTCCTTCTGGAGCACCTGTGATGGTGATGTTCACCCAAGTGAGCGAGCCAGAAGAAGAACTGGTCCATAACATATTATCATCTGCAGTATCATTATCCAAATTCAGAATGATTGAGGACTCTTCCATTTCAGTGTGGTAATGGTAGTATTCAGATTCAATGGATGCCGAGTAGATGGAGTAACCAAGTACAATGATAAGGGTCACTGATAGGCCTAGTAAAGTGCGCAATAGGTTTGGATTGCGGGACAAGGCCTTCTGCATGGGCGGCCGAACTTACCCCCTCGCTTGAACTTGATGTTACACTACCATGCCAATCAATGTCAGTGCAGTCCCCCCATAGGGGGGACGATTGCGTTATATATGTCGGGCCGGTCGGCGGGACGCTTAGGTGTTGTACATGACGACATTTCACGACGTTCCTGCAAATTTGCTGATTCCTGTATTGGCAGACCGGATGGCAACTACTGAGGAGATATCAAGACCAGAATGGGCTCTTCATGTGAAAACAGGAATTCACCGAGAAAGGCCTCCTACTCAAGAAAATTGGTGGGAAATCCGAACTGCTGCTGTTCTACGTAAAGTGGGCGCAAATGCTCCAATTGGTGTTAATCACCTATCTCAGATGTATGGTGGTTCGCGTGATCGTGGCAGTAGTCCAAACCGTGCAAAGGCTGGTTCAAGGCATATCATACGAACAGTTCTACAACAATTAGAGGATGCTGGTCTTGTTGAAGTCAAGACTAATTTGGCAGGCACAGTAAAACTAGGAAGAGGTTTGACTGCGGCAGGGCAAAAGTTGCTCGATGAAGTAGCCCATGAAGTGCGGCCACAGGCCGAAGCAGCAGCACCGGGACTTGATAAGTACTGAATTAAATTGGGTGAGGTAGGTGTCTGAGATTATGTCAACAGACGATTCTGAACTTGAGCGAATTCGTGCTGCCCGCCGAGCCGAGATACAACAACAAATTGAGGCTAGAGCTGATGAACAATTACAATCAGAGGAGCAGCAAGCAGTAGCAACTCAGGAAGCAACGGCCTTGGCGGAAGCGATGCGAGTAATTTTGACTCCAGAAGCACGTCAAAGGCTTGCTACCCTTGAGTTAACTCGCGATGAAGTTGCTTTAGGAGTCAAGCGCCATCTTGTGAATATGCATAACGAGGGCCGACTCAAGGTACCTGTTGACGACCAGACATTGAAGGCAGTGTTGACAAGATTAAATTCCAATCGTCGTGATTCGACAATTCGAAGGATTTGAGTGATTATTATGGCTAGAAACAAACCAGGACCTAAGAAGAAGCGACTGAATAAAGTTACCAAAACAAACCGCAGGGTTCCTGTTTGGGTTATGCAGAGAACCGCTAGGAATGTAACGAGCCATCAAAAGCGCCATCAGTGGCGTAGAAGCAAATTGCAAAGGTGATAATCAATGGCCGACTCAAAATTATTCTATGGCACGCGCCACTACACAGTACCCCTCCGTGCTGCTTGGGCTTGCCAACGCACAAAGAGGGCAAAGCGTGCAATTGAGACCCTTAAGAAGTTCGTAGGACGCCATATGAAAGTGCAGGATGATGAAGAAATATGGATTGACCAGAGTGTCAACGAAATTATCTGGGCTAGAGGTATTCAGAAGCCACCCCGCAGAGTTCATGTAATTGTTGACCGTGTTGACGGAGACGACAGAATCCAAGTTCTATTGGATGAAGGGAAATATTGAGGCGATAATTTTGGGAAACATTAGGCCATCATTCATAAAAATTAGAGCTATTGCCCTCTGTGAAGAATACCCCGATCAGTTCAGTCCTAACGATGGACGACCTATCTGCAATTGTGATTCAGTTCACAAATGCGTAGATTGCGATGAGGTAATGGTGTTTGATGGCAATCGTCAATTGTGCGAAAAAGCTGATAAAGTTTCTAAATGCAAACCAATGCATAAGTGCGAAGATTGTGATCATGTAGTGACCTATAAAAAAGATCAGAAGCAATGCGGATATAAGGGCTGTAAGGGAAAATTCTCCGCCCCTTTCAGCAAAAACGGTTTCACTGACCCCTACCAACCTCATAATAATTCATTTGACCACAACAAGAAATTAGTAGAGAAGTTCACTGACCTTTCAGTTTGGTCAGAAGAACTGAAAAAGGATGTTCTAGTTAACAAGCGTATGCGTAATTGGATTGCAGGCTATATCACCCGCTACAAGCAGCGTAGAGTTGACTGATTGGGGTGAGTGCCTGACTGGGCAACAATTAGAGTTCGATTGGGCTCACGAACCACCATTTGTTCGACATCGTTCACAGGGGGTGGTCGAGCAGTTTTTCATTTGGCTTGGTGAAAATGGAGTTGCTAGACGAAGCATTCCCATACCAGACAGAGTAGGTGGTGGATGGATTTTATTCATTTACCAGCCAGTTGAAAAATCATTACTTGAGGCATGGCGCCCTTCTATTGAGGAGGAGTGATAGGTTGGGTGAGAATCTCAATATACCTCTCCCTGTACGTTCTTCTCAACTCATAGTAGTCCTAATTGAACCTGAAATACAAGGCAATGTGGGGGCAGTCGCTAGAGCCATGCTTAATTTTGGATTTGATGAGTTACGTATCATCTCGAAAATTGGATATGAATTTGAAGATGAAGCATTAGCGAGGTCTAAACACGCAAAAAAAGTCCTACTGGATTCAGTAATATTTCATGATTGGAAATCATGTATGGAAGATGTGTCACTAGTCATTGGTACTTCGGGAAAGCGAGAGTATGGTGAAAAGGTGTCATTCCGTCATTTCGTAATGCCTGAAGAGTTAGCAGTACGTCTGTTAGAAGTAGAGGGTAAGGTGGCTCTAGTCTTTGGCCGAGAGGGTGTTGGAATTCTAACCGATGAGTTGCAAATGTGTGATATTCTAGTAACTATTCCGACTTGGGAAGGTTATCCAATTCTAAATCTCAGCCATGCGGTATCGCTAATTCTCTATGAGATGCATAAGGCGTTATGTGATGGTGAATTAGGTAATCAGGTAGGCTTGCCTAAGACTACACATGCAAATCGTTTGTTAGATCCAGAATTGCGAAGAATGATACACAAACTAAGTGATGATTTGGCAGAAATGGTGAAAGTACAAGAACACAAGAGGCCAGGTATCGCTGAAACTCTAAAAAGAGTCATCATGAGAGGTATGCCTTTGGATGATGAGGCACATAGAATTCTTGGAGTAATGAAACAGTCACGCGACTCTCTAAGTCAATCTATTGAAGAAGAGTAATTAGGCTCTCCAAGTGGCCCATGATTTTGGTGTTTCACGTACATGGAAGGCGGCAAGACGCAATTCATTACCATAGATAGTGTGAATGTAAGGAAATACTTGTTCGTATGCCCATTTGGCTAAATTTTCAGCCGTTGGGATAAATGGTACTATTACGGTTCGGTGTTCATCACCCATACTATTGAGTGCAGCTAGTGCATCAGAATCACCCTCATATACAATGAAAGCGTGGTCAACAACATCGTGAATTTTCTCAGTAAGTATTCTAGAGATATCTGAAAAATCGATTAGCATTCCTTCTTCAGAAACATCTAACTCGGTGACTACTTCTCCTTCAACTTCAGCCTCCCAGCGATAGCGATGCCCGTGCATATGCCTGCACTTGCTCTTGTGATTTGGTACTCTATGTCCGGTATCAGTTTCCACCCATCGTCGTATACTACTAGTCATATTTTCACTCTCTTTTATTGAATATATCAAACAATCATGGTGCTACTCCGTTATGATTTTGTTCAACTGCAAGTGCATCATCTAAGACTTCTTCCCACGGTTTGACATATGTTACTGGATCTTTTCTTCCGATTGCGTGGAAAGCTAGTATGCGCTCAATATCTGCACCAGAGGTGCCCGCAGAACGCCCCATAGAGTCAGGGTTGTATGAGGTGTTGGTATTGGCGAACACTGTATCAAAATCTAGTTCAAGAAGAGAGATTGCTTTCTCGGCATCTCGCAAGATAGTCTCTTTGTGTCCGTCAATGTATGGGAGGTGAAATGAGACGAACTCTGAATCCCAATTACCCACTTCAAATGCGGCCCCAAGAGCAACGTAGAATTCCGGCCTACAGTCTGGGTAAATGGCATGATCACCAGAATGGACGCCCAAAGCAATCTCAACATTTACTCTCTTTTTGATTGCAATTGAAAGTGCATACCCGTACAGGATTGAGGCAAAGATTGCATTTCTATTCGGTACCACAGTTGCCTTCATCTGCTCTTCCTCATAATGCCCTTCTGGCACCGGCATAGAATCGTCAGTAAGCGCAGAGTGAAATGAAGACATAGCCGAGGTTAGGTCAATTACTTGATGCTCCACATGGTATCCATTCTGCGAAAGGTAGGTGAGATTTGCTTGGGCTCTTTGGACCTCAACTAGGTGTTTCTGCCCATAGTTGTAAGAAATTGCATTTACCTCGTATCCATCAGCCAGTAATCTCATCAATAGGGAAGTGGAATCCATACCACCTGAAAGAGCCATCACTGCAACCTTTCTTGACATTATTCAACCCCCATCCATTTGTGAGTTTGCAGAGATAATCTCCATTTAGGATTCGATTTAACCATTTCATTAGTGTTTTGAAAATTGATACCATTCCACGCAGCATCCTTTGACTCTTCATACATAGGTTGAAGGAAATGGTGAGTAAATCCTGCTACGAGGTCATCGTACATTGAGAGTTTTTGCCCAACCCATACGACTTTGAGTTCATCACCAACACACTGGCGGATTTTGACCGATGTATACAACTGATTCTTAGGTGAAACGCAAATCCAGTCAACAACACCTTCAGGCAATTCGATGGTGCCATTGGTTTCTATAGCTAATGAATATCCCAAGGGGTGTAGAACCTGTGAAAGAGTCTCTAGGTCTTGAAGGGCAGGCTCACCACCGGTGAATACTATGCGTTCACAATCCCAGGACTCTAATTTTTCGACAATCTGTCGAAGAGTGATGTTCTCCCATTCATCAAACTTAGTATCACACCAACTACAGGCTAAATTACATCCTCCAAATCTAATGAATATAGAAGGCACCCCTACATGAAAGCCCTCACCCTGAATTGAGTAGAACATTTCAACGACTGGGAACTCTTGCTCAAGCGGATCCTCATTCTTGAGTCCCTTTTTCGGTATGATTGATTCATCAATGATTGGCACAATAGGAACAGCAACTAATTCTCTAGTTTCATCTTCCATGATACCACCAGCATTATTCAATACTCACGATAGTGAGGGGCTACGTATCAGTTGCATAAGTTCAGTTCTTGCTTCTGATTTATCGAAGAAAACTCCTCTCATTGCACTAGTAGTCATTATTGAGTTTTGTTTTTTGACGCCTCGGCATTGCATACAACCGTGACTCGCTTCAATAATTACCGCACACCCTAGAGGAGACAGTTGCTCCTCTAAATCATCTGCAACGGATTTAGTAATCCGCTCTTGATTTTGCAGACGTCGGCAATGCATTTCAAGAATACGTGCGAGTTTACTAATCCCAACAATGTGCCCAGTAGGGATGTAGGCAATGTGCCCCCGCCCATGGAAAGGTTGCAGATGGTGCTCACAAGTAGAATGGAACTCAATGTCGCGCAGTAGCACAATCCCATCGTATCCTTCAGCATTGAAAGTGGCATCTAGCACTTCACTAGCATTTTGTTGATAACCAGAATATATTTCTTCAAATGAATCAATTACGCGCTTTGGCGTGTTTACCAAACCTTCACGNAGGCTTCCATTTGCTCCTTCGATGTATCGCGTTAGTGTATCAACAGCAGATTCNGCCTCACTTCGAGTCACCATCATCCTTCACCCCCGATTCTACCATGGCGGCTGTCAATCGCATCGAGTTGATCGAGCATCTTACGGCAAGCAGTTCTTACGGCATCAGCAACACTGACAAATTTCTTATCATCACCGACATGAATTTTCAAATCATCTAGTAATTCGCTTGGCATGTCCAAACTTATCTTAGGCATGGTTAAGGGGCGACATAACTGCTCCTTAAGTATTACTCTAGTAATACCAGAGTAATATTAAGATAGACTTTCAACCAAATCTTCACGTTTGAATTGTTTTGCTGCCCATGTTACTGCGAGAACTGCGTATAATAGCGAGGAAGTGAGCCAAAGTGCGATGTGAGTAATATCTGTGATATCAAGCAGTGCCTCACGCATTGCCAAACAGACATTGAAGATGGGCGCCACAAACCACCACCATTCAATCCCTTCAAGATTAACGAATTGAGCAAACATGGCCGGTATAATGAATGCGATAACAAATGGACCGAGCACTGTACCGGCTTCTTTGACTGAGTGAGCTCGCACAGCCAAAGCCAATTCTATGGCAACAACAAATATTGCAAATAGTATTACAGAGAGTAGCAAACTGACAACTGACCATGCTGTAAGGCTAGGAATTCCGAAGGTGTCAGGCGGCATTAGGAAGGCGACAGCGAAAAGCAATCCTACCATTTGGAATAGAACACTTGTTGCTGCAACAACTCCTACAGCAACCCACTTCCCATAGAGTAACTCAACCCTCCTGGTAGGGGTGCATAGCAAGGATTCCATAGTTCCCCTTTCACGCTCACCCGCAGTTAAATCAACAGATGGTTGTATGGCCGAGGAAGCGGTCCAAATTGCAACTATCATGGGTATGAACATTGAGAGGGCTAAGCCAGCAGATTGGCCGGATGTGGCAACATTTGCCTCGCCTACATCCCCATCCCAATGAATCGGGTCAAGGGCTTCTGATCTCGTCAAGTTCGATTCAGCAAGAGTTTCGTTAATTATTTCAGATTCCCACATTTGGATAATACTCCTGACTCGATAGTAACCCTCTGAAGATAATTCAGAAGTAGCATCATAAAGTATGGCATAATCCCAAGATTCCGATGAATTTGTCATAGTTTCCCTTAGTCTCAATATAACATGAGGTTGGCCATTTCTGATTCTTTCACCATCACCACCATTGACAGATAGGTTTTCCAACCCTGAATCAAGAACTGTAACAGAATAATTAAGATTTGAATTTTCAAATGGTTGAATCAATGAATCTGGCATGGTGTCACCTGTAGATAGTTGAACTTCAAGGTTCAATTCGTACTGATCTAGTTCAGCCATCTCGCCTTGGAGGAATAAGGGTAGGGCAATGAAGAATAATGGGAAAATAAGGAGCGGAACAAGAACCAACGCGACAAGAGTCCTCCAATCTCTAATAATGTCAAGCAGTTCTTTAGAAGAAACAGACCAAATCCTAGAAAGTGAATCACGCATTATCTTCACCCCCTGTGGGAGGTTGTTTGCGAGTGGTTAATTTTGACCATAATTGCTGAAATTTTGACTCAGGTTCGGGTGCATCAACTTCTCTACTATCATCTTGAGTCAGGGAAACAAACGCATCTTCCAGTGATTTTGTATTGGTATTATTCATCAACTCATCAGGACTACCATCAGCCCTCAAAGTGCCATTGTGAATTATTACAATGCGATCACAAACCTGTTCTGCTTCATTCAATTGATGAGTACTGTATATCACGGTACGCCCCTCTTCGCCTAATTTTCTGACAAGTTCACGAACTCTTCGGGCAGAAGTGACGTCCAATCCTCCTGTGGGTTCGTCGAGTAGGAGTACTTCTGGGTCATGAGCAAGGGCCCTGATAAGGGCCGTTTTCTGCCGCATTCCACGAGAAAAACCTCGTGTGGGGCGTTGCAATTCATCCTCAATCTCTAATGCTCGAGCAAGGCGAACAGTTCGATTCCAGGCCTGCTTGTCTGGGATGTTGTTCAGCCTAGAATGGTAACGGATATTCTCCCAAGCAGTCAAACGAGCATAGAGTCCAGTGGATTCTGGTACTACTCCAAGATTACTACGAACTTGATGTACTGGGTGTTCATCGCCCCCCTCGTCAATGAAAACTACTCCACCAACACTTGGTTTATAGAGGCCACAAAGAAGTCTTAGTAGGGTGGTTTTACCAGCTCCATTACCACCTACGAGGCCAACTACGTCTCCTCTATTCAAGTCTAAAGTTACAGACTTGAGGGCTTCAACATCACCGAAATTCTTGCTAACATCTCGGACAGAGAGGAGAGTTCCGGTCATGACCATCACTGGCGGCTGGCAGCCACCGCTGGACCTAGAGAGGGATGTGCTTCATCAATCCTACCCGCCCTTTCATGCAGTTGACGCAGGTGGTCTTGCACTTCTGAGGCAGAAACACCCAATTCTACCAGGTTAGCAAGCACATTGAGTCCCCCTTCAATAGAGCCAGCATCGAGGTAAGCATCGTTGGAAATAGTACCGTTCAATCGTAAGTTCTCAAGGGTTTCTTGTAGAAAAAGTGCCTCTTGTTTAATCATCTCAGCAGTGAGATTTTCAGAGGCAATCAATGTGTCGATACAGGTGTGCATGGCCTCGCGACCTGCCATCCTGTTTTGACGCTTACGAAGACAAGGTCAAACCAAAACAATAGAAACTGGTATCATTTTTCTAGTAACTCAACCAGTACACCACCAGTCGAACTAGGGTGAACAAAAGCAATCTTAGTTCCGTGAGAGCCATGTTTTGGCACGGTATCAATCATCTTCACACCGGCTGATAGAAGTGAATCAATGGTTTCTTGTAAATTCTCGACCTCAAAAGCGAGTTGTTGGACACCAACTCCCCTCTTTTGGATGAATTTGGCAACAACTGTATCGGGTGAAATAGGTGAGAGTAGTTCTAGGCGTGGTGGTTCACCAGAGTGAGTGGAAAGGAATCGAATATTGACCCCTTGCTCCTCGTTTGTTTCATCTTCACCTTGAGATATTAGACCAAGAATTTTCCAAAATTCAGCNCCCTCATCCAAACTGTTGACAGCTAATCCAATGTGATCTAGTCTGATTTTAGTCATTATTTCACCTCAAAAACCGCTTGGTGCCATCCAAGTTCCAAATGCATCCTTGAGTGNATTCATTATTTCTCCAATNGTGCATTCTGCTTTAACAGCCTCAATGATTGCTTCCATAGTATTTCCACCACCTAGAGCGATGTCATGAACGTTGACAAGAGCCTCCAGTGCCCGTTCTCCATCTCGACCCTCCTTTATGGCGATGAGGTGATTGCATTGTGCTTCACCAAGAGATGTGTCAACAGTCTGTCCTTTCAATCCATCATTAAAAGCATCACTTTGGGCAGTATTAATTCCAATTATCAACAATTCGCCTTTCTCTTGAGCCACTTGTTCTTGCCATGCTGATTCGTGTAGGTGGCGTTGTTGGAACCCCGCCTCAATAGCACTCATGGCCCCCCCCATCTTGTCAATCTCCTCAATGAGTGATAGGGAACGGTTGTAGATTTCATTTGTCAATCCTTCAACATACCAAGAGCCACCTAGGGGGTCAACTACATCAGCAATTCCAGTTTCATTGGCTAGAATCTGTTGAGTCCTTAAGGCGATAGTGGCCGATTGATCGGTTGGTAGGCCAATTGCTTCATCGTATGAATTTGTGTGCAGAGATTGTGTTCCACCCAAAACTGAGGATAGAGCCTGGTAGGATACTCGAACAATATTATTCAGTGGTTGTTGAGCAGTTAGAGTGACTCCAGCTGTTTGAGTATGGAATCGCAAAATAGTAGATTTTGGATTANCNGGATTGAATCTATCGGACATCAAGTCAAACCATAGTTTTCTAGCGGCTCTGAATTTTGCAACCTCTTCAAATAAATCATTATGACAACCAAAGAAAAATGAAAGCCGTGGGGCGAAATCATCAACATCAAGACCTGAATCTACAGCTGCTTCAACATAAGCAAGTGCATTTGAAAGTGTGAAAGCCAATTCCTGTACTGCGGTAGCCCCTGCTTCTCTGATATGATATCCAGAAATGCTGATTGTATTCCAACTAGGGATATTGGTTTTACACCATGCCATCAAATCNGTGATGAGTCGCATTGATTGTTCAGGTGGAAATACATANGTGCCACGGGCGATATATTCTTTCAGAATATCATTCTGAATCGTGCCACGAATTTGTGAGATATCTGCCCCATTTTCCTCTGCAACTGCAACATACATTGCTAAGAGGATTGAGGCAGGGGCGTTTATCGTCATTGAGGTAGAAACTTCAGATATATCAATGCCATCAAACAGCAATCGCATGTCATGTATGCTATCAATAGCGACCCCAACTTTACCCACCTCTCCAAGAGACATAGGGTCGTCAGAATCAAGTCCAAGTTGGGTAGGTAGATCAAACGCTACTGAAAGGCCCGATTGGCCCTTATTTAGGAGTGATTTGAATCGTGAATTAGTCTCACCAGCACTACTGAAGCCAGCATATTGTCGCATAGTCCACTTTCTGCCGCGATACATTGACTGGTGTATTCCTCGAGTATAAGGAGGCATACCAGGGATTGTATGAAGATCACTAGAACTAGATTCATCAAGAGTATCTTGATTCGGAACGCGTGGTATAGGGATTCCAGAGCGCGTTACGAATTTATCCTCATCAGATGCCATTTACGCCCCCCCTATGCTGTCGAAGAGCAGGATGGAATCAATCATTTCGGTCATTTAATGTTCGTGGCCACCGATTCCGTGAACGTGCCCATGAGCCAATTCTTCTTCGGAAGCATCCCTAATATCTACAACTTCAACCTCAAATTTGAGTGCTCGTCCAGCAAGGGGGTGATTGAAATCACATTTGACAATTTCATCAGTCAATCCAACAATTCTAAACGGCCACGGCTTTATGGCAGACATAAGGTTCATCCCCAATTCTAGTTCAATTTCATCAGGGAATTCACTAGAAGGAATGTCCATTATGTCATCATCAGTTTGTTCACCATAAGCATCTTCTGCCATCAATGTAAACTCTCTCTTTTCACCAACTTCAGCACCCATCATTTCACGTTCAAATCCTGGGATCATACCTTGGTGTCCGACCAAAAAAGCCAACGGTTCTGAACCATGGCTTGAATCGAACTCTTCCCCATCTTCTGGGAAAGTGCCTCGGTAGTGCACTATTGCTACTGTATCTTTTTCTATCTTACTCATTCATCTCACTTTCCTGTATCCTTTTAGGACTTTAATAATGCGCTCGGCGACTACATCGGATATAATGCCATCAGCCTCTTTCTCTTCAACGAATTCAATGGCACCTTGGATGCCTTGCCGTTCACCTTTGGCCCAAGTTGAACCAAGGAGATTTGCGCGATGTTCTTCTAGGACATTCTCTTCTTCTAATATCTCACGAATATCGACTTTGAATTCCATATATTTGCGGCGATTCAACTTCTGAACTCGCTTAGTAGGTGGCGCAGCAGCTCGAATCTTGCGTTTTTTAGCCAACTGCTGCTTCCGTTTTTCAAAGGCTTTCTCACTGACCGTTTTCTTGACCTCTTTAATTTCCTGTTCAGTGGTTTTTTTATGGAGGGTAGATATAATAATTTCATCTTCTTTACCTTCAACTATTAATCCAGAATCGGCGGCGAGGGCCTTACTTTCAGCTATAAGAGCATCTCTTTCAGTAATTCTATCATCATCAGAGCCCTCTTCTTCATTTACTTCATCATCGGAATCATCGTCAATCTTACGCAATCCAACACTCCGAACCTTACCAGCTGCAGTAGCGGGTCCAGATTCAGCAACACTTTCAGATGTAGTCTCAATATCTTTTTCATCATCTTGGATTTCCGGTTCAGGACTTTCAACTTTGGGTTCAATAACAGATTCTTCGGTGGGAGGGAGATGAGATGTGGGGATAGCAGGTTTAGGGGCAGATGGCTCAATTTCAGCAGGTTTTGATTGTGGGGTCGGGGCCTTCTTGTATGAGACAGGTTTTGCTTCTCTGCGGGTGCCGGATTGTTGCTTAGTTGGGGTTTTAGAAGCATTGGGGGCAAATGGATTGAAAGGACCCTTCTTCTTCTTCTTCCATGCCAAGTAGTTTCACCCTCAGTGGTTCGGCCAACGCCCACCCCTCATAACTCTTACAGTCTAGAAAGGATGTGAATTAATGATGATTAACTCCAAGTGATGGGTGTTTCATCTGTACGCAATCCCTGCTTTACAGCAGATGCATGTAACTCGGTGGCTCCCGAATGCTGAAATTGCAATTGGCCTAGGGTAGCAATCATAGAACCATTATCGACACAAAATTGTGGCTGAGGGACGCCACAAATGCCATCTCGTTCTTCAGTCATTAGCCGCCCCATCTCTCTTATCCTTTGATTACAGGCCACACCTCCACCTAGTAATAATTCAGTCTTACCAGTATGAGCCATTGCCCTCTCAGCAACTTCGATACAGGCGGCAAAAGAATGCTCTTGTAGGCTCCAACAAGCGCCTCCCAAAGGGGCCCCTCTTTGAGTTAGTCTACATGCCGCAGTGTATATGCCTGAAAAGGCAAGATCCATCCCNTGTACAGCATAAGGTAGTGCTAGTTCATCCAAGTCAGCATCACTATTCTCAATAAGCCAATCAGAGGCCAATCTTTCGATTTTAGGCCCACCAGGGAATGGTAACTCATGTTCTCGAGCAAACTTATCTAGCATATTCCCTATTCCAATATCCAATGTTTCTCCTAAAACACGGTAGCGGCCAGCCATTCTAGCAATAACCTGAGTATTCCCGCCTGAAACATAGAGGAGAACGGGGTCATCCATTCCGCACTGTTGCCTACCAATTTCGATATGTGCAACACAATGGTTCACACCGACAATAGGTATACCCCACTTGCTACCAAGTGCACGGGCTACACTAGCCCCTACTCTAAGACAAGGGCCAAGTCCTGGGCCTTGGCTGAAGGCTATTGCATCCACATTTGAAGGATCAATACCTGAATCTAGGAATTGCTTGATGAGAGTGCCAGCCTCGCTGGCGTGGTGATCTGCAGCTTCTCGTGGATGAATGCCACCCGATTCGGGTCTGAAAAAGGCAGAATGTGAAGGAGAAGGCTCACCTTTAGCATTTACAGAACCGATTGAAAGAGTGTGCGCGGTAGATTCGATTCCCACAATAATACCTCCAGTCACCAGTATCCCCCTTGTAGCGGGTAGGCCACATGATTTCAAGTCTAATGTCTCCTCGGGGGAGTGATGCGATACCTGCTGTTGAATGCTGGACCCATGGCTCACCTCAATCCAAATGGCGTACAGGGGCCCATAGTTGGGCATCAAATGTCAGATTCAGACGCTCTGGTTTACCCCGAGGGCATGGCCATATTAGCAGATGAGAAATCCATACTAAAAATTGACCATTCTGAGGTTCTGCAGTCAGAATTTGCCTCCGAAATAAGTCTTGAGTCGCACGGCACCCACCCTCTTCTGGTTAAGACCTTGACAGGGATAGAAGATTTAGATGATTTACAGGTTTGGGATTTGGCAGGGCGCGCAGTAGTTCCTGGGTTAGTAGATGGGCATAGCCATCTTGTTTGGGCAGGAGATCGCTCTGACGAGGTGGCACTACGTCAACAGGGTCTATCCTATCGCGATATTGCAGAAATGGGTGGAGGTATATCTTCGACTGTTAGGGAAACTAGAGCAGCCACTCCTTTGGAATTATTTTCAGAAGGGATGAGAAGAGTGCGAACGGCACAACTCCATGGCACCACATTTCTCGAAACTAAAAGTGGTTATGGATTAACGACAGAAGATGAATTAAAACTACTTGAAGTATCTAATCAATTAGGTGGTGCCTCCAATATGCAAATCACNCATACTTGGTTGGGTGCTCACTCTATACCAAATGGAGTCGAAAAATCAGATTATATTGAGGAATTGGTTTCTGAACAATTACCTGCGGTGGTGGAGCAAGGCGTAGCAAAGTATGCAGATGTATTCTGTGAGGATGGCTGGTTCACCATTGAAGAGACTGAAACAATATGCAAAGCAGCACAAGAAGTTGGTTTAGCAATCAGACTTCATGTTGATGAGTTTTCAGATAGTGGTGGTGCACAACTAGCAGCAGAATTAGGGGCTATGACAGCAGACCATGCCGCATGGTCATCATCAGAAGCGCGCCATCAGTGCAACAAGGCTGGAGTGGTACAGGGCTTCCTACCAGGGACGCCCTATGTCTTAGGTTCAGATCATTGGCCGCCATTTTCAGAGTGTATAGAAAATTCATGGGCTTGGTCTCTTGCATCCGACTTCAATCCCAACTCCCATAGCTTAAGCCTCCCCTTTGCGGGTAGTCTAGCAGTGCATAGATCGGGCGTGTCTCCTCTTGCGGCTCTCGTAGGGGCCACTAGGAACAGTGCATCATCCCTACTAGAAGGCGGTTCTGGATTAGGTACANTATCAGAAGGCGCACCAGCATCACTCAATGTCCTATGGGGAGAAAATGTCGATGGTTGGTGTTTGACATCGGGTCAATCACCTTTTGTCATGACATTGTGTAATGGTAGTTGGATTAAGCCAGTTGATTGAGTGGATGAGATAAGTAATTCCCAATATACTTGTTANAATTATTCAAGTTATCACACATAATGTATTATCAGAGCGAGCTTTGCAAAATTCTGTTCGGCACTACAAATTGGCATGGTTAGTTCAATCTTCCAAATTTGCGATGCACGTTTGGTCGGATAACCTAGATTATCAGTCATCGAAATATATGCTCAATGGCAAGAAATTATGATAACTGCAGAGCAGTCACTCGTTTATGGCCGCCCAAACTCTCACTATATTCAAAGAATCATGAATTTGTTACTCTGAGGCTAGGGGGGGAACTAGTCAATATTAGGTAGTGACAATTAGAGACAATCGATATTACAATTGAAAGAAAACACGCGGAGCATTCATATTTGAGTTGCCGGTGCTGTGACCGGTTGCTATGGCGGACTACCAGGGCTTTTGTCTCAAGTGCAAGACCTATGGACTCATCAAGGACGGCGAACTCATCAAGATGAGTAACGGTCGAACTAGNGTTGCGGGCGTTTGCTCTCAGGATGGTTGCACTGGTAAGATTTCCAAAATTATCGGATAACCTGTCAATTCCAATCCAAGGGCTCGTGGTCTAGGGGCTATGACGTCGCCTTGACATGGCGAAGATCGGCGGTTCAATTCCGCCCGGGCCCATAAATTAACGCGGACTTGAATAACCCATACAATAGCAATCAATGCTATTATTCCCATTCAATCAACAAGGGTGTACTCAACCCTCAATTTCCCAGCCCCTTTTGATTTAACCTTGCCAATCTCAATGTATCCAATTTGATTTGTATTACCTACATGAGTTCCAGCACATGGGCAGATATCAATTCCATCAATAGTGATAACTCTCAATTCATGGATATTCTTTGGAATTAAATCCATATTCACCCTAACTAATGGATCTTCGATGAGTTCATCCCTCGGCCTAAAGGACATGGAAACATCTACGGCCGAATCGATATAATTGTTAACACTAGATTCCAAATCATCTTTTGAGAACGAATCTCTAGATTCAATCCCAATATCAATTCTTGTTTTTTGGGTATTGATTTGATTACCAATGGTAGTAGCGCTAAATAATTCATCAGCAGCTGCAGAAACGAGGTGTTGGGCTGTATGCATTCGGCACAAGATATCTCGTCTTTGTTGATCTATTTCAGCAGTTAATGTCTGATTTACAAGTGAATCGACATTAACTGAATCACTCAATAAATGCAGTATTTCGGAGCGCTTCTTGACATCCAATATTGAGTATTTTATGCCATCTGCTGAAATTGTACCATGGTCTGCAGGTTGACCTCCTCCAGAAGGATAGTAGTAGGTTTTATCGAATTGAACCCAATAATCTCCATCAATTACTTGAGAATCAACCACTGTACACTCAAAACTAGGTGGATTAGTGCCAGGATGTTGGTTGATATGGAGGGGTTCACTCATTAGCAACTACCTCAGAATGAGAAGATGTGTTAACATTCTCTTCTTCAAGTCTGAAATCAGTACTGGAATCAAACCAATTAATGGTGGGGTCGGGTGGTTCTTCCTCTGTAGTTTCAGGTAGTTGAGCTAAGGGGTTGAGGCTATACAAAGAGGGGTCTAGATCAGGTTTTTCAACTATAATATCCTCAACTTTGGGGGGGTCTCGATCAGGTAAATCTTGCAAGTCGTAATGGAAAAGGCCACATTCTTGACAGCGCAATGCACCAAAGGTACCAAGGGCACCACAATCAGGGCAACACTCAAGATTGGTGAATTGTGAAAGTTGGTCAGCAGTCATTTAATCAATCCATGAAGAGAGCGTCAAATGGAACCCAATACTCTTCATCATCATCATCAGATTTGACTAGTACCTCGTCATCCTCATCATCAAATTTCACTATGACTCCGTACCACTCATC
>NYYK01000004.1 GCA_002685895.1 Methanobacteriota archaeon
GGATTGTGTGGAAGGATGTAGCAATGATTACAAGGAGTTTCGCGGTGACAACAATCGCATATTTGTCAAATTAGGGGAAATTGACCTATCCAATACAGATGGACCTTACACCATATTGATTGAAGGTGAAGGAATGATTCACGTTGTAGATATTGATGAAAAGAACGCAGAAACCTATGGTTGGGATGATTTAACTTGGGGTTCTGCATTGCTTGCCTGTGGGCTAATAATCTTGATGTTGGGTCTCTTCATTCTATTTAGATTCAGAGACGGAGATGATGACGAACCGGTTGAGTAAGGCGAAATATAGGCACGACTAGATTTTAGCGTCTTAAAGGATAATTTGACCGTACGAACAGGGGTAATGGTGAAATGGGGCGGACTGCACCTAACCTATGATGGGCGACTTCAGAATGGCAAGCGGATTGCTAATGGCAATGCTGTTTCTGATGGCTATTCCCGCATCGATCGCTGATGGGGGGGATGTTACAATCATGCAACAAACCGGTGAGCAACCTAGTCACGAGAACAATACCTTCTATCTCTGGGGACAAAGTTCTGGAACTCCTTGCTGGGGGCACTTCAACAACTCAGATGATGGTAGTGCAAACGAAGGATATGCTGAGAATACACAAGGTAACGGCAAAATGGAAATTGAATGGACCTGCAGAATGGACCCACCACTAGGGGATGACTTTGCTCTAGAAGTTGATGCTGAAATCCAAGTTCATTTGATGATTGATATCAATGGAGATTGGGAAAATGGCGTAGGTAATTGCCAAACTGACTGTGAAAACCTCAACATCTCACTAATGAAAGGTGGTTTGGAAGTTGCCAAATATGAGTACACCTCAATGAGTTCGGGAGAAAATGAAATTGCCATCACTTTCCCAGTCAACGAGACTCTACAAGTTTGGGATGATGCCACAGATAATCCCGGTATTAGAGTTAGAATGGTTCTTTACGCTCAGTCAGGAATTTTCTGTTTTCTTGGTGGTTGCGATGCTGAATTCCGGATGTACTTCTCAGGCCAAGAAGAAGCACAATTCAATGGAACTGCAACCTTCCCGATTCTCAATGATACTGCATCTGAGGAGATTCTAGGACCAGAAGATACTGGTGGCGATGATGAAACACCTGGCTTTGGAATCTTTGCTGCTGCAAGCGCAATTGGAATAGCAGCATTTGCACGACGCAAACAAGAATAATTTCACATAAATATGATGTGTGATTAACTAATAATTGCCTGGCCACCTTTCATCGATACAGCCTTCCTCAGAGGATTTTGCCGCCATTCACCATCACAAAGACCNCATGCTTGACTGATTAATTTNCGAACTTCGGCTAAATTATCTTTATCAGATTCTGAAAGTATGTGATTGTTATTCTCTTGTAATGCATCCAAAAAGAAGGTTATTTGACTAAATGCGAATTCAATATCATCCATAATACTGCCAATGTATCATGATATTTCAACTAAACGGAAAATCACATTGAAGAAATCGTTTGACTGATCGCTTCAGCACTCATCTCGCAGTTAGCCTCTGCACCATCTGAAAGCCGCTTGATGGTTACTTGCCCAGACTCGATATCTCTAGGACCCACCACCATAGCAAATTGTGCACCTGTGCTATTTGCCCAAGCCATCGACTTGCCGATGTTTCGCTCTCGTAGTTCAAGCAAGACTGGCTGGCCACCTGCACGAAGTCCTGATACTAGAGCAAGCACCTGTGATACATCGACTTTGAATGGTATTACTGCAAGAGTTGACGCCCCTGAATTCTCACCGGGAACCACTTCGCTTCTGCCACTCTTCTCGGCCTGAATCTCTAGAGCGAGAAGTACTCGGTCAAACCCTAGCCCAAATCCACAGCATGGGTCAAGGTCATCTAGCCCAAAGAGGTGGAAGAGTTTGTATGAGCCACCTCCACAAACTTGGCCTTCACCACCTAGTTCATCGACCATAATCTCAAACACCATTCCGGTGTAGTAATCAAGCCCACGTGCAACGGTTAGGTCAACCACTAAAGTTGGAGGATTTGCCCCTAGAGATGAGAGATTGTTGAGCATCTCTTCCAATTGGTCAAGCGCTTCGCTTTCCACGCCCATGCTTGTGATGATTTCACGCGCTGAAGCGAGTGTCTCTATTCCGCCATTGAGTTGAGCAAGCGATTGCAAATTGGTGACTGCTGTAGAGTCGATTCCTGATGCGGCTAAGCCGGCAAAATCTCCTTTGTCAAGAAGCCGCATGGCATCCCCGAGTGCATCACCTTCAAGGCCAAGATTGCCTAGAATATCATTTAGAATTCCAACATGTCCGATATTGAGTTGCCACCCTTCAAGTCCTGCCTCCTCTACTATAGCACAAGCAAATGCTACCACTTCTGCTTCAGTTAGTGAGGTAGGCGCACCGATGATTTCGCAACCATATTGCCAAAACTCACGATAACGCCCCCGCTTTGATTCCTCATAGCGGAAACATGGGCCGAAGTAGGAGTAACGAGCTGGCTTGGGAATCTGACCTTTCTGCTCTGCAATCATGCGCATTACTGGGGCAGTTAATTCAGGGCGAAGAGTCAAATCTCTGTCACTTCGGTCTTTGAAAGCGTACAACTGATCGGTTATACTCGCTCCGGACTTCGCTGTGAATAGTTCAAGACGCTCAAAAGTTGGCGTTGCAACCCGCTGAAAACCGTAGCGAAATGCGACTTCGTCACACATTCTTTCGAACGCTAAGCGTCTTCCCATCTCCGCGGGACCGAAATCGCGCGTGCCACGCGCTCGCTCGAACATGAAGCGAGCCGCACACCCATTATTCTTCAAATCCGCCCCATTCAGGAGTCAAAAAGAGTCATTCTCCGTCAAGAGTAAGAATAAGGGATTTATCAAATTCAGGAGGGAAAGCTAGCCAACGGAGAAAAGCGAAGTTGACAAAACCAAAGAGTACTGTGTTGATAATCCATGCAAATCGGTGATAAATTTCCATCTCTGTAACCATGATATGGAATGTAATTGTAGACAATATCAGAATTGATGTGTAAATAATTGCGGCCCAGCGCAAACTCGCAAGATAGTTAGCTGCTGATCCAAAGGTGAACCTGTAATGTGCGTAGTGACATTCAACTTGACCAATTAGTATGCAAGCGGCCCATGCTGATTGAGAGCGATAAGTATCTGTTAGATTAATCCAGTAAAATAATTCGTACACCAAATAGGCGAAAACAGAATTGAAAATCCCAGTAAAATTGAACCTAAGATATTCATTAATCATCTTCTTAGGAGTCCATTGAACAGCCACCATTCTATCGTTTAGAGTGGTCATCTTCTGCTTCACTTTGCGCCCAGGTGCGGAGGCAATACGCTTGGCACCTGAGCCTGTTTTGGATGCTATTTTCTTAGCGCCTGAACCAGTCTTGGATGCTATTTTCTTAGCGCCTGAACCGGTCTTGGAAACCAATTTTTTGGCATTCTCCCTAGTAATACGACGCTTTTTCTCCAAAATTCTCACTCCCACTCGGGCCACTCGATGTCAGCGTCAAGCCATACAGGTTCGCCCTTTGACTTGACCTCTTCGGGTAGCGTAATTCCCACTTTCAGAGATACTGGACCTTCGTCCTGAAGAATTTCTGCAACAGATTCATCTGGTTCTATATCTGGTACCGCAACAGTTTCGGGTATTTGTTCAAGAAGAGCGACCTCCTCTTCACTCCTTGATGCCACAACCCCTTTGTTACTAGTTCCCGTTGCATCAAGATTTGAAAGAGCAAATGAGACTGCTTCTGAACTAGGTGCTATTGCACTGATTTTCTTTCTTTCCTGTAACTGAACAAGGGCTTGCTGCCTCTCGTTCTCTCGGGCCTTAGCCTCCTCACGTTGGAAGGCTTCACGAGTATCACGCTCTTTCAAACGGCGCTCTTGCTCTGCTTTTGCCGCAGGCGAAGGGCGGTCCCAACGCCGCCAAAAGTAGTAACATAGTGGAATGGCTACCAAGGCTGCAATGACGGCCCACATCGTCGCCTCAGACAATTCCATGACTTGGCGAATCAAGACTATGTCTTCAATCAGCCGTTAACTTGGCTAATGCTCTAGCGATATGAGGTGGCACATCAGAAGCGAGAAGCCCAGGACCGAACTCGTTTGCTGTCATCATTCCAGCCACCCTCATCACATAGCAAGCAAGACGGGAAGCAGACCATGGAGTCATACCTTGAGCGAGCAAACCAGTAACTGCCCCAGCAAGCAAATCTCCTGTGCCACCTGTAGCCATACGTGGGTGGCCACCTGTGCACTCACAATATCTACCCTCAAGTCCTGTCAATTGGTCAATCGCACCTGTACGAATGATGACTCTGCTCTCTGAAGATATATCATCATCTGCCAATATTTTGTTGGGTTTTTCATCCCAGATCCACATCCTCAACTCCCGTGCGTGTGGAGTGGCAACACCGGTCAACCCCTTTGGCCAAATACCCTCATCAAGAGCATAGATTGCATCGGCATCGATTACAGTTGGAATATCTAATTCTGCCAATTTTGCTATGATTTCACGCGCCATGTCAGTTGTCTCTTCTAACCTGCCCAATCCTGGCCCAATGAGGACTGCGTCGAATGATTTCTCTTCTAATAGTTTGAAGATTTCATCCCGCCCGCGCTCACCTAGATTATCCTCATCGAACAAGCGCTCTGGAATCAGATGATCTGGCCAAGTCGCTCGGTCAACTGCGTTTCTTGGCATTGCGATATGAATCAAGTCACAACCGATTCTAGCCGCGGCCCTTCCTGCAAGAATAGGAGCCCCATGATATGGGCCGCCACCAACTATCAGCACTCTTCCCCGCTCGCCCTTGTGGGCGGACGGGTCTAGGGGGGGATAGCAGAGCGCATCCCCGGGTCCACAATTCACAGTTTCAGGTGGCCATGGTAGTGGCGCCACAGTGACTTCACCAACATCAGTATACATCATATCCTGCTTCTCTGCATGGAATGTTACTGTCGCATCTGCCGCTAAGAAACGCTTAGAGCCAAGTCCTGAAGGAATATCACAAGCCAGCACTAAGGCGGGATTATTTGGTTTTACCCAGTCTATCATTTTAGCAATCTTACCTCGTGGTGCACCTTTGAGTCCTACCCCCAACAAGCAATCTACAAGAAGTGCTGGTGTGCCAAATTCACACCCTTCTTTCCAAACTTCCACTGAAGGACACTTCGCTCGAAATGCTTGAGCAACTTCTCCTTTCTGTGATTTATGGCTTGCAATTACGCGTACTTTTCCTCCAAGTTCTAACAACTCAAGAGCAGCCACAAAACCGTCACCACCATTATTCCCGGGGCCACACAGAATGAGAATCTCTCCTTTCGGTGCCATCGTGGCTGCTTTGTGAGCGAGCGCCTTACCCGCAGCTGCCATCAAATCAGAAACTTTGACTCCTAGCGCCTCGGCATTGGCATCAAGAATCGCAACTTCGCGCCAGTTGAGAAGCCAACTCACAGGTTCACCTGATACCACTCAAACGGCAATGCGTCTTGAACCCACCCTCAAGCGAGTTCAGCATCCATAACG
The DNA here is from genome assembly GCA_002685895.1 of Methanobacteriota archaeon. Lineage (GTDB taxonomy): Archaea > Thermoplasmatota > Poseidoniia > Poseidoniales > Thalassarchaeaceae > MGIIb-Q1. Next base: position 5,561 of record NYYK01000004.1, read on the forward strand.
TCGCCATAGACGCCTTCCCAACCGGGGGGAACTTCGCCAACCTCGACAATTTGTGGGTCACTTCCACCAGGCAAGTCCTCAATTGAAACCTCTGCACCTTCTGGAACATTTCGGAATAATGGAGCATCGCGCATCTCCCAATTGCTCCTATCAAACAACCCTGTAATCCAATGCCCTTCACCGAGATAGACTGGTCTACGAGTCAATACATAGTCATTGAAACCAATGAACAGTGCTGCTACCACGCCCCAAAATAGGAAGATGATTCCTGCTCCGTGTGGATCTAAACCAAATGCAGAATACCATGGGTCGAACGAACTAATCAAGTCACCAAAGTAGGAGAGTATGAGTACAGTGAAGAGAATTGGGAAAGCGAAATACATGATGAAATCCCATGCTCTTGGCACCCATATATCGTTGTCTCCAGTGTTAATGAAGTCATCTCTGAAACCTGACATCCCGTGCTTGAAAAATGATGCAATGCCATCATCAACCTTTCCATCTTCAACTAACCCACGCCACTTGTAATAACCATATTTCCAGATACTGAAAGCGATGAAAAGGCCGCTAAACATTAGGCCATAACCCCAGATGTGGTCTTGNACTTCNAGGAATTCTGGNAAAGCAACNCCCTCTGCATCNAGATGAATCCAAACGAATGTGCTTGGTANNCCGAGTAAGAAAATAGCACNCGCNGTGAAAGCCNACNGCTTTGTTNCNCTCAATNCCNTGNTCNACGAAGTTACGTACACAGAGTTCGACAGTTGAAATCATTGAAGTTAGTGCAGCAAATGAAAGACCAAGGAAGAAGGCTGTCATCATCAACCATCTGCCGCCTGGGCCTCCTGGCGCCTGAGCAAACACCTCTGGAAGTGCTAGGAAAGTGATGGCGCTACTACCTCCANTAACAACTGCAAGTGGGTCAGGGGATGCTGCAAATATTGCTGACAATACAGCCAAACCAGCAATGATTGAGATACTGTTGTTGGCCAATCCCATCGTTGCAGCATTAAGAGCGGTGTCCTCATCTTTGCGCATGTACACGGCATAGGTAATCGCCATACCCATACCTGCTGAACAAGACCATGCAGATTGTGAAAGTCCGTTTATCCACGTTTCTGGCTCGGCNANAATNTCCCACTGAACACTGAACATGAAGGTCGCTCCGTCAAGAGTACCGTCTGAGAAATCCATCCAAAGAGCGAGTGCTAGAGTAGTGAAGAGCATCACGAACAAAGAACACATCATCCAGATGTTTGCCTTCTCAATAGCCTTAGCACCCTTCCAAATTGCTAGCACTGTAATCGCAATCACGATGAACTGAAACATGATCACCTGCTCTGGTGATTTCAAGAATTCATTCCATACATCTATCGTTTCAACATTTGCAAGACCATTTGAGGCACCTAGTGTGAAGTATTTGACGCACCAACCTGCAACAACTGCGTAGTAGAATCCTATTGCTGTAGAAATCCATGCAGTCCACAAACCCATCCATGCAAACCTACGTCCAGCGAAAATACGGAAGGCACCAACTGTTCCAGTTCTTGCTCGCTTACCTATAGCGAACTCAGCGATAACCAAAGGAATTGACCAAATAAAGAGGAAAAAGAGCCACGGGATTAGGAAAGTGCCACCACCATTAGCNCCAACCATTCTAGGGAATCGCCAGATGTTTCCTGTGCCAATAGCCGCTCCAATAGCTGCGAAAATTAGGCCAATGCGGCTGCCGAACTCATCACTGCCCTTCTGCAATTGAATCACCTAACCTTGCGTTTCTTGTTTGCCAAGAGATGGCTCTTCTTTGCCACTATCCATCATAATTTTCAGGGCTACGCCAAGGCCACCCCAAACAGATGCTGCTACAATGAAGAAAAGTAGGAATGCCAAGACAACATTGCCAAATGGAGCACGGTATGGGAATGACGCTTCGTGGTACTCTCCCGCTGCGGGGTACTCAAACGGATAGGTACCTGAAAGAGTTCCAAGCATAGCCTTGTANTGTATTCTTCCAGACATGTCATCTGGCACATCAAGATTTGACACTATCAGAGAGCCATTATTCCCATCATTAAGAGTACAATTATCACCAGTTTCCACAAATGCAGAATCGTGCCACTCCTCTTCAATCCAATCTATTGGACCATAGTCTGACTGAACGCGAGTAGGTTTCACTATTCGCCAACGGAGATGGCTAGCATTGATATCACTAGACCAAGGGAAAACATCGTGAACACACATGTTGATTGGAATTGGNCCTGAATCTGGAACAGTTAGATTTTCTGGAGATGTCACCCACTGTGCCCTTTCTGCATTCTCAATTCCAATTCGGGCTCGTTCAACAGGATTATCGGCNATCTTTGTCATGTAGAATGCAACACCAAGATTTAGAACTGCAATGTGCTTAACTTCATCAGGGGATTGATGGAAGGCAGTGCCAATTTCAATAGTGTAACAGAATGAGCGGTGTACTCCATAATGCCAATCACAGAAGTCACCAGTAGTCGGGTAGAGGTCGCTAGATTGCATATTTTCATATTCAGTCATCTCAGCCATTTTAGCACCATGGTAAATTAGTTCAGCCTCNTCTTGAGCATGGCAACCAGTACAATGACCCCATGGATAGAGAACCAATTCTGAGAAAGAGTGCCATGTGAGAGTTGCCTTGAATTCAGAAGCACCATCTCCATTGTCATCATTCATTTCAGTCATATCTTGGATGAAGAGTGTCTCAGGCTCTGAGTTACCCCCCCACCAATCTTCATCAATCTGCCCATCTGCATCATCATCATTGCCATCAACATGGTCTTCATTGATTTGTAGATCACCATCATTGTCGGTATCATCTACTGGTCCATTGTAAACATCATTATTGACACCAGCATAACACATCCCTGGGATGAGTGGGCCTGTGGCACCCAAAGGTGCCCCCCACTCAAACTGATAGTTGCGATTCAAATCAACACCATCGCAACCTTCGTCTACTTCTTCATCTGGATCTGGTAAAGGTGTAAATCCGGTTACCGTATTATCTCGCAGATTCTTTCTCCATCCTGAGGTTCTACAGTTTTCCCATGCAGTCTCGCCACAGTATTCTTCGCGGTCGTAGCGATTGCCGTCAACATTCAACATTGGAATTAAGTAGATTTCGCGGGTGTCAACAAGAGTTGTAATTTCGCCTTCATCAAAATCCTCGTCAACCCCAAGATCACCCGGGCCACATGCTACCCCATCTCCATTGTAATCTTGAAATGAGGCGTTTAGTGAAAGGCAGTCGCCATCATCATCGAGGACACCATCTCCATCAGCATCGCCCCAAGGGTCCTCATCATATTGGCCATCGCCGTCATTATCGATACCATCCATACCATAGTAATAGACGAGTGTCTCAAGGAATAACATTGGCACTTCGTATGACATCCACTCTCTTGCATGATGATTACCAACCAACATGACATCAGGGCGGTCAGCATAATTTCCACAGTCACCAACAAAGGAGTTGCATTCACCACCCTGGACTCCATCATCTCCACCGGTAATTTTCACCCATGGACTTGAGTGCCCATAATACCAACCTTCGTAATTATCAGCACCCATCTCGACACCACGAGCATTAACTCCCCCAACTAGACCTTCGTGGAATTCCATGATGTCAGAATTTGCCTCAGTCAATTGCTGCATCCTTTCTTTCATGGTGAAATAATCGTGGTATTCGTTGAACTGGATGCGGTCATCACCATACCAAGGAAATACTTGGTAAGCATATTCTAGAGACCATTGATCCTCAGGAGATGCACCGGTAACTTCCTCTTCTTGGGCTGTTGCACCAACGCTAGCAGTCAATGCTAGAGAGTTTAGAAAGAGGAGCGTTATGAGTATCGTTCTCGCATTGCGCACCTTGACACCGTAGGTGTCCAACCTGCTTCACCTATTGAATGAACCGCCAATTTGCAGGAACTTTTGTAACCTCACACAACGCACACCTATTCACTCTAAGAATGTGGTTTTTTCGCCGTTGGCTTTTCAAACAATGCCTACTCCGGCAAACTAATGGACGCGTTCATTCGAATGGTTCCCGGCTGGGAAAACTTGATTTTAGGAGTCCAAACGGGAGTTTGGGCTGCACTACTCGGAATATTACTGGTGGGTCTTGCCGCTAGACTACTGCTAATTTACCTGTTTCCATTGATAATGAAACCAATTACGGGCAAAGTGGATTCTGTGAACGAATTTGAGATGCGCTCGCGCGTGTCTTTTGGTGCGGCGGCAGCTGGATGGGTATGGGGAGTAGGAATTGACCGCTTGTCAGAATACTCTCTAAATGATGTTCCCATTATTCTTCCACCTGAATATGAATTCTGGCTATCTGCTTTTGCAGAATTAACCTTCCTCATCGGCCTAGTTTTGGGGCTAATGCATATGGTGGACTTAGTTCCGAAATTTATCACTTGGTGGGATGATGATGGGGTTCTAGATGGCACCGAAAAGACACTGGTATCTGCAATAGAAAGCGTGTTGCGAGTCATAGTCCTATTCTCTGGAGCGGTGTTGATTGCAGATGCATTCGGATTCGATGTTAAAACCCTAATTGCAGGCCTTGGAATAGGTGGTTTAGCGTTCGCGTTCGCAGCCAAGGACACCCTTGGAAACTTGTTTGGCTCAATCACCTTGCTACTTGACCGCCCCTTCAGCGTAGGGGACTGGATTAAGGTAGGTTCTAGCGAAGGAGAGGTAATCGAGGTGGGTATCCGTACAACACTGATGCGAACCTCTGCTGACACAGTCATCACTATGCCCAACAGCACCTTAGTGAACAAGAGCATCGAGAACTTCGGCAAACGACGTTGGAGACGCTACCAACCAATCTTCTACCTCGACCTGACAAGCAATGCTGATTCATTGGAGGAATTCTGCACAGGTATCTGGAAAATAGTGTGTGAACACCCAAAGACACAGAAGCATGATGATTCATACGCACGTGTGTCTAACATATCCAAAGACTCGTACGAGATTGCCTGCAACATCTACTGGAATGTCTCTGGTGGTAATGAGGAAAAAGATGCGCGTGAAAAACTACTGCTCGATGTNAGTCGGTTAGCTGATGATATCGGACTTGAATTCTTTGAGCCGCGTATGCGCGCTTCGAGAGAGTGATTCAATGAGCCAAATGATACTGCTCAGACATGGGCAATCTGTTTGGAACGCTGCTAACAAGTTCACGGGTTGGACTGATGTTGATCTATCTCCAAAAGGTGAAGAAGAGGCCACTCAAGCTGGACATGATTTGGCAAATATTGCTTTTGACATCATCTACACTAGCGACCTAAAAAGGGCGCAGCGAACTGCTGAGATAACGATGAGCCACAACAAAGCATCAGGAGAAATATCCACTATTTGCGATTGGCGACTCAATGAGAGACACTATGGAGATTTNCAGGGGCTCAACAAAGATGAGACTCGGCAGAAATATGGAGACGAACAAGTTCACATTTGGAGGCGCTCGTATGANANNCCNCCACCNNGTGGTGAAAGTCTNGANACCTGTGCTGCNCGCACNATACCGTGTCTAGAGGAGTTAATCATACCCGACTTNAAAGANGNNAAAAACGTNCTTGTNGCTGCNCANGGAAACTCTTTGCGCTCCATCGTAATGCATATTGAAGGNTTATCCAAAGANGAAGTTCTCTCNCTTGAGATNCCNACTGGNNTCCCAATCATCTATGAATNTNCAAATGANTTGTTTNTACGAAATTNATCAAAGANAAACNACNGNNCCATCAAAAATNCGGAATTCNAAAGTNAATTCNCCNGGGTGTGTNAANTCATACATTTCTCGTATNGCATTAAACAAATTACTNCGAACTGCATNATNNAAAGAATTAATTGAAAATCCCACTATGATGAAGTGGCGAGTTAGATGCCCACATGAGCGAAGATGTTTGCGGATTATTGCCCCTAATGATTCAGATGTCAAATCAACATGAATTGCACAAACTGGATAACAAGCACCTCCTGGTACACCGGGATAACAATTCATTCCACCTCCACTAACTCCTGCTCCTTCAAAAAATCCTGAAGCAATTTCAGGGTCGTCTAATACTTGAGGATCTGGTGCCCATGCATCTACTTCTTCATTACAATCATGACAAATTATGTTATTATGAATAATTTGGCAGTGCGGTCTTACTCCACCAGGACAATCAGGCCCATGCATCATTAAATTAGGGTTATTTATTGCGCCTGCACTAATCATTACTTTATGAGGAAAAGGTGTCCAATTTGTCATGTAGTTGCAGGATTACTGACCCTATATAAATCATGTAATTTTTTCAAATTAGTAAGGAGGTGGTGCTCGGCGGCGATATAGCCAACGCGAACCAAGAGATGTTAGAATAAGTGCTAAGGAAAGAGAGAGACGGTCTGAAAGTTGTGCAACCCACTGTTCAGCAAATGGAGCGAACACTGCAGCAACACCACAGACAAGGGAAAGGGCTGCAAACGAGCGTGAGCGGTACATTTGAGCCTGAATACGATTAACATGGTTCAACCACCATTTCGTCCGTTCGGCAATTGGTTCATCAATCGCCTGAGCAATTGCTGCTTCCTCCAAAACCTGCTCATATTCCCAGATTGGCACACCCCCGCGATAACTATCAAGGGTTGAAGGGGAAGTAATCGAATCAGGTGCAGTAGAAGTCCAACCCTCAAAGATTGCTTTACGAAGTGAAATTTCTCTCTCTTGGTCGACCTTTTTTTCTGCACAAAGGGTGGCAAGTGAACGGTAAGCTGCAGCTAGGTCGCGTACTGATGGATAATCAACTGAAGAGGGTAATATGGTGTTGAATGGGCTATCATAACAACGATCTATCAATTCCTCATCTTCATCGATACATACCGCTTCCAAGCCAAAATTNCGGTGNGTTATNGTTGCTAAAGTGCCGTGAGTATGGGGCGCTCTCCAGAGCGTATTTGATAACACTCGTTCCTCAAGTTGTTTGAGGCGAGCATTCCATTTTCGCTCATCATTAGGCATCGCTTTCTTTGCCAAGGCAACGGTGTGGAATTTTCCTAGTACNGCTCCAACTCTNTTGCAAATTTNNGNCGCAGTNACNNTATCATTCTCATCTATTGCTGCGCTAATCAACTCATCTGCGCCCACCCCATCTGCTTGCCGGAAAAATAGAAGTAAATCCTTCTTGCCAACTTGCAGACCACCAAAAGCAGAATTAATGTGAGGAGATTCAAGTTCAGATAGGATACGGGCGTTACCTCTATCATCAAGCGGTANAAATTGAATTATTACTTTACGTCCTCCCTTTTCAGTCAACAAAAATGCGAGGCGCTCTGTTGAATCGACTCTCTCGATTTTGCCCCCTTCAATGTGCGGAGGTTCCCCCCAGCGGTTTCCTCCGCCACCAATTGGAATGACCNTTTGCCACCAATCAATAGATTCAATGTCNCCAGTTGGCCAAAAAAAGAGATGACTGTCAAATTTTGTGTGTAGTCGCCACGCCTCAAAACCCTCAGGCACTTGGCTGGCAGCTGGTTCAAGTGATTGGGCAATTCCAACAGGAAACCAAGACTCGTTTGCAAACGATTCCATGCTCAACTGCTGGCTCAAAATATCCGCCCCTTACTATCGGCAGAGGTCTACTGCCTTTGCTTCTNCTGCTCAACCACCTGAACAGAAGCGAAGCATTGACAGCACATGCTAGCGGCGAGAGAGTCGTGAGCGAAGCGGCAAAACCCCTTCCACTCGCNGTTGATTTAGACGGTACGCTCATTCTAACCGACATGAGTTGGGTGACCATAAAGCGTGTTCTATTTTGGCGCCCATGGCTAATTCCATGGGTATTTTTCAAAGAAATTACTGGTAAGCGTACTATCTGGAAACATAGACTTGCTGAGAAATTACTATTCGATCCTGCTGAACTAACCTATCACAAAGAATTCCTTACTTGGCTGAAAGCAGAGAGAGAAACACGTGACGAAATTGTCTTGTGTACTGCCTCTACTCGTTCCGTGGCTGAGAAAATTGCAAGCCATGTTGGTCTTTTCGATGATGTGATGGCTTCTGAAACTGGAGCAAATCTAGCCGCTGCAAACAAAGCGGCTGCACTGGTTGAACGATATGGAGGGAAGGGATTTGGATATGCTGGAAACTCGAAATCAGATTTGGCTGTGTGGCCAGATGCTGGTGAAATCATTGTTGTCAATGCACCTTCATCNGTCCTTAATAAAATCAGAAAATCTGCAGATTTAATCTTNGATTAAAGCCTTAAATCAACTTCTCTCCTTGAAATCATTGCTATCTCATCAGGGCAGGCATGAAGAAAGATGTCATCCTCCCCCTGTCCACGACGCCACAATATTGCGAGCCGGGTGATTGAATGGGGAGAATTGGAAAAGCCATCGATAGCACCGCAAGATGGCTTCTCAAGTGGCGGATTATCCGCGGACCTGCTAGATTTATCGCCAACTCACGATATGCTTACAGCATCATCACAAGAACTGACAGAGTTCGAACAAATCGACTGAGGGATCGACTGAAGAAAGGGGTATTGCCAAAGCATATTTCAATTATCATGGATGGCAACCGACGATTTGCATGGAGTCAAGATTTAGATAAAAAAGTAGGACACCGCCATGGTAAAGATAAACTCAAGGAGGTTTTGGATTGGGTACTCGANTTAGGGATTCCATATCTCACGGTTTATGCCCTATCTACTGAAAATGTTTCTGGGAGGGATATCGAAGAACTCGGTGAACTCTACGAGCTTTACATCAATGGTTTTGATGAGATACGAACTGACTCACGTATTCATGACAACAATGTCAGAGTAAACGCTGTCGGGAGATTGGAGCTACTGCCAAAAGATGTGCAAGATGCCATTAAGAGAGCTGAGGATGATACTGCAGATTACGATGATTTCCTCTTTACAATATGTTTAGCCTATGGTGGGAGAGAAGAAATTGTTGACGCTGTGCGAAATGTTGCACAAGACCACGCCAAAGGAAAAATTACTCTTGAGGACATCAACACGGAAGAGATTTCTAATCGCCTATACACTGCAAATCTCCCAGACCCAGACTTGGTCATCAGAACTAGCGGAGAAGAGAGAATTTCGAATTTCCTGTTGTGGCAAATCGCCTACTCTGAACTTCACTTCACTGATGTTCACTGGCCTTCTTTCAGCCGTAATGACTTCTATGATGCGATTGATTCCTATCAAAAACGCAAACGTAGGTATGGAGGCTAATTCTTGACAGATGGACCCTGCTCCGCATGTGGCACTTATCGCAACCCTGCACTAACTGTTGATGCGGTGGTTGTACGTGGTGAAGGTAATGAACGCGAAGTTCTCCTAATTCGAAGAGGGCAAGAGCCTTGGAAAGGGTGCTGGGCTTTTCCTGGTGGTTTTGTAGATGAAGGTGAAGACCCTGAAACTGCTGTCTTAAGAGAATTAATGGAAGAGTGTAATTTGGCTGGTAAGGTNAGNGNTATCATNTCTGTCAGNGGTGACCCCGAGCGCGACCCTCGCGGGCATATTATCACAATATTCTACTCGGTAGAATCGGAAGGAGTGCCAGTGGCTGGTGATGATGCTGTACATGCTGACTGGGTATTGCTGAATGATGTTGCATTAGACAATATGGGGGCTGATCACGCAGAGATTATTTATCTGCTACAATCCACCTAATTGGCGTTTAGAAAATAATATATCATAAATTATAGTCGGCAACAACATGAGTGCATTATTTACGATGGACAGTTATTACATACAAACGAAATTTTGGAGAGTTTTTGGTGGGGCTTTTTGGTTCAAAGACGTTAATGATCAAGTAATTGCTTATTCAAAACAAAAGCGCTTCAAATTAAAGGAAGATATTGTCCTATATTCAGATGAAACATGTACCCAGCCTCTAATTTCAATAAAAGCAAGAAGCGTGATTGATTTTGGAGCTACGTACGATATTGTTGATATGACAACTGGTGAAAATCTCGGAGCAGCGCGCCGAAAGGGTCTCAAGTCAATTTTTAAAGATACGTGGAAAATACTTGATGCAAACGGAAATGAATATGCTGAATTTGTTGAAGATAGTAATGCAATCCTAAGGAGATTTGTTCCATTGATTCCAGCGAAATATCACTTCAGTATTCAAGGTCAGCATGATATCATGATGAATCAGAGATTCAACCCTATCATCAAAAAGACCGATGTGATGATACCCACTGGGCATCCTTTGGATCGAAGAGTTATTGCGGCTGTCGCTTTGCTAAATTCAGCCATCGAAGGTAGACAAAAATAATCTATTAACAAATGTGGTAAATGAAAGACTCGTGATGAATCACTCATAGAGTGATGAATGCTTGGCTCTAGTCTTAGTGACTTTGGCCGCTACCACTGTCATGCAGTAGGGATTTCTAGGGTTCTTGGCGAAGTAATCATGGTGGTAATCTTCTGCTTGAAAGAAGTTGATTAGAGGACTTACCTCTGTGACAATTGGGTTTGGGAATAAGTCTGCAAGATTTGCGATTAGCAATTCTGTATCGGCTCTCTGTTCCTCGTCTGCATAGAATACTACACTACGATACTGTGGACCAACATCGTGGCCTTGCCTATTCAATTGAGTAGGGTCATGACAGGTGAAAAACACCTCAAGAAGAGTCTGGCGACCTAGGACCTCTGGGTCAAAAGTGACACTAACAACCTCGGCGTGCCCTGTTTGTTTACCACAAACCTGCTCATAGGTGGGATTCTCTACATTACCGCCAGAATATCCTGGCAGCACACCACTGACACCACGTAATCCCTTCAGTGCACCCTCAACGCACCAAAAGCAACCACCGCCAAGCACGATGCTCTCCATGTGCAGAGAAACTCGGTAGATGCTATCAATCAGTCGCAGAAAAAAAGTTTCAACATTCAATAATAAATGGCTCACTGAGGCCCCGAGCATAGCGCACGGTGTGTCCTAGACCTATTTCAACCAATTTACTTACTCAAAGGAGGTTATGCACTAACTCTTACCTCATGTTGGACAATCCGAATCGGGGTGATACTCAGTCTCTTTTTCGTGATATGATCGCAGCAACAAATAGGATGGACAGAGTCATTACTGAAGTAAATCCAGGCAAAAATCCACCACTTTCAGTGTCTTCTATATGATCATCAGATTCCTTTTGAATCTCTTCACAAGGAATCCAATGGCCATCAACACCTGGCTCAACAGCACCGGTTA
>NYYK01000005.1 GCA_002685895.1 Methanobacteriota archaeon
ATGACCAATACTGGCTATACATTTGTTTGGAACGACGCTCGCTCTGAAGAAAATTCGATGACTTGGCACGGATTGAAATTGTATACAACTCCGCCCAATCTAACCCAAGAAGAGTGTTTGCAAAGTCAAGAATCGGGAGATGGTCCTTGTTCTGCTGATTGGGCTCTGCTCAGTCTTGAACAGAAGATTCGAGTGAATGATCAACTATCTGTGACAATGTTGGCTCCACCACACGGAATCAACATCGAAGTCAATCGTGAATTGCAAGAGAGTGTGTCACTATTATTGGTAATGGGATTAATCGTTACGATTCTACTTTGGGCCAGTCTTCGCCGATGGAGTGATGTTGGAATTGTCACAACTGGATTGAGTTTGAGTCTATTGTGGATGTTTGGTCTAATCGGATGGTTTGGTGAAGCCAGCCAAGCCCTAGGTCATCCACTGATAGAAAGGAGCCAATTCTCAAATCTTCTCCCAATCCTCATCCTTGCATTAGGAATCGATGATAGTTTACATGTTCTGCATCGATACAAGGAAGAAAGGAAAAAGGGTGTAGAATGTGATGAGGCTGCATCAATCTCTCTGAATCGGGTTGGTCGTGCCATCTTACTTACATCTCTGACCACAATGGCAGCATTTTCTGCCAATCTTGTATCTGATATCGCTGCACTTCGTTCATTTGGAATTGAAGCTGCTCTTGGTGTTGCTTCTGCATTTATTCTAACTGGAATTTGGGTACCCTTGGTAAGACTAGATGTTGATAAATGGTTAGAGAAGAGAGGTAAACTTCTACCGGAAGATAGTGACACAATACACTTGGTTCCAAGTAGTTGGCTTGCTCAAATTGCCAAAACATCTGCAATTACTGGCCCATTAGTGGTAATGTTAGCACTTCTCATTTCAGCAATCGCTGCACCCATGATGCTCAATCTAGAAGGTGATTTTAAGGTGGAAGATTTCTTCGATGAGAAATCTGATTTCGCTACTGTTGTCTCACTAGTCAACACTCGTTTCTACTCTGAAGGAGAACCTGGTGAAATTTTGATTGAAGGCGATGTCCTTGACCCTCGCGTATATTCTGCTATTGCTGAAACTAGAGCAAACATGAATATTCACGGACCTGATGATCCTGATAAATTCGCGATTTCAGCAAATGGAGAGGTTGACATGAGCAGTTATGATGACTTCGTCAACATAGCAATTCTTGCCATGGCAAATAATGTCACTCCATTTATGGAGGCGGGGTGGAATCCTGCAGATTCAGAGGGTGGGGTGAACTGTACTCGATCAAATATTGGATTACCCATGACTGATGATGAAGATTGTCTTCGCTACTTAGTAGGTTATGTTTCAGTTCATGGTATCCCTAAAACAAATTCTACACCAGCGTTACCACCGTCAATCATGGCGCTATACATTGCTCCAGACCGACCTCTTGACCCAAGCAAACCATGGTTAGCAGCTGATGGAAGTATCCCCCAGTATAAACGAATGTTACTTCGATACGGATTAAGACAACCAGAACAATTTCCAATTGTGGAAAAGGCTCTTGCAGAACTTTACCGTGACATGTCGGCATTCGAGAATCTATCTGAAGATGATATGAGAACAAAAGGCGATATTGATGATGCTTTCACCAACGAAGAATATCCAGTAACATGGGCTATTGCCACCGGCGAGCCCGTTGCCCGTTTTGTCGCTGCTTCATCCCTAAATAATGAGATGCAATCTACTTTATTGCTCGGTGTTGTATTCTGTGTCATCACGCTGTGGTGGGGATTCCGCCCCTCAACAGAGGAGAATAAAAAACGCATGAAGCACAATATGGAAGGTGGACTGCTCTGGGGTGCCATATCCTTCGGTTATGCGCCTGTGGCCATTGCTCTAGCGGCGTGGGCAATTACCACATTTATTGCTGGCTCGATTATCGGCATGGTAGTCGGCATTGTTGCTCTTATTGCTGGCGTCCTGTGGGGTCACGATTCCCTTGCGCTCTCTCTGCTGACCACAGCACCGATTATCGTGGTGGTGATTTGGTTGTACGGCTTAATTGCTGTTCTAGGATATGGATTGAATATGGTAACTGTTGCTATTGCAACTCTCTCTCTTGGGGTTGGAATCGACTATGTCATACATGTGGTTGAGNGATTCCGCGAGGAGAGGGACAGNGGGGAAGCCGTGCTTGCAAGCATCGTTGCAGTGGGTGGAGCATCTGGAGTTGCTCTGATTGGCTCTGCCACCTCAGATGTTCTTGGNTTCCTAGTTATCTCCTTCTCACCTATGGGCTTCTTCTCTCTGTTTGGAACCTTCTCTGCTGCGATGATTTTCTTCTCACTGATAGCATCATTAATTATCGCAAGTGGGATGCTTGGAATTACCTCATATCGTTCTGTTCTTAGAGATGCGCGCGGGTAATAAAACGGCAACCAAGCAATAGCATAGACTCTTGAAGGATGAGTTATTCGGAGATTTGCAATCGACCGGTCTCCCCGTTCGGTGGCATTGGGGTAGCCCCATGTCTGAAGAAAAGGATAGCGAAGATGAGGATTGGAGCAACTATGCTTCTGCAGGCTACGGTTCTGCATACGACCCCTGGGCTGATTTGGTACCTCTTGAAGAAGAAGAGGAGGAAGAAATCAGTGATTATGATTTAGAATTNGANGAATTTATGGTTTCANCNCCNCCNCCCTCAGATGATGGATTNGATAATCTTGTGAAATTGGGTGCTTGCAACTATTGTATTGCACGTTTGTCGGGAAAAACATTCACTTGGAATGATGCTGAACAACTCGGTGCTTCACTGCGAGACGCCTCGATTAATCGAGGTACAAGTAATANTGAAGATGTAGAATATTGTCCATTTTGTGAAGACCTCTTTGTGGATGTTAAGGAGATTGCCGAACAAGTTGTAAATCAATTATCAGAGTTTGAATTCAAAAAGTTACAACTTGGAGCGCATTTTGCTAAAGACCAAGTTATTGCTGAAGATGATTTGAGGACGCAGTTTGGCGCAACTGGTAGCCAAGCACTAAAATCCGCTTTCAACGATGCGCTAAGCGCTCAATTATCTGCAAAATTAGGTGATGCTGAATTAGTCAAAGAACAACCTGAAGTGATGTTACTCATTGACACTTTGACACTTGAGCCATCCATAGAATTACGATCGCTTTACCTCTATGGAAGATACCGTAAGTTAGAACGAGGTATTCCCCAGACACGTTGGCCTTGTCGTTCCTGCAAAGGACGTGATGGGGGATGTGAATCTTGTGAAGGTACAGGCCAGCAGTATGCTACAAGCGTCCAAGACCAGATTGGTGAACCATTGCGTGCCGCATTTGATGCAAGAGATACNGCATTTCACGGCATGGGGCGTGAAGATATAGATGTGAGATGCCTTGGCCGCGGGCGACCATTTGTCATTGAGATGAAAAGCCCGAAAAGAAGATACGCGGATCTTGCAGAAATGACTGAACTTGTCAATTCAACATCAGCCGGTAGAGTAGAAATCGACGAACTACGCCAATCAAGACGTTCGGAAGTTGCAAGAATCAAAGGAACTGATGCAGATAAATCCTACACCATTCGCTTCAAAATTGATGGAGAATGTGATTCGGCAAAAGTTGAGGACACCATAGCATCGCTTGAAGGAGTTACTCTTGAACAACAGACCCCGCAAAGGGTTGCACACCGTAGAGCAGATAAAGTGAGAAAACGTAAGGTGACTAGCATCACAAACATCGCCACGGAAGGTGATGAAGCACAGATGGAGGTGCGTGTTGAAAGTGGAACTTATGTCAAAGAATTGGTGCACAGTGATGAAGGCAGAACTGTGCCAAGCATAGCTGGCTTGCTAGAACTTCCTTGCGAAGTAATTTGGTTAGATGTTAACGATGTGCATGCTGATTAGAGGGNAAATCACAAGCCGCTATCNCNTAGTGCCTTTAGTGCGGCTTCTTGCTCNNGAGTAAGTTCACTCGATTCTGATAGTGTAAGTTCAACATCTAATGGGCCACCATTGTATCCCTGACCCCGTAATCTACGACGGTCACCTGAACGCGAATTGGGAGGAACTTCTACCTCGACAATCTTGCCTGCTGGAGTGTGAATTCTGATTTTGCCNCCAAGCATCATTGTGCTGTATGAAACTTCAACCAACTGAATCAATCTACCGCCCTCCCAACTTCGGCCTTCATCCGCATCGATTCTTACGGTTAATAGAAGATCACCAGGTTGGCCATTTGCAGACTCATGCCCCATCCCTTTGAGCCGCATGACTGAAGCGTGTTCTGCCCCCGCTGGAACTGTGACTGTGATTTGACTGGTTTTACGAATTACTCCTTGGCCAGCACATTTGCTACAACCGCCGCCCTTACAGGTGTCGCACCTTTTACGTCTTGAGATTGTAAATGGCTTCTTTACGCCGGAAGCTGCTTCTTCCAAGGTCAAATCAAGTGGAGAATCAATATTGGTCCCATGTTGTGATTTTGGTTGCTGGGTTTGACGTGCCCGTCCTGTTTGGTCAAAGATATTACCACTACTCTGGCCTGAGTAAGGATTGCCTCCTTTACCACCGAAAAATGAGGCTAGAATATCTTCGATACCCCCGCCGCCCTCAAAATTGAATTCAAAATTACCGAAATCGCCACCACCTCCGCTACCGAACATATTGGAAATTCTCTTTTGTTCATCGAATTTTCTACGCTTTTCAGAAGTATCAATTAAATCGTAGGCTGCTTGAATTTCCTTGAATCTGCCTTCTGCCGCTGCATCATCAGGGTTACGATCTGGGTGGTGTTGACGGGCGAGTTTGCGATAAATGCGCTTAATCTCAGCGTCACTCGCTTCAGGAGAGACACCCAGCACACGATATGGGTCTTCGGCCATGGTACGAACTCATCGAAAACGCCGGCTCTCTTCAACCCCGCCATCACAACCATGATGCGGAGAGCCGTCTCGCCCAATTTGCAGGTGATGCTGATGNTAGAGGGAGCAACCGGACTTGTTCGTTATACTCAATGCCGCCTCATTGACCACGATTGTGAACTCAAACATGGTGACTTTATTCTCCACCCTGAAGGGTCTTGGAGTCTGTCAAAAGGAGATGAGGATGTAGTGGCAACCATTGATGGGTCTAATCGTGTGATTACCCGTTCAATGCAAAATTGGCACACCCACTTACCNATGGTACTCAATAGAGGAATGGGAGAAGGTCTCACTCTGAACGATTGGCTAGAAACTAATATTTTTCCAACAGAGAGAAGGGTTACTCCTGAATTTGTCAAAATAGGCACTAGAGCTGGCGTAGCAGAACTCATTGCTTCTGGAACCACCTTCGCTTGCGATATGTACCATTTTCCCGAAGCCATTGCGCCAGTAATGGCTGATGCTGGAATAAGAGGTATTGTGTGTGGTCCAACCACTGATTGGCCACCGTCAGAAGATGGGTCTAGTGACAGTGGCAAGGTGATAGGAGAATTGGAAGCACTTCTACGCGCTGGAAAATTAGCAGATGGACGGGTAGAATATGGAATTGCCACGCACGCTGTGTANACCTGTTCAGAAGAAATCTTGAGGCGCGCAAGTGATTTGTCGCGGCAATATGATGCGAGATTACATATCCATACATCTGAAACACGNTCTGAAGTAGCAGCATGCCACTCTGAACATGGTATGTATCCAATCGAATATCTAGATTCAATAGACTACTTCACCAAAGGTACCGTTTGTGCTCACTGTGGCTGGGTAACTAAACGNGAGATGCGAATTCTTGCCAATCACGGCGCTCATGCTGTTCACTGTCCTGTCAGTAATCAAAAACTCGCAACTGGCGGCACTCTTTCTTATCCTGCAATGAAAGAAGCAGGAGTGGATGTAAGGCTTGGAACTGATGGTGCGGCTTCAAACAATTCTCTTGATATGCGAGCAGACGCTAAATCGGCATCACTGATTCAACGCCACGATCACTGGGACGCAACTATTCTACCGCCTACTGAAGCGTGGCAACTTGCTACTAAAGGCTCTAATGACTGGGTTACTTGGTCATTAGATGAAATTAGTATGCGTCCGCGCGGAATCGGTGACCGACGCCTGCTTGCTAACCTACTCTATTCAACTGCTAAATGTCTCGATGTCTGGGTTGATGGAAATTGTTTACGTCGTGACGGAATTACTCTTACCCTTGATGAATCTCAAATCTCGTCTGAATTAGAAACTGCTGTGGCAGAATATTACGATGGAATTAATCCTCCGCAGAGGTGAATTAGTGAATAAGGAAAATAAAACGCTATTCCCTTGGTCTTGGCCTTGGCGTGACTCAACCGGTAAAGTATTGAAGCCATACCAAGCGTTTCTCTCTCGGAAATTTNCCTACACCTACCTAATCATCATCTGGTTGATTTGGTTAACACTGGGGCGTGGCCCAGAATATGGCTGCCATATCGCCGGTGGTGGACTATACTGTATAGGGGGGATATGGCCTGCTGATATTGTTAATGCCCCGTTGCATTTTTTCTCTTCTCTTCTAATCGCACCAATATTTCATAATTCAAACGAGCATATTATTTTCGTAACCTTTGGATTTCTATTATTTGTTCAATCATTCGAAACACGGCTAGGTGCTCTACGTACCTATTTTCTTTTCATGCTCTTTACCTGCATTGCTGCTCTGATTATGGCTACACTGATGAACATCTCAGACTTTATTTGGCCTGAAAGTGAACTCCTTGCTGAAGGTTTTTCACGTAATTGGATGGGCGGTTCTGCTGGTTTTTACGGTATTATTGGGGCATCCTCACNTCAAAGCAAGAATGTCTGGGTGATTCCAGCAATTGCAATTGGTTTTGAATCTTGGAATCATTTTTTGCATGGAATTAGTTTTTTCACCTCTTCAGCACACATGATTTCACTTTTTTGTGGATTTTTCATATGGGGATATTGGTCTGGTAATCTGCGCCGAACGGCAAAAAATTGAGAGCACAACCCTCAAGATACTAAATCAATAGAGGTAAAAGGCGAAGGCAAGTACTGCGTAGGTTGCTAACAACATGGAACCTTCAAGCCAATTCGATTTGCCATCTGATGCAATGGTATTGGTTATCAAAACTGCAAGAAAAGTGGCTACCGTTTCAAACAGTCCAAACTGGAAAGTAAGTGGTACTCCCAAAAACCAAGCAAAAATCACCATTGCTGGGGCAACAAACACTGCAATCTGAGTACTTGAGCCTACAGCAATTGAGAAGGCGAGATCCATCTTATTCTTACCAGCAACACTGACAGCTGTGAAATGTTCCGCTGCATTACCAAATAGAGGAAGAAGAATTACACCGATGAACAGTGTAGGTAATCCCCATTTATCTGCGGCTGACTCTATCGAATGAACCATTATTTCCGCCATCCAAGCAACCATTACTGTAGCACCAATCAAGAGTGAAATTGCTTGGCGTTTGCCCATTACAATCGGTTCTTCTTCGTGAACTCCATCAGTTGCAAATAAGTGAGTATGTGTCCGAAACTGAAAGAGAAGGAATAGACCATACATGGCAAGCAAAACTATCGCAGTAAGGTGGGATAGTGTTGTCACAGCATCCCCTGCTCCACCACCTGTATACTGATACGCCGTAGGTAGAGTTAGGGCTATCACCGCAAGCAAAAGAAGGGAACCGTTCGCCCCTATCTGAATAGAAGAAAACTTCTGAACTTTGTGATGTATTCCACCCCACACAAATGCGAGACCCAAAACGAGTAAAAGGTTTCCAAGAATGGAACCTATTAGTGATGCTTGAACAACATGAATCATCGTATTTGAAGTCTCTAAATCACCAGCTTTGATGGCAGTTGCAGCAGCAAGAACTGCCAATATGGCAATTATCATCTCTGCTGCATTACCAAAAGTCGCGTTGAGCAAACCACCGATTGATTCGTTTGTGCGCAAAGATATCTGTTCGGTAGCCTCACCCATAAAATATGCAAGTGGCATTATTGCCGCCATCGAGGTCAAAAACGCTAGAGGTGCATTGTGTTCA
Source organism: Methanobacteriota archaeon (assembly GCA_002685895.1). Taxonomy (GTDB): domain Archaea; phylum Thermoplasmatota; class Poseidoniia; order Poseidoniales; family Thalassarchaeaceae; genus MGIIb-Q1. Next base: position 8,022 of record NYYK01000005.1, read on the forward strand.
ATAATGCTAAAGTANATCGCAAGAGGNATAAAAATNAGCATNATGGAAAGTTTAGATTGACGTGGATCTACTAATTCGATTACACCTGACCAATCCATATCTGATTCAACAATATCCTTGGAATTACTTTCTGAAATAGCCGTCACCCCCTCTGCCATACCACATGCGGGTGGTAATGGGTTCGTGAAACCTGCGCCTATTCTAGCGCTTAAAACATTGATGCNGCAGTTAGAGTCTTGGTGGAATCTACCCCATCAATTGCTCTAATCTTATTGATGACTACGCTTCCTAGCAAAGCATAATCCTCACAGATTATTTTGACATATAGGTCATATTCTCCAAAAAGTAGCATTTGCTCGGCCACCTCAGGTATAGCTTGTAACGCATTGTATACTTCAGTCTCTCTCCCTGGCTCGGCGACAATCAACACAATGGCTGTCGCTTCAGTTGTTCGTATCATCATAATTCCTCCTTGAATGTAGTAGCCGCTCTCTCCGTATTAATTGTTCACCTCCGTCACTCTTTAATTCGCCACCACCTTGATGACCAACGCAACTAACCCGTATTTGATGAGTAGGTCTGACCTGTGCCGTATCTCCATTACTGGAACCCCCGGTTGTGGTAAGAGTTCACTGGCCAACCATGCATGTGATAAGTTAGCATTTGAGTTGAGTCAAGTTAGTGAATTGGCAGAGAAATACGGATTTATTGGAGAAATGGACAATGATGATGCTAGACCTATCGATATTGATGGTCTCGCACAACTGCTTGAGGAAAAATGGAAATTACCCCCAACACGCATCACAATCATTGATGGGCACCTATCCCATCTTCTTCCAGTTGATGCAATCGTAATTCTACGCTGTAATCCAGAAATACTCTCACAACGGAACAAAGCACGAGGGTGGTCAGAAGCGAAAATCAAGGAAAATGAAGAGTGGGAACTTCTTGGGGGCGCATGGAATGAATATGATGAATGGAAAGGAATCCCCTGTCTCGAACTCAATTCAACCGCTATAGGTGTGGATGCTCTATTTGAGGATATAGAACATTGGCTAAGAGATGGATTCAAGCCGGAAGGCCCAGAGGAGGAGATTGACTGGGTGTCAGTCTTGCACGGATGAGTGAGAAAATGGCTCTCAACAATTTACGAGATAAGTTTACGAAATTTCTTGCACCATTGGTAAATAAATTGGGCTTTGTTAATCCAAACTACATCTCATGGTTTAGTTTGTTTATTGCCGGAATTTCAGCATGGTGTTTTGCAACCGCAACCACTGATTCTGAAGGGGCAAGAAAATTAATTTTGGCCACAATATTATTTGCATTTGCAGCGTTTTGTGACGCATTGGATGGGCAAATTGCAAGGGCTCACAATAAAGCTTCATCGTATGGAGATTTTCTAGATCATACTATTGATAGAATCGTTGATTTTGGCATTATTGTGGCTATTGGGGTCAATACTGCATGGCTCACATCACCACATCTTGGCTACGCTGCTGGCTTGGCGACTTTGATGGGTTCTTACATGGGTACACAGGCTCAATCCGTTGGTCTAGGAAGAAACTATGGAGGGTTCGGGAGGGCAGACAGGATGACAATTACCTTTATTGGTTGTTTAGCGGCTATTTGGCAAGCGTTTAATGGAGTTGAGGATTACGGACAAATACCCCTGTTTAATGTTGAAATTAATGCTTTATCAATTGTACTTTTAATTTCATTATTAGGTGGAATATACACCTTTTTCAGCCGTTTCATTACTGCTCGCAATGAACTGGTGGCGATGATATCCGCCCCCCAAGGGGGCGATGGTAGCAATGAAGAGAATTAATTTTGGTCGTATTTGATGCATATGGGCCTNATTCTGCGTCAGCCTCATAACCGCCGCATCGCCACCAACATATACGGAGGCATTGAGCGTGCGCTGTAATCGAAGTGAAAAAACGCTACTAATTGCAACCATTTTGCTATTTACAATGCTTCTGCCTGTAATTCAGCCAGTCTCTGCTGCAGGTGGCGGGGGAGCTAATGATGAAGATATGCAAGCACAGAACGCCATGGCCATGTTCAACTCTGAATCTGAAGACACTACCGTGATGTGGGAAAACGTTCCCACTGGCTTGATTTACATTTCAGAGAGGTTGCAATCATCTAGGTATCTAATCTATCGACATGATGCTCAAATGAATACTAGCATGATAATGAATAATGAGATCCCATACATTGGAAATGTTTCCGCTTGTGTTGGTCCATTATCTGGTTGCCCTGGCCAAATGCACATCTTTGAGTACGATTTACCCCCATCCCAAGACGGTTCCTTCTACTATGGTATTGCAACTAATTATCATGATATTGTAAATGGTACTTGGACTATGTTAGCCTACATGGTATTAGGGGTATCACAAATTGGTCAACCAATCAATGAGTACACCCACAACATCACTGCGCCATTCTCGGTTAATGCAACCTACTACCCTGGCTTAAGTCAAACTAAAATTGACTGGATTAATCTCAACCAACTAACTCCTGGAGTTCTTATTGAAACAGGAGATAATGCATATGAGTCCAATATTTACCGCCACCTTGCTCCTGCAACTAGAGAAAACTGGATGTTCTTGGACAAAACTATGGTTGGAAATGCTTCAGCAGGTGTTTCTACCTTCACCTATACAGTGCCACCTGGTACTGATGTAGATGCATTCTATTCTGTAACTTACACCTATCTTGGATATGAAGATACTCGCTTCATAGGTGGAGTCAACACAATGGATGCAAACTGGCCGGTAGCAGAAGACAACGTCGCCCCAGGTTTACTATTGGGTGGCGTTCATGCTACATTCAATGCCGAACCGATTGGGGGCACTGGAAATACTACCATCACTTGGACTGACAATTTCTTAGAAGAAAATGCAATTTATCATGTTTGGAGGTCAGGGGCGGAATTCAATAATACAAGTGATGTATATGTTGAACATATTGCTGCTGTCCCATCAGGTATTCAAAGTTACAACTATCAAGTTGAGAGGGGAACTCTTGGTTATGCATACTATGCGGTCACTGTGGCGGATGCAAGAGGAAATCATAACAGTATGATTGACAGTTCTGTCAGAGATGGGCCAATCATGGAGAACGCTTTCGATCCTTGGGTTGCAGAACCAACCAATGTGCAAGCTGAATATCTTGGAGGTGGAACAACAAGTGTTACTTGGATTGACCAAGTAGGTGCTGAAGGTGAATCTTATCATGTGTGGCACGCATGGACTAAACTCTCTGCAGCCACTAACCTGAGTCTTGAGGCTACTCTTGTTGCTACAGTACCCGATGGTGTGCAATACGCACTCATTCCAATTCCTATTGACAAAGATAGGCTCTCTTACTACTGCGTAACTTCGGTGACTCGCTACAATCACCTTGGGGCAACATATGAAGATACACGATTCCAACAGAACTGCATCTTGTTACCTGTTAACGAAGATACTCTCGCACCGGCTCCTGTTACTCTCGCACAGCCAATGTTACAAGGAGGTCAGAGGACTGTATTGCTTTCTTGGATTAACTCACTAGCGGAAGAAGAAGAAACCTACACGGTTTGGAGACATCTCGGAACACCATTTGAAGACAATGAAACTGGAAATATCTCTGATGATGATGGTTGGGAAATAATGATTGACAATTATGCACCCACGCCCGCAGAAACTACTATTCTAAGAGAAGTTTATCTGCCAGCAGAACTTGATAGATATACTTGGTATGCCTTGATTGTAGCAGATGAATGGGCTAATTCACGGGATTCACTCAGCAATCGTTCTAATGCTTGGTTGGTACATGAGGATACCACCGGGGCTAACGCAGAAGTGACCATCGGACTTGAAGGTGAAGAAGGTGTAACTAGTGGTGCTTTGAAAGGAGGAGACTATCGCTTGAGCATCTTCAGNAATGAACCACTGCAAGAATTCCCACTGATACATGTATTCACTAGCGACTATGANTCTGCTACCGGCNCNGGAAATACTTTCACACCTGAACAAGAGATTACTCGGGCAACCCCCTTCCTTAGTTCTGACACACACTTCGTTTGGGATTTCCCNATACCTAACGGAATGCAAACATCTGACCTAGTGGTTGAAGCAACGCTGATTGATGATGCTGGTAATTCACGAACTTTGCTTTGGGAAAACTGGTCGATAGATGCTGCATCTCCTACAATTGAGTTGTTTGCACCATCATATGATAGCAAATATTTGTATGGAGATGATGTTAGAATTCATGGCGTCGTAACTGATGATGTTGGCATTGTTGAAGTTAAATTCCGTCTCATCGATGTTCGTGAATTCTTCGAAAATCCATCTCAATGGGAATTAGTCAATGATGTTTCNCCATTAGATACTCCAGACAATACTCTCATCTTTGACATGAAAGAACCGTCTGCCACATTTGTTGAACCAGGTAATCACAAGATTGAGATTCTCGCAACAGACACTGCTGGAAACGAAAAATTATTTGTTGCATCATTCTATGTTGATCACTGCTACGAAAATCTTAGTGGAATGACTTTCTGTGAAAGTGGAAGCACCCCCTTCCAAGAAGAGACAGTGGAGCCTGCAGCACCCCCCGATTTAACAAGCCCACCATACATCATCATCATTGCCGTGGGCGCTTTCAATGTGCTATTACTACTGTTTGCAGTGTTAATGGGTGTACTCGCCGCGCAAGACCCAACGAAAAAGAAGAAGAAAGGGGATGATGATGAGTACGATGAAGAAGATGACTGGATGCTCGAATTCATGGGTGGCGGTGGTGGTGATGGAGATAGTGGCTCAGCTGCAGATGTTCGAGCCGATTTAGACATGGATTCTACCCCCACTAGGGATTTGTCAACTAGTAAGGCATTGGTTGATGATGATGACCCATTCAGTACAGATGATGGTGAGACAAAGAAGCGCCGCAAGTCAAAGAAAGAAAAGAAAGTCGAAAAAGAAGATGNCGNTGATNGCGATGATGGCGATGATGATGATTGGGGCGATGATGATGATGATGATGATGANCCAAGAAGGAAAAGAAGAGGCGAAGACCTGCAAAGGGTGGCAAATCAAAGAAGCGCAAAACCATCAAGCGCAAGAAAAAATAAAATGAGCAGGGGGAAAAACATCCCTCACTACTCATTCTAGTAACCCACCCAAATGATAGGAGTGATAATGCGTGATGCCTCATCTGGGCGGTTGAGGAATCAGTATGTTTGGCATGGATAATCCTGTTAAAGTACTAAACCAATTACGTCATTATGTCACTGATGGCAGGCTTGAAATCGCTGAAGTGATGGCTGAGGAACTCACAAATCTATTACTTTCTGAGAAAAAGAAAACTATCGAACATCAGGAACTACTGGTACTCGCACTGAGAGATCATGCTAACATTCTTGAAATACGTCAAAAATGGAAAAAGAGCCTAGATGCTGCAAAGCGGCTCAAAAAAGAAGAACGGACATTAGTGGCAATACGTGCAAAGAATGGCATACCAACAACTGCAGAACAAACTCTATTGAAATTACAAGACCAAATGCAAATGGGAAGGCTGTTCCTTCAATGCAATAAGATGAGGAAAGCAATCAATTGTTTCTCGGTTGTAGCAAATACAGGTCATATCGAAGCGCATCTACTATCGATGGAAGCGCATGAAAAGTGCAAAGGGAGTTTGAAGAAGGCAACAAAAGTGGCTAAAGCTCTTGACAAGGCTCTAGAGGTAAGTGGCCCACTTTCCCATGAAGAAAATGAATTTGTTCTAATTTCAGAGATTGGTCTTAAAACATCTTATCAGAATATTTCCTCTTCTTTTGAGAGATGGCTACAACCATCATCAGGACTGAATTCTAACGTTGCCGAGAATCTAGCGAAAAGGCTAGCCTCTCTTAATTCTCAAAAGGTAGCGATAGAGAGTGGAGAACAGGCCGCTAACGCTCGCCTTCAATCTGCCATAGATTCACTACAACCCGCTGTAGATTATCATGAATACTCGCAGTCAAGCCATTAACGACTATTTCTTGCCAAGGAAATCTTGCCATTCGCTGCATGAAGGACACCAAGTCCACAGATTACTCTGATGCATCACCTCTTGAACAAAACCTCCGCATGTCTTGCATGGAGGGTGCATCGTTGGGGAGGGTGGTACAGAAGGGGGCGAGAATGGGGTCGACTGTGCCATTGAATAGACGCCTTCTGCAATTATCTCTGTTTTACGATTGTATCTTCTTGCCATAATTAGAAGTATTCCTAGAGCAAGCATGCTCAAACCGATTGCAATATACCAAAGCACGGATGTATTCTGTGCGCTCCCTTCAGATTGATCTCCGCTCCCTGTCTGATTGTTTGTGTCATGGGAAACCGGGCAACCTTGATTCTCTGGTGGCCCTGAATCATTTGGACAATTGTCTGCTGAATCGATTACTCCATCGCCATCTTCGTCATTGTTATTGTTGTTATTTTGTGTCCCATTACCTGAGGTATTTCCATCATCAATATTTGTGTCAACCCATACAGCAGTCCAGTTTCTAGTCAATGAATTACCATCATCTGGAATAGCGATAAGACGAATGTGAAGTTTGTGTTTTCCATCGACTGGATCAATTTGGATACTATCATCAACTGAATCAAGGGTGGTCCAAACCTGAATTGGGAAATAATCAGATTCCGTTGCTGCTGTTTCATTATCTGTGAGTGCAGCTTCAAGTCTGATAATATCTGTATTATCTGCAGCCGATGACCATGACACCTGTACGCGCCAAATATTAACATCGTTGGTAATAACTGCCTGTAAATTCACGGGTAGCCAGAATGGTAAATCTTCTTGACAAAATTGGGGATCTGTTGGATAAAGATCTATCGACAAACCAGTGGCTGAATTTATGGGACACCCGTCACCATCGAGATCGGACCAAGCAAGGTAATCTGTGGGGAAAGCATCACCATTTTCGGTACGCAAGTTGTCTTGTCCAACAGTGAATGTGTAATTATCACCATAGCCATCACCATCGAAATCATTACACTGAGTTGCATCAGAAATGAATGCATCACCCGCTTCATTGATTCTCATGCCATTGTCATTACCATAGGTGTAATTATCGCCACAACCATCGCCATCGAGGTCACGATATTGAGATGCATCATTGGGAAATGCATCACCTGCTTCGCCAACGCGCAACCCATCGTTATCAACTTGGAATGAATATTCGTCGCCATAACCATCACCATCGCTATCCCACCATTGAGAGGGATTGCTTGGAAACGCATCAGCCGTTCCATTAGGGCTTGCAAGCCACGAAGCATCTGGGTCACTATACCCATCTCCATCGGTATCTGGGCAACCATTTCTGTCCATATAACTTGTACCAGGATTATTTAGGCAAGCATCACCATTGGATTGATTTTGGTCATCACCCCAACCATCACTGTCACCATCATAATGTTGTGTTGGGTCATTCGGGAAATCATCTAAACTATCGACCCAACCATCACCATCAGCATCTTTCTTCAATACTAACAATGTGCCTGTGTGATTCATCAATGCCAAAGCATCCCCAGAAAATAATAATCCAAAACCACGTGGAATATGATTGATTGTATATACTCCTGAAAGTGTGTTATTTTGCATATCATAGAATTCAAGTTGACCCGTTTGAGATGTGGATGCATCACCTGTACCGACACCCATAAGCCCTTCATGTAGTAGAGGAGCAACTGAGAATGGTTCATGCATTAGCGTAGTAGTCTGCATCGATGTTTGAGATAATACATCCCAAACAATCATCTGTTTGTCCCATCCTGCTGTAATCAACATATCTGCCCCTGGTAACCAACTAGTCACCCCCACATACCCATTATGAGAATAGGGTGAACCTTCGTCCATCCAATTTTGAGGAACGGGGTCGCTCGTATTCCAAAATCTCACCCCGCCAGATTGGCCGACAGATGCAAGCAAATTTCCAAAATCATTGAAATTAACTGTCCAGTGTGATTCCGAATATTGCCACTCCTTGAGGAATTGACCCGAAAGTGGATCTATTATTGCTACATGGCCATCTCGGGATGTATTTGTAGTGTTAGAAGACCACGAAATTGCAGCATAGGGACTTTGAGGATGAATATCTATTCGGCCAAATGCGCCCACTGTTTGATGTTGACGTAAATCAAATACCCACGCTATTTTACCATTTAGACCACATGATAATATTACACCGTCACTAAATCCAGCAAATGCTTCATTATTCTGCCACCCTACAGATTTTGCAAACGGAATGGAGTAAACCAACTGACCAAACTCAGGGTGAAAACATTGGGAAATGATTGACCCATTGGCTCCAGAACGGATTGTCAAAGTACCTGAGGACTCAGCAATGGCAATCATATCTTGGTTTGGTGAAATGGCGATTTCACGTACTAACTTTGGTCCAAGACGGCGGTATGGAATAATATCAAAATTAGTTACATCCATCTTCCATATCTCAACAGCACCATCTTTGCCCGCAGAAGCAACCAACTGATTTGCAGTAGTAGTTGTCGAAATTGTCGTAGTTGCCACTGCTTTGACGTCTTCTGGCTGACCAGTGTTGTTTGAGATTACTGAATGCCAACCAAAATCTGTCTGAATCTGCCCCGCTGAAACAATCGAAATTTTACCAGGATCAAACAAGCCAACCGCGAGATAAGAACCGTCAGGCAACCAAGCAAGACTGCTAACATTCTGTGGAATTGGAGTATACCAGAACAGAGTACCATCCGATTCAGCATAGGATGATGCCACACCTTCCCACTGATTTGGCTGAGATGGAGATGGGTGGTTGTATGCAATTGTGTAACTTCCACCACCTGGTTCCCAAGTGATGGCCCAAGCAGTAGAATTTGGCCCTGCTACATGCCGTTCCCACAGCAAACTACCGTTAATGGCATCAATACCGTACACAACATCGCGGAATGAGACATTTCCATCTGGGTACGTCGTCATGTTACGCCCAAGTGCAGCCACCGTTCCACCATCAGTGGAGATGGCGCAATCAGGCACCCAATATTGAGTAAAGAAATTACGCGCATTGGGGGGTGAGCCATCGATAAAATGTGCAATGTCAGCAACCACGACCTCACCACCCATGCTCATATGGTTAATATCTCCACAGAAAGCTACCTGTGAGTGGCCAATTGATGCATCTAGGCCCCAAAGCCATCCATCATAAGTTCCAATCAGGGAGTCTGTCCATTGCCCTGAACGCATCTGAGTTGAATCATGTGGTTTGGAAGAGCCATCATCAATTACCTGATATGAATACCAGTTAATACCACTGTCCGCGGCTAACACCCAATCATTCGAAAGCCAAACCACATTCACCATTGCTGCTGAATGGTGAATCCAAAGAAGAACACGCCCATCACTCACATTCCAAACATACAATCGATTATCGGCAATTTCAACTGCTGCGATTTTAGTTCCATCTGGACTGAATTCAAGATCCCATACAGTCCCTTTTGTTGCCGGTTGCCATACATCTGCAAACCAACCATTTTGGATACCTGGGCCATCACTCATTATCCATTGACTTGCTCCACTTTCTGTAATTGGAACGGACTCCTCAAGTTCACTTTCTATAGGTACTAATGCGAGAAGAGATGAGGCTAAAAACAGCAACACCAACATCAGTGACTTACTCTTCATCAGCACGGCTAAACACCTTTCCCACTTTGAACTTCGGTACGCATGCCTCCTATTTGAAGAAGTATTTTATCCATTCTGGATAATCTAAAGATACGCGATAACACGCCTGTACGACTACTTTCTCAGCGTCAAGGTTAAGGGTACTTCAGTGAGGCTAAGTCCATGCGCCATTTAATTGACCGTGTATTAGAATTGCAAGAAGACGAAATTTCAACTGAAAAGGATGAGGAAACTAATCACATTGAAACCGTACCTGGAGACGAAGAATTAGTGGAATTATTGGCCAGCCTCGCACCTAGAATCAGGGTGTTTGGATGCGGCGGTTGCGGTTGTAATACCGTTCAACGTCTATCTGATGAAGGATTACTTGGAGGCGACCATATCTCTGGATATGCTGTCAACACAGATGCTCAACATCTGCTTCGCTCAAGGATTGAGAAGAAGATACTCATCGGTAGAACTGCACGAGGTCGCGGTGCTGGTGGCGATCCTGAAAAAGGTGAAAAGGCTGCTTATGAATCAGAAAGAACCTTGGTAAATATCGTCAATGATTGTGATTTGGCCTTTGTTACTACTGGACTTGGTGGTGGAACTGGTACTGGCTCAGCGCATGTCATGGCCCGTTTGGCAAAAGCTTCTGGGGCTCTAACAATTGCCGTAGTTACCTATCCATTTGCTTCTGAAGGAACCTTGCGTAGACAAAATGCCGAGTGGGGTCTTGAGAGATTACGTGAAGTCTGTGATACTGTTGTGGTACTTCCAAATGAGAAGTTGCTTGAAGTTGAAGGTGTCAGAGACTTACCGATAGAAGCGGCGTTCCGAGTAGCCGATGAATTACTCATGCGATCAATTGCTGGCGTAACTGAAATGATTATGAAAGAAGGACTTGTTAACCTCGACTTTGAAGATCTCCGTAGTGTCATGTTGAACGGAGGAGGAATGGCAATGATTGGCCTAGGAGAAGCAACCGGTACGGACAGGGCAGTTGAAGCAACAGTCGAAGCACTCACTTCACCGCTACTCGATATCGATGTATCAGATGCACGTGGGGCACTTGTCAATGTGGTTGGCGGCCCATCCCTCACCCTTGGCGAAGCTGAGCGGTGTGCACAGGAAATACGTGAGCGTATCAACCCATATGCACGTATCATCTGGGGGGCTACTGTCGATGAAAATATGGGCAATGAGATTCGTGTTCTTCTTGTTTTGACTGGAGTCAAGAGTCAGCAGATTTTTGGCGCAACCGCTCATCAACAAATGCAAACCATGCGTAATCGAAGCCTCGAATTCATCAATTGAATGAAGCGTTGATGTTAAAGAGGACCCCTATGTCGGCATGAACCCTAAGGGGTTCAACCATGACCAGCACCGACTCTACAAGCAAGTCCTTCGAAGAGAGGGTTCAAGCACGTCAAGACCAATTCGAATCTTGGGTTCGAAGTTTTGGCAGAGGCTCATGGGCTCGTATCCTACGTATGGCTCGTAAGCCATCTAAGGCTGAATTTAGGCAGACTATTTGGGTCTGTGGAATCGGTATGTTTGTACTCGGTTTTATCGGCTTCGTCATGCTTTGGCTTATGGATACTGAACTACCTAAATTCTTCAGTTGGCTTATCGGTTGAAAATAACCTCTATGGGATGGAAAAATTGAGGTCTGATAATGTCTGATGGATTTATTGTATTCATTCGCCATGCTGAGAATGTGCTCTTATTGAAGCGCTCTGATGAAGTCAGTGATTTTGGCAACTTATGGGATGGAATTTATGGCGTAGGTGACCCAAACGACTTAGATCACGTTCTAACTAGAGTTGTAGATGCAACTGCCATCCCCGCAGAATCTCTCACCTTCGTGAGAATGGGTGAACCTCGTGGTATTGAATTTGGCAACCGGCTAAATGATGTCACTCCAATTCTAATGGTCAGCAATTCTAATGTTGTTGAGCCAAAATCTCTCTACAATGAAGCAATTTGGGTTGACCCAGGGTTTGTCAATGTACTTAGCCCAGAAGAAGTTGATGGTGAGTCTGATATCGAAGTAATGCAAGAACGACCCTCTGTCTCACAACTAGGAGAAATGTATGGGGATGTCGCAGCTTTTCTCTTCATGCTCAAAACTACAATCGGACAAGAACAGAAAGTGGCTAACGAAATCCGTGCTCGACTATCAGGAACTGGCTCTTTACAAGATATTCAAGATGAAGTTTTCTCAGTTATCCACCCTCGCATGATGCGTGGCTACATCTTTATTGAAGCAACAGCAAAACATTATGTTGAGAAATTAATTGGCCGTGCTGGTGGTGTTACAACACCAATGAGAGGAGTTGCAAAAGTTCTGCCCGGAGAGGCGCCATTCCATGTGGTCTCTAATTATCTTGAGCCAAAATCTGCTACGGCAGGTATCGAAGTTGGAAGCGTTGTTGAAATTAGAGTTGGCCACTTCAAGGGTAACCGCGCACGTGTGACTGCAGTTGCTGAAGGTAAAGAAGAAGTCACTGTCGAACTGTTCGAAGCAGCTGTTCCAATCCCTATTACTATGCGAGCAGATAATGTTCGTGTCACGGAGCGTGTCATCTGAGCGAAGAAAATGGTTCTCGCGGCGGTTAAATAGAGGAAGTAAGTCGGCCGGAACCCAAACAATGAGGTGAATCAATGTCAGACAACTGGACCGCACGACGCATTCGCACCGCTGTTATTGGCAAGGGCATCAAATTCAATGGCTCTTGGGAAGGCGAAACTGATGTTGGTTCAGACCCCTCAGTACACAATATCACACTCGATCAAATTATCACCATCTCAAATGAGAAGGCAGATGATTTGACTGGTAAGAATGTCAAGGCGCGCTCACTTGAGGTCATGGGTACCTGTGTCTCGATGCGTTGCCATATTGAAGGCGTTGTACCAAAAGAATTCATTACGAAGGTGAAAGCAGGAGAATATGACGACAGATTCAATTAATTCACGAATTGCGGGAGAGGGAAACCTCGTGAACCGCAGAGGTGAGAAATATGGAAGAACAAATTAATTCAGCAATCAAACAAGCGCTAGAAGAAGCGCCAGAGCGGAAGTTCGTTGAGAGCATTGAGATGGCCTTCACCATCAAGGATGTTGACTTGAAAAATCCAGCAAACAGAATCGAAGAAAATGTACGTCTCCCGCGCGGGCGTGGAAAGGATGTCAGTATCGCAATGTTCGCTGGTGGCGAAATGGCTACAAAAGCAAAAAAATCGGGCATCGTAGTAATTGATCCGACTCAAATAGAGGATTTAGGTGGCAACAGACAGAAGGCTAGAAAATTAGCG
>NYYK01000006.1 GCA_002685895.1 Methanobacteriota archaeon
TGCATCCATTGGAGGTGGAGGTGGTGCTGCATCCATTGGAGGTGGAGGTGGTGCTGCATCCATTGGAGGTGGAGGTGGTGCTTCATCCATTGGAGGTGGTGGTGGTGCTGCATCCATTGGAGGTGGTGGTGGTGCTGCGTCCATTGGTGGTGGTGGTGGCGCTGCATCCATTGGAGGTGGTGGTGGGGGGGTCATTCCGGGTGGCGGGGGGGGTGGGCTGTTACTTTCTTCATCTGTCATTGTAACTCTCTCCATAATAGGGGTAAGCCTCGCCAACGAGTCTTCTTCTATAACCATTGTCAAATACTGGCCGAAATTTTAGGATTGGCGCTGCAGAAGGGAATTTTGATTATATTGTCGAATGCTTGAAAAACCCCCGCCACGGGGCAATCATTACATGACCTCAGGAGATACTACAGCGCCCCCCGTTTTATTCGTTGTTGGAACAGCGGGAGCGGGTAAGAGTACACTAGTTACAGCATTTCAAAGATGGGCCCGATTTATTGAAGTGGATGCGTTGACAATTAATCTTGACCCTGGTGCAGAAAGAGTTCATTACGACCCCGAATTTGATGTCAGGGATATTGTCTCTCTTTCAGAAGTAATGGATGAATATGATCTTGGGCCCAATGGGGCACAAATTCTTGCAGCTGATTTGGTTGCAGCACAAGCACATGAAATTCAAGCAGAACTTGAGGGTCTTTCTGGAGATTTACTGATAATTGATACGCCCGGCCAAGTTGAATTGTTTGCTTTCCGAGAAGCATCGAGTCATTTTGTTGAGGTTTTGGGTCAAGGAAGGGCGGCACTAATCTTTCTCTTTGACCCCATGCTATCGCAATCACCTTCAGGATTTGTTTCACAGATGTTATTGTCGAACATAGTTCACTTTAGGTTGGGTTTGCCAACAGCAAATTTTCTTTCCAAGGCAGATTTACTTGAGGTCGAAGTTCTAGAAAGAATTCTTGAATGGGGGGAAAGATTGGATACTTTGGAAGCGGCACTCTACGATGAGGCTGGCGGCCAGAGGACAGAGTTCGCAATAGGGCAATTGAGGATGATGCAACATTCACAGATTCAGCCAGGTTTGATTCCACTTTCAAGTGAAGAAGAGGATGGCTTAGCTGATATCCTTTCTTTCGCTCAAAATCTATTTGGTGGAATGGCTGACACTAGAGATGGTTTTGCAGAAGACATAGGCTTTGAGAGAGATGGGTGGAATGATTAATGGCTCATTTATTGTCAATTGATGATGTTGCAGATGATTTAGAGGAGATATTGAATTGGGCTATCACTTTCAAAGGAGACCATGAGGTTGCACCTGCTTTTACGCCCCTAGATGGTATGGCTATTGGCTCAATTTATGAGAAGCCNAGNACGAGAACNAGNGTTTCTTTTGAGGTNGGNATAAACAAGTTGGGNGGNTACCCNCTAACACTNTTGAAAGGCGACATTCAACTTGGTAAATCAGAAACAGTTGGAGATACTGCACAGGTTCTTTCCCGCTACCTTGGAGGAATTACCTACCGTTGNTTTGGTCATGCAGATGTAGTAGAACTTGCTGATAAATCAACCGTGCCAGTGATAAATGCACTTTCAGATAAACATCATCCATGTCAAGCAGCAGCAGATTTGATGACAATCAAAGAGAAATTCGATGAGATGCAGGGAATCAAAATTGCTTGGGTGGGTGATGGCAACAATGTCCTTCATGATTTGGTGTTGGCAGCAGCAATTCTTGGTTGCGATGTTCACTGGGCAGTTCCGAAAGGATATGAGCCCGATTCCGATGTAGTAGCGCGTGCCACAACTTTTGCTGAGAAAAGNGGTTCAACCTTGACTGCAACAAACGACCCGGTCGAGGCGGTTACTAATGCAGACGTGATTTATACGGATGTTTTCATTTCCATGGGAGAGGAAGACATGGTCGATAAAATGGATGATTTCAATGGTTTCCAAATTAATGATGAATTAATTTCTCATGCCAAAGATGACTATNTTTTCATGCACTGTTTACCTGCTCATAGGGGCGAAGAAGTGACCGATTCAGTTNTGGATAGTTCAAATTCCGTAGTATTTGATCAGGCTGAGAATAGGATGTGGGCTCAGATGTCATTATTAACTTACTTAGTGGATAAAGAAGCTTGGGAAACCTATGCTGAGTTACTAGAATTCGATTGATTTATTATTCATAGAATTGGTAATATTCCACAAGTAGTAAATCCAAGAAGGCCAAAAAGAAGTGCCCTTTTCAACATTTTAGATGCTTTTGTATCGTCTGCTTTAGCCATTGGCACCTTTGCCATCAATAGATAGAACATTGCTGGTGTAAGGAATGCAACGTATGCTCTTTGAAATTCTTCAAAGACAAATGGTAGCCACATACTGATAAATCCAATGAAAGCACAAATCCATGCTGTAACCCTTGCTTTCTCAGCACCAATTTTCATTGGTAACGTGTGCCGCTCAGAATCACCCTCCATATCTTCAACATCCTTGATGATTTCACGAGCAGTGCCAATCATCATGGCGCATAAAGCAACAAACCAGGGAAGTGGATCAGTGCCATGCCCAACTGCTGAGGCACCAAAGACAATAACAACAGCAATTAGTCCAGAAACTGAAAGATTACCCAACAACCCCCTCTTCTTAAGGCAGATTTTGAAAGGTATTCCGTCAAATTCATAGGCGCACATCAAGAAGAGTGCAATTAGCCAAATTGCTACAGAATCTAACCATTCAAGATGTCCTATATTTTGTTCAGCGTGGAATATAATGGCAAAAAGCATCAATGCCGATAAAATCATAGTCACCCAAGAAAATTTGGCTGCATGATTCTCAGTGATTGCTCCAGAAGGGAGTGGCCGGTTGGGGCGGTTGATTCGATCAGCATCAATATCCTTCAAATCATTCAGAGCATTCCATCCAGCCATAAATAAGCCAACACTCATTGTATGCAAAATGATTGGTATTGCAATATCATTTTGACCNGCTGCACCTACAATCATGGCTCCAACTGGAACTGTGATGATGCCCATCAAGACGTTAANTCCTCTAGCGAGGGTCCACCAGTCGCGAGTTGCCATCAAAGTGGTTCAGGCCGCGCTTGGCACTTCATGCCTGCGCTGTCGAGTCGCCACTTTGGCTGCTTGTTAAGTCCCAGATACATACTGTATAACGCCCACCTCGGAAGAAATCCCTAACGTGTCCGACTTTTTGAAAGCGGAGATCTTTAGCTAGGATATTACCTACTTGGTTCATGGTCGCCCCCCATGAGAATCGGTCATTGAGGTGATCGAAGATATCTACAGTGTTAGAACGTCCATTTTTCTCAAGATATTCTGCTACAGCTTGTCTTAATCTCTTTGTTCTACTCACGCTGACACCACCGCCGTGGTTGTGGCCTTTGCACGTTGTCGCAGGGTTCTCCACTGTGGGCGCCCTGGTCTATTTTCATGCTTAGGTGTGAGAGTCACAGTTGGTAAACGCCCACTTGATGAAGTAAGGCGTACCAATCCGTGACTTGTCTGGGTTTTCACATGTCCACTTGTTCGCAGGCTTCGGAGAGGTGTTTCAACCACTATTTCAGCCTGTATCATTTGTTCGTTGATTATGCTTTTTTGCATGGATAGGACGAGGGAGCGGGGGTATATCAATCAACGATGGAGAGGGGAGACTGAAAGTGAACATCAAACGTAGCACTGGATGCATTTTCAAGGTTAAAGTGAAGCCGTATCAATTGCCATCATTACCCACTTCGTTGATATACCGAGTTATTGTCGGCGGCTTGCCTGCTGGTATGGTGTAGTTCGGCCCATCATGGAGCCCTCTCGAGGCTTCGACCCGGGTTCAAATCCCGGTACTAGCATGAGTAATATGTCGTTATCCAGTATGCTGGTAGTCCCGGCAGGAGTCGAACCTGCGTCCCCTGGACCAAAACCAGAGATGATGGACCACTACACTACGGAACTAGCAATCCTTGGCGGGCGGGGATTGGTTTTGACTTTGACGCTTAAACAATCATTGAAATATCTCTAATCATTGGTGCGAGCCCTTCAAGGGCTCGTTATGAATCCCAGCCACATGCATCTTTCAACTGCGGCTGGAAGGGCAATTACAATTTTTGTCATCATGTTGCTGACTCCTTGGTCGGCTACACTAACTAATAACACACAAGATATGCAAAATACAGTTCTAATTAGTGATAATATTGAGCAAGAAAATATATTTCCTGTAGATGCAATTCTATTGCCTCCTTCTAGCGAATGGTGGCAACGTGGTGAGGAATTAGTGTCAGTCTATGTCATTACTAGAGATTTGTCCTCGCTTACAGACTGGCAGAGGATAAATGGATTTGAAAAGAAACAAGCACCCGCCTCAAATGCCCAAATTCTAGTCTCTTTACCACAATCTTCAGGGGAGGTTGAACATAGACGATTGAGCCTTCCATCTCAAGTGGTCCCCAAGTTACTTGGCGTTTCTGGAGTCATGTCAATTTTTGAGGATCCCGGAGCCCCAGAAGCCTTTGCAATTCCTACTCCTGACCCATCCTCTGTTCGCACTGGAGAACTTCATGGAGCTACAGATGCTTGGTTAGACGGGGTAAATGGTTCTGGAGTCAAAGTAGCAATTGTTGATTCAGGTATTGATTTTGCACATCCCGATTTGAATGGTACTCAAGCGAGGGTGGATGATGCCAACAATTCGTATGATGGCTGGCCAATTATGTGGGACCCTAGGTCGGTAGATATCTGGCTAAAGGATGGCGATGCGTACCCAGCTAACGGTGGCTCATGGTATTCTGACACCTCGAACTTAGATAATGATTCTAATTCAGATGATATTTTGGATAGCACAGGATTCAATATCAGCGGAATTAACCCTTCACTATCTGGCACTTATCATCATGGGCTCCACCCTGATTCCAAGTTAGTATCGAAAGTTGGNGGNGAGGTNGATGTATTGGTTGTAGATGATATCACACAAGGCGTCTACGAAACTGTTTATGTTGACATTGACCGTGATGGTAATTTCAGCGATGAGATTGCGATGCGCCGCGGCAATGAAACAGCGGGATTGGATACTGATTCTGATGGACTTTGGGACATCTCAGCCGGCCTTCTGTATTGGGTAAGTGATGGCGTCAATGGCGTGCCATATGGCGCTCCCTATTCATCCCGTGCTGGATTCCAAAATCGTATTGCTGGCGCTGGAAATCTAACATTATTCATGATTAACGACCGAAATGATCCCGGCGGGAACCATGGCACTCTCTGCGCTTCAGCCGTTGCAGCACAAGCCGCAGTAAACAATGGTAAAGTGAAAGGCATGGCGCCAAATTCAGAATTGATTTCGGTCGCTGATTTCTATGCGGGTGGCTCATTTCTAGATGCTTGGCGATTCCTAGCAGAGGGATATGATGGTCAAACTGGCAGTGGTGATGAGGCACAGATTGGTTCATTCTCTTTTGGTTGGTCTAATGTTCACAATGATGGCACAGATCAAATGTCAATGTACCTAGACTGGCTCACGCGAGTACATTCTCCTGAAACATCCTTCCTAGTTGCCATGGGGAATGGGGGTCATGGTTATGGTACCGCGGTGTCACCTGGTGGTGCACATGGTATCATTTCAGTTGGTGCATTTTCATCACAAATTGGGCAATCTCATGGTGGNACTTGGGGNGATTCATCATCATGGTCNAACAGGGGCCCNAATGCAGTAAGTCGTCTTGACCCTGATATCGTTGCGGTAGGTTGGTCAGCTACGGGTGATGTTACTCTCAACGAGGTGAATAACGCAAATTCAGCCACAACAACTTGGGCAGGCACATCTCTAGCNACNCCNGTNGCNGCNGGATTGGTNGCTCTCATCTATGATGCTTGGATGCAGGAACATGGGGTGTGGCCAGACTCTCAAACCGTCCGTGATTTATTGATGTCAACTGCTGATGACCGCGGCTATGACCCATTGGTACAAGGTGCCGGCTGGTTCAATGTCAGCAGGGCAGTAAAGGCGATATTAGGGGNAAATGGCTCCGCATGGGTAACTCCTGCCTCGTGGATGGCTGGTACAAATCATGGGGTGCATAGGGAGGCAAACGCAAACATTCTGCTACCCGGGCAGATAAGTTGGGCGAATTTCACTGTAAANGGGACCGGTGATGAGCCAGTCAACTTGACATGGGATGGGGCTACGATGCAACCAACAGTACACCATTCTCAAATTTGGAATTCATCTACCTCACTCGGTTGGGATGGTTATCAAGGAGATAGACCTGATATATTGATTCCAGTTCATATCAAAGGAGATGCCAATTATACACTACCTAATGGAACAAGTTTGATTCGCGCTAGGGCCGTTCTTGCTGGAAGCGGATTTGATGATAATCAAGACCTTGCGGAAGAGAATCAAGTCTATGTTGAATTGATGCGTTGGCANGATGATGATGGAGATGGGAAGTGGTGGACCGATGCAAACAACAATTCTCTTGTTGATTCTGGCGAAATGGAGAGTAGTAGTGAATACTCAATGGTCAGTAAGCATTCGTATACCTCTGGGCAGGTAGAGGCTAGGTTGGGGCTTCCAACTGAACGGGAAGGGGATGGAATACTAATTGGAGTTTACAGGAAGAATATTCGCACGAATTTGATGGACCCAATACCCATAGAGATAGATTGGACAGGCTTTGGCCCCGACAGCAACTCATCATGGCTTTCACCGTGTCTAGGCAATGGAACGATTCCTGCAAATGGTACATTGTATGTGAATTGCCGCGTATCTGTTCCGATGAATGCAATTCCTGGATTGAGGCAGGAGCAGGTAAGATTCCATTTTGATTCTAACAACTCCTCCTACAAATGGTCCTTGCCGGTTATTGTCAATGTTGCTTCAAGTGGTCCGATAAATTTGATTCCAAAACCATTGGATGGTAACTTGACAAACCAATCTCTCTATTCTGAGACTTGGCTACAGGGCGCTCAACGTTGGGGTTGGAGATCTGAATCAGGTGATTGGAAATTCCTAACATTTGATTGGCCATACAACCTTTCAGGAGATGGTGCAATTGTCATCGATGTCGATTGGCCTGATAACAGTTTGACTGATGTAGATGTACATTGGATGTCCGAGTATGGACATCCTTACTCTCTCGAGGACCCTATGGCATATGGGCAGTATAACCTCGTCCCAGAGGTCTCATCCAAGAACATGGATGCAGGTTCGGGCAAATACGGGTGGCAAACATCTACGGGTGGAAGTCATGAGGTATTGGTGGCAGAAGCAACATCTGGAATGAAACAGATGATGCTTCATTCGGCCATGCATGGCGTCAACACGAATGACAACCCACTAAACATCAGCGTTGGGCTAGTCAACTCAATCAACGGTACTCTCTCGAAGGATGTCGTTGATTGGTCTGATGCAGAAGGTGAAGAAATACTGACTATTGGGGGAACCTTACCCTTGGATGTTTCCTCTGTTGAAGGATTTGGTTGGACACAACCTATCCTATTGCCAAGTGAGACTGCTACGCAGGACACACCAGGGGATTGGGCTTCGTCCGGTTATGTCCACCAATTTGAAGTTCAAGATGCAGAAATGTTGCGAATAGAAATCGATTCGTTAGCGCCACGGACAGATCTAGATTTGGCATTGTATCGTGATAAGAATGGAAACGGAATAATCAATTGGGGTAGTGAACAAGTAGTAACGAGTGGTAATTGGAATGCTGATGAGGACGCAAAAATCGAGGCGCCAGATGATGGTACTTGGTGGGCAGTAGTACATGGTTATGATGTGCCAAATGGCTCAGCTTCATTCTGGTTAAGGCAGACCATTATTGCAGGTGATGCCCTATCAGTGGATAATATCACTCCATTAAACAATAGTGAAATTATTCATAGATTCCCCAATGGTAGTAGCGCATTAGGAGGATATTTGCCAGTCAGCGCATTTGATGTCAATATTAGTTATCAAATGCCAGAAGCACCAGGGATATGGCAAGGATTCCTTGTTGTCAACCTAGCATCTGGCGGTTCCATTAGATTAGATTACGACTACATGCTTCAAGAATTGCCACCAATGCTAGAATTTGAAACGCCATTGAACTTGACTAGAACCAATCATTCTATTCCTATTACATTGTCTGCACATGATTTCGGTGGTGGCTTTAATCTATCAGATTTGAAGGTAAACACCTCTACACCAGTTGATTGGAATAATGCGTCATTCACACTTGAAGTCCTGTCAGAAAGAGATGGGCCTGTAGTTGATCATGCATACTCATGGCAACATTGGAACGAAGTAGCGAACGAATCCGCAGGTTCTCATTATTCAGCAAAAAGTGGATTCTTGGCTATTGAAGTAGAAGAGCCAACTTCTACTGTAGAAAAAAGTTCAGCAACAGCGCCAGATTGGCTTGAATTGACAAGTTCAGTAGTGGGTGGCCAAACTTATTTGTCTACCGATAGTGATGTTGGTTGGTACGCAAATAATGCGGANGACGGCCCCCGNCTTGATTATTCTATAGATTTTGCGAATAACGGAACATACTACGTTTGGCTACGCCTAAATGCTACTGATGAAAATGGTAGTTCCGTTCATCTCGGAATTGATGGTTCGCCACTAACAAGCAGTGGAGGCATCCATACTACAACTTACGGTAGTTGGCAGTGGTCAAATATGGCATGGGATGGGAGTCAGACGACTCAAGTACAGTTTGATGTAAATTCACCAGGTCGATACACAATCAATTTATGGCCTGAAGAGGATGGAGTATCGATTGACCAGTTAGTTATAACCGACTCATGGAATTATGTTCCCTCGCAAGTAGAGAATTCCACTGCACCATTCGTAGATGCCACTCTCCGTTCTGCTTGGCTTAACCTATCTTTACCCGAAGACAATGGCTGGAGAACCTTTTCAGCAGAATTGACAGATGTTGCTGGAAGGGAAAATACATCTAATTTGATGATAGAATATGATGACATTGCCCCGCCAATTCTCATCTATGACTGGAAATTCCTCTCAAATAAATCACTGATGCCACTTACCATTCAGACTGACCCCGAAGCGGATTTATGGTTGAATGGTACAATCCTACAACTCAATGAAACAGGTTTTGCTGAAACGCAATTAACGTTGCATCCGACTTATTGGGCCAATGTGGATGGAGATCCAGATAATTCATCAACATGGGATTGGATTGACTTAAACGTATTCCATTTGGCTGCTCAAGACCCAGCTGGAAATTGGTATCATCGTCATTTTGATGTTGTTTTTGATGGTTGGGGTGCTAACAATTTTGGTGTTGAAAAACAGATTATTTTGCGCGGTTTTTCAGGTAATTCAGATAATGGGGAATGGCAGTTAAGTGACCTGAGTAACCTAGAAAGTTTGAATGCAAAAAATACCCCATTGGTTATTGATATAGATTCTCATTTTGATACTCGGCAAGTATGTGCTTACTTAATTGATGATAGTGGTGTTGAATGGACTTCATCCTGTTTTGTGAAAGATTCCCCTCCTTGGCAAGTGAATGCCTCAGCACACCTNCGCGCTGGAGTTCCATCCCCCCCTCCAAACATTCACCTACCGTTTGCTGTGGAGATGAACCATTCTGGTATACCCGATGGGAGTTGGCAGATATTTGTTGAAACTCTCGACTGGGCGGGCAATTGGGGTTGGGAGAACTTCACCCTGAATCTTGATAGAACCGCCCCCGAAATCACTTGGAANTGGCCTGTTCAGAATACAACTCTTTGGAATCATGCTGTNGATTTAAGTTGGAATTTGTCTGAATTGGCAATAACCTCATTACTTCTAGACAGTAATATTGTAACAGATTTTTCCGCTGGTGATTTGCATTTTTCTAATAGTATTTCTTTAGATGAAACCGGTTGGCACGAATTTTGTTTATTGGCTACTGATCTAACTCGTGGACCAGATCCAAATATCGCCACTAATTGCATTGATGTATATCTTAATCCAGATGCATATGTGCCTACTTTGAGCGCAGATTGGAACCATGGCATTGTTAATTCTAGCACAGTCTTTGCAGACCTTCATTTGGGACCCTCTCAAGGATGGTCTTCACAAATTTGGGATGGTGAAAATTGGGTGATTCAAAATGGTTCAGAACTCTCCAGCGGTAATTTGACCATCCCGATTCATCTCACAGAGGGTGATAATCTAATTAGATTTGAAGTTGAAGCACTAGAAAGAATGTTTCTATATGAGCTCGATGTTGTTTTGGATACTAGGCCCCCAAATCTAACGATTTCTTCCCCTGAAGAAGGAATACATACTTCACTTTGGGAATGGAATGTGACCGGAGAATGTGATGCAGGTTTGACCTTAGATGTGTTTTTGTCTGATGGTTCTTCATATCAGGTCATTTGTGATTTAGCGGGGAATTATTCAATATTAATTGACTTCTCAGAGTACGAAGGCGTCGAAGCAATTACTGTTAATAGCAGGGATTTAGCTGGCAATCTAGCAACTCAGGTGCGACAAATTACGATTGATAGACAAGCCCCAAGAGCTACTTTGACTTGGCTTAGTCCAGATTGTGATTCGCAACCTGTTGAAACTATATTTAATCTAGATCCAGTTGCCTCATGCCATCTTGAATTGAGAGTCAGTTTCCTAGATCCTGATGCAACATATTGGACAATTACAATAGAACTCGATGGCGAGTTGATAACTACTCAAATTGGTGGTGTACCCGAATCAGATTACATCACTGTAGATTTCTCGGAAAGTGGGCGGCCAGGTACATGGCGAGCAGAACTTGTGGTTAGTGATGCTGCAGGCAATATGCAAACAGTACATCTAGACGAGATATTAGTATCTGAGCCATCTGCCTTNTCTGTGAAAGTTTCAACTCTTGGCTCTATTCCCAACATTTTGTTATTGTTGGTATTGCTTGGAGCAATCCTTCTCATTAGAAAAATGCATAGGGAGAGGGCAGGTCTGTGGAAAGAACAACTACCTACTCCATTGGATCCAGAATTGTTTGTTGATGAACTAGAGGATATAGATGAGGATTGGGACCTCGAAGAATTATCAATGCCATCAAGTCACGGGCCAATTGGCGCACCACCTACGAGTGATGACGAAGTTGCAATCGCTGATGCAACACTCCTTCAAAAGGTAAAAGATAGAGAAATCAAGAAAACAAAAACATCAAACGATGAGAATTAGAGGGTATTTCATGGGAGGCATTAGGACATCTCTATTCATCGCCTCGCTTTTACTTCTAACTACTATTTTCAATTCAGCAATGGTTTCCGCATTAGATGGCGACAACGATGGTATTGACGACGCGGTAGACGATTGTCCATTTGCTTGGGGAAATAGTACTACTGGATACTCTGGTTGCCCTGATTTAGATGGTAATGGCGATCCAGATTTTACCAACCCACAACTCAATGATTGGGATGACTCAATGAGGGCGTTGTATGCTAGTGACGGTAGTGCTAGAGCAGTTTCATGGGCTCCAGATTCTATTCATTTGGCAGGAGGTGGCGGTAGCGATGTTATGCTATACACTGCAAATGGTTTGACGATTTCGACATTGTATTCTTTTCCTGACGAGAATGTTCGTTCGTTAGCGTTTTCACCAGATGGTTCGCTACTTGCTGCAGGTGCTTACTTTAACGATGATAAGGGAATTCCACAAATTGTCGTATTGCAGATGAATTGGATAAATAAATCTGCTACTGTCTTAGCAAATCTCAGCACATCCCACACAGATGACGTACCTAGTGTTACATGGTCATCCAACGGTTCCTATCTTTTCACTGGCGATGGTGATGGGGAACTAAGACAATTCTCTGCTAATAACTGGTCCATGGTGAGGAATTATTCATTTGAACCAGGTGATACAATATGGAGTGTTGATGCAAGCCCCGATGACCGTTTAATCGCAGGTTTGGCGGCAGGGGGGGAGTTGAAAGTATTCTGGACTAACAACGGTACAAAATATATGGAATTTGACAACCATACTGATGACTATGCTCTCGGCACAACATTCAGTCCAGATGGGCGTTGGTTGTTGACTGGTGGATTTGATAATAAAGTCAATATCTACAATGTTACAGATGCTTCACATGTCGCAGGCTTCACGGATAGTTCTCGAGATGTTTACTCTATTTCCTTCTCACCAAATGGAGCATTTTTTGTAGTTGGCGGAAGAGATGACGAAGCTCGTATCTACTTGAGCCCAGATAACGTAGCAAATGTTTCCAACTACTCATATGTCGCTAAGTTTGGCAATTTTGGTAGTAGTAGTAACAGCCGTGGCGTGAGAGCCATACAATGGTCACCAGATAGCACAAAAATTGGAATTTCACAGTACCGTGGTAGAACCACAGTTTACATTCTTCCTGAAGGCTTCTTACAGTTGAGGGGTGATATTACTGCCCAGTTGATGGAAAATCGATGGCGNAGTAACTGGATTGGCGATGGGCGACCTCTTGCTCAGTACAATTCTACACTTAATCAAATGACACAAGATCTCTGTAATGGGAATACAGGAAATAGAATTGGCGTCAATTTCAGTACCGCACACCAATTAGCTTCACCTATAGCAAACTATTCTACTTCTGGCATGCTCAATTGCACGTCAACTAGTAGACAATTGCTAGAGGTCCCTATTGGTAGGATGCCAGCATCATTCTTTGTCCAAGCAGGCGGCGCTGCTGAGACTTGCCTGAAAACTATGGGTGGCCTTTCTATGGGGCAACTTAGGTGGCTTTTCTCAGGGGCAAGTGTTTCAACACTTACTTTGCCAGGTTGGGCTCCCGCTATGGATTTGGCTAGTATTGCACCCAATGATGATGGTAATGGTGTGAAGGAATGGGTTGATTTGGATCCCTCCTGTCCAAATGAAGGATTACATGTTTTTGGTAGATGGGACAACCGTTCTATACCTACGATGGTTGAGCAACTTTTCACCTGTGCTGGTTGCCAATTTGATGAGAACTTCTACATCAGTACCGGTGCTCGTTACCGATTCCAAGAAGAAACACGGTCTGACATTATTCACGCAGTAGAGCAAAATGACGAGGCACTTGGCTTTACTGAGATGCGGGTCGTAGATAACAATTCTAATCTATGGATTGTGCCTATTGCTGATAATTGGACTCATAGTGCCAAGGATCACATTGCTGACGGTGGAGTTGCAGTTTTGCCCTCGTACAACAATAGTTCACATGGGATTTATCCCGCTCAATATGATTACAAGTTCATTATCAATTATGCCGAACTGGATGACAAATTCTCCCTTTTGGATTGGTTACTAACTGATGATGGTCAAGATCAATGGGATGCTATGGGATTTGTCCGCTTGAGCATTCTAGCTCGTGTACAATCTTGGGAGAGAATTGGAATCGATGCAACATATCTTCTGCCTGATACAGATGGTGATGGGATTTGGGATGGGAAAGACAACTGTCCAGATACTTGGCCTGGCGAATCAGTCGATGAGAATGGTTGTGCCCAGCACCAATTAGATGATGACGGCGATGGATATTACAACAACGTGGATGATTGTGTCAATGAATCAGGTACTTCTCTGTGGCCGTTGATTGGTTGTCTTGATACTGATGGAGATGGTTGGATGGATTTGTCTGATGCGTTCCCAACAGATTCTAGCCAGTGGGCTGATGTTGATAGCGACGGCTTTGGTGATAATTCCACAGGAATTAACGCAGATGATTGCCCCAGTGTTGCAGGGAACTCCTCTAATGACAGACTTGGATGCCCTGATACTGATGGCGATGGCTGGTCCAACGCGGATAGCGAGTGGGCTATCTCACAAGGTGCCGATGAGTTCCCACAAGATCCAAAGCAATGGATTGATACTGATGGTGATGGATATGGTGATAATTACTCATTCTCTCTCGATGGTAATGGCTTGAGGGATAATCAGATTGGTGATGCTTTCATACTAGACTCAACCCAGTGGTCTGATATTGATGGAGATGGTTTTGGTGACAACCCTGAAGGTATCAATAGTGATGATTGTCCAAATCAACCAGGAACTTCTAGTCTAGATTCATTGGGTTGCCCAGATGCTGACTCTGATGGTTGGTCAGATTCCGCCGACTTATTCCCAAATGAAATCACTCAATGGGCTGATTTTGATGGTGATGGCTTTGGTGACAATTGGGAAGGTAATACGCCAGATCAATGTATGGAGACACCCTTCTCCGAGATTATGGATGTGGATAACAATGGTTGTGGCCCTTCCGAGAGAGATTCTGATTCTGATGGCATCATGGACAGCACAGATTTGTGCCCTAATACTCCAATGAGTCAAGCTATGTGGGTGCGAGTCAATGGTTGCTCTGAAGAAGAGAGTGATGACGACCTAGATGGCGTATTCAATCCTAGTGATGGTCCTAATGGAATGTTCAAAAATGACCCTACTCAATCGGCAGATACTGATGGCGATGGATTCGGTGATAATCCAAATGGTACGAATGGAGATAACTGTGCAACTACATTTGGCAACTCAACACATGATAGGAGGGGCTGCCTCGACTCAGATGGAGATGGATACAGTGACCCTGAATTTGGTTGGGGTGTGAGTCAAGGTGCTGATGCATGGAAGGTTGAGCCTACTCAATGGTCAGATTATGATAGTGATGGTTACTATGATAATTACGATAATCCAGTTTGGACGGCGTCACGTGAGAGTGGATGGCCTGGGAAATATGTCTCAGGTGCTAGGATGGCCGATAAATGTCCAATGGTTGCTTCAGAAAACTCATTCCCCGATCCGGGTTGTCCTGAAAAGGAGGCTACATTTGTACTCAATAACACTGGCGGTTCTTCAGCGGGAATCCCTACCGCTCTCATAGCAATCATTGTACTAATGTTGTTTGGAATTAGTGGATTAGTGGTGGCAGTAATGTTGAAGCAACGGAAGCCAAAGGGGCGCGGTAGAGCCATGAAAAAGCGTCCTCGACTCGAACAAGCTCTAGATGTAGTTGATGAAGCGGCCGAAGAGTGGCTCGATGAACAAGTTGCAGATGAGTCACCTCATTGGGAATTACAAGGTGCCGCTGGTGATGATGGCGTTGAATGGCTTGAGTGGCCAGAAGGAAGCGATTCATGGTGGCAACGCGATGAGTCAGGCTACTGGGTCGAATGGCAGCAGTGATGCGAACCGCTATCAACACCCTCTCTTTCGACGGGTCATGGAGATTGAGCGGATTGCTGTATTAGGTGCGGGGCAGATGGGTAATGGAATAACCCAAGTTGCTGCTTGCGCTGGATATGAAGTAACTATGATTGATATCAAACAAGAATACGTTGAGCATGGATTGGCTACAATCGAGAGTTCACTAAACAAACTCGTTTCAAAGGAAAGAATGAGTCAAGCAGATTCAAATTCAGCCCGAGCAAATATCACAATATCTACTGAAAAATCGGCGGCAGCATCTGCGGATCTAGTAATCGAGGCCATTCCTGAGATTCCTGATTTGAAATTTTCTACATTCAAGGAATTGGATAACATTTGCAAAGAAGGAGCAATTCTAGCGAGCAACACTAGCAGTATCAGTATCGATGAGATTGCAAAAGCAACAAGCCGTCCAAATTTGGTCATAGGAATGCATTTCATGAATCCTGTTCCTATCATGAAGTTGGTTGAGGTGATAACGGGTTCTGTAACAGATGATGAAGTTACATCTACGGTTGTTGAAGCCGCAGAAAAAATGGGTAAAGTTGCTCTCTGCTGCAAAGATTCTCCCGGCTTCATATCTAACAGACTTCTTTGCCCTATGTTGAATGAGGCTATACTCGCGTTGCAAGAGGGAATAGCTGAACCTGTAGCAATTGATGGGATTATGAAACTTGGAATGAATCATCCAATTGGCCCTCTAGCACTTTCAGACTTGATTGGACTGGATACAGTCCTTCACATAATGAATGTCTTGCACGAAGGTTTTGGTGATGACAAGTATGCACCTGCAAAATTACTTGAAGAAATGGTTGCAGAAGGAAAACTTGGTCGTAAAAGCGGAGAAGGGTTCTACAAATACGACTGAGAAATCACTCTCCTCCAATAAGTTGCATTGAAATTACAACTCTATTGTAACGATGTAATGAGGCAACTATGATAAGAGGTCACTTCGGGGAATCAGTTGGGTTAGGCATGGCAGGCACGGAAAAGGTAGAGATTCGCACTTTAAAGGTCGGGCGTTATTGCACCGTAGACGATAATGCATACAAGATTCTGAGGATATCTAAATCTAAACCTGGTAAGCACGGCAGCGCCAAGGCCCGTCTTGAATTAGAGGATATCTTTTCAGGTCAGAAGAAGAGCCATGTCGGTACAGTTACTGACAAAATCACGGTACCAATTATCGAGAAGGGCTCTGCAACAATCACCCATATACAAGGAAGCGAAGTTCATGCTATGGATGCCAAGACTTACGAAATGATGGTACTTCCACTTGATGATGGACTTAGTTTAGAGTCAGGGAAGGAGATAATGTGGATGGAAGCTTTGGGCCGATACAAGATTATTCGTGACCATTGAGTCTAGCCTAGTCAAAGAGGAATTAATTTGAAGTGGGTGGGTGTCAACCACATACCCCACGGAGGGCGGTGATAGCATGGGAGTCAAACGCTCAGCCTATCGTCAGCCGGTCACAGCAGAGGGATTGAAGGCAATTGAGGACGATACTCTCACTTGGCTGGATCAGGATATGTACAAGAATCTCAATACCGGCGTGCTAGAGCAGTACCTCGAAGAAAAGAATCTTGTAGATGCATTTGAAGTAAGCCATTGGTCTCTTGGTAAAGTTCTGATAGGCATTTTGATTGGTGCTGTTTTCAGCGGCGTGACTGCATATATCGGCCTCAAAATCGGTCTTGCAGTCTCAGCGGCATGGTATATCGCCTATCTTCTCGGCATGGCTCTAAGATGGTCCCCCTCAGAAGTGAACATCGCCACTAGTGCCACTACGGGAGCTACTCATGCATCTACTGGATTTATATTCACTTTTCCTGCCATCTTTCTGTTAGCTAGTAGTCCCGCATATGAGGTTCAAGGTGGCCATCTGATAAGTTCAGTTGACACTTTTCAACTTGCTTTCATCGGTATCATAGCCTCAATGTTTGCTGGATTCCTAGGAGTGATGTACTTCATTATTTTCAGACGTGTATGGCTGGTTGAAGATCCTTTACCCATGCCTGGTTTTGAGGCTACCTTGGTATTACTTGATATCGCTTGTGATGTATCAAGTGGTGCTGCTGAGCAAGCAAAAGATTCACTCAAAACGGTCGGAATGTCGACAGTTGCAACAATGCTGTTCATGTTCTTGATTGACTATCCAATTTCATGGAAGCGTCATCTGGATGGTGTTTCCGCCTCTTTTGCAGATGTGGTTGCTCAGAAACTCTCTTTTGCAGGCACCGCACTTTCATCAATTTTCAGCCACCACGCGGTTCACCAACCTGCTGGAATCACTACTGTTGAAGGGGAACATGGTACTTGGGAGGGGGTATCGAATGGTATTACTCACTATGACCCTGACAAATTCAATCCGTTTGAGTACACCTACTTGGGTATTGAGATGTCTCCAACACTATTTGCCATTGGTTGGTTCATGAGGTTGAGGGTGGCTATTCTAGTTAACCTTGGAACGCTTGTGGCTTGGTTCTATCTAGTGCCACTAGCAGTTGGTCTTGATGTTCCCGTTTACATTGCTGCACTTGGAGATTATTTCACACTCTCAGACATCGGTGACCCTGAGACTGCTCCTCACAGCCCCGTAGTTCAGATGGTAGTTTACTCCACTCTAATTCGCGTGATTGCTATAGGAGCAATTCTTGGTGGTGGCTTCCTAGGTTTAGCAAAGATGGCGCCAACTTTTGTCAATATTTTTGGTGATATAAGTAAGGCGTTCAAGGGTGAACAGGGTGCCGAATATATGGAAGGGAAAGGATGGTATGAATGGCCTTTGTATCACTTACCTATTTTCATTCTTATCTCTTTCGTGGCAATGTCATTCATATTCACAGTGGGTGGTTTTCCACTTATTCCAAGTATTTTATTCGCAATCATAGTGGGTATTGCCACATTCTTACTCGGCGCAATCGCAGTGCGTGTGATGGGTGAGACTGGTATTGAGCCCGTGAGTGGAACCTCATTCATCGTGCTTCTTGGACTTCTTGGTCTCTTCCTTAACTTGCGAGATTTCTTCGGGTTGACCAAAGAGGAAGCAATCCTTCTTGGTCTAGTTGGTACGACAGTATTCGGATCAGCAATCTCCATGTCAGGTACAGTAGTTGGGGACTACAAGAACAGCCTCTATATTGGAAACAGACCATATCATATTTCTAAGGGAAATATCATGGGAGTTGTGCCAGGTGCCATTTTGGGCGCTGGTGTTGCAATCTTTCTCTCTAAGATGCTTGCAGAAGGAAGGATTGACCTTTTGGCCCCTCAAGCAAATGCATTCGCAACATTTACTATTTTACTAGCCGAGAATGAAGGCAATTTATCTGCGCTTGGGCTTGGATTCTTGCTTGGTTGCTTCATCGAATGGGCGACAGGAATGGGTACTTCATTCGGTTTGGGTATGTATCTACCTACTTTGGCAACATTTCCCATGTTAATTGGAGGTGGATTACGAGATTGGTGGGAGGCAAAGAGGTTGAAACCGAAGGTCGAAAAAATTCGAGAGGCGGAAGGCAACAAGGTGGCGGAGAAAACCCGCGCAATCATGTTATTGGGTACATTCATGTTAGCCGCAGGTATGTTGACCGGCGAGGCTTTCCTCGGTGTTGAGAGCGCCGTCTTCGCCGTTGTCGATGAATTGCCGGCAGGTGAGGAAGTGCCACTCATGGATGGTGAGTTGCCTGTTTATGATTCAGAAGGTAATCCTGTGATGATCGATCAAGTACTCGGAGATCTTTCGTGGTATCCGTATGCTAGATTTGGCGCTTTTGTAGGCATGAATGTATTCTTAGGTTTAGCCATTTATCTATTATTCCGTAAAGCTGGAATCATTGGGCCCAAGGATGAACTGCTTGAAGCGGAATTAGGATGAGTTGATTGCCGTGGCAGGAGAGCCACCCCCACCTTTCGCATGGTTGGTTTTAGCCTGCTCTGTGTTAGCAGTTAGTAGTGCGGGGGCAGTCTTCCAACTAATTGATGAAGTTCCCCCTATATTGCGTGCTTCGTGGAGATTACAGGCTACTGCTTTGCTCCTGTTACCCCCTTTCATCTTTCAATTAATGAACCTCAAGAAGTCTTCTCCAGACACTTTTAGTAGACTCGGAGAGAAGCAAGTCGTTGCTGCTATTGTAGGCTCAGGAGTATGCCTGTGGATTCATTTCGGTAGTTGGGTTTGGTCCCTTGACCACACTTCTCTGACTCACAGTTTACTCTTTGTGACTGCTCATCCACTTGTTATCGTGGCCGGCCTCTATTTGTTAGGAAAAGGAATTACCAAAAAACAGACGAGTGGCGCATTAGTTGGATTTATTGGTGCTGGAATTACCCTGTTAGGCGTGACAAATGAGGGGGAGGTGACACTGATTGGGGATTTGGCTGCATTTGTCGGCGCAGTTGCCATCGTTGGATATCTTACAGCAGGCAGAGTGTTACGCGGCTGGATGCCTCTATTCATTTACGCATTCCCCGTGACATTAATTGCCTCAATTCTGCTATCACTTTCTTCGTTGGTTTTTGAAGGTGGGGCCTTTAGTTTGCTGCCTTCTGAAACATCAATTTTTGGTTGGAGTGACCTAGTATGGTTGCCGGCAATTGCATACCTTGCATTTGTTCCAGGAATTATTGGCCATACTGGAATAAATGGGGTTCTACGCTGGTTTCCCCCAATTTTCATTTCTGTTGCAGTATTGTTCGAGCCTCTTTTGGGTTCGGTAATAGGATGGTTACTTGGTACAACTGGTATCCCCGGTGTTTATACTTGGGTTGGAGGGGCGTTCTTGATAGCAGGTATCATTTTGGTGACGCTGGGCCAAGCTGAAGGATTGGACCATGTCGATTCAGAAGCGGAGGAATGAGGTATGAAGCATACGATACTCATTACCAATGATGATGGTGTGGAGGCCCCAGGGCTAGCAGCTCTTGTTCGAGGTTTACACGATGCGGGGTATCCTATCGTTGTATGTGCGCCTGACCGTGAAAGATCAGCGTCAACGATGCATCTTACGTTACATAAATTATTGAAATTACGCCGCCGCGACGATTTAGTTGAAATCTATAATTTGACTGACGAGGAGCCTGAATTACATATCTTCGATGTATCTGGCTTTCCAGCAGATTGTATCATGACAGCACTTGAGGGTGGGCTACCACCTAATACTCCAAAGCCTGCTCTATGTATTAGTGGAATCAATCGCGGCCCAAATATGTCTGTAGACATACTTCATTCTGGAACTATTGGAGGGGCAAGGCAGGCTGGTGCTTGTGGATTGCCTGCAATTGCTACAAGTATTGACTCATTTGAGCCAGAAAATTTCTCGGTAGCTGTTAGGGCTACATTGGAATTAGTCGAAAGGGTGTGTGGTATCATTCCAATTGCCCCTGAGAATCTCGGAAGATTTGATGGAACATTCAGTAAAGCAATTGGTTCTACTGACGAAGAGATACTAAGGCATGCACTAATAAGAGGAGATATCTATCTAAATCTCAATATTCCTATCACTTGGGGTGGTGATTATTCATCTACCCACTTAGGTGGTAGATGGTACCGAGATCCCATCAAGATTATCGAAGATGAAGAATCACATTGGATGATTCAGTTGGGTTCTTCATATATTGTTGACGAACCACTTGATCATGGAGATTCACACTGTGTGAGTCAGGGTAGGGCGAGTATTTCGACACTCGGAACTTGGCCTCAAAGCCACCCACTATCTATCTCTGACAAACTGCTAAAATCAACTATTAACCAGAATGGAATGCCATCTTGGGTAGTAATAGATTGATAATGAAATTTACATTTATTCATAGGTTGAGTGGAAATCCATTATCTAGTTGATGATGGACAATTCCAATAGCAATGTGTCCTTGAATCCAATTTTCACCTAACGAACGAGAAATACAACTTTCATCTAGACTAGATAATTCAGAATCAGTGAAGGGGCGGTCATCAGAAAGGAAGAAACCAATGTCTGAGGGTATTGATTCATTGTTATCACTCCATAGCATTGGCGCATCAGAATCAAGTTTAATCATAGTTATCTCCGATTTCTTCCATTCATCAATTGTTGTTTGCAGATCCCCTCCTGAATGCGATAGTCCTGGATGTAATTCAAACCACTGTCCAACAGCGGGCAACGGTTCTTGTAAGACTTTACTTACTTGTCCAGCAAGTGCTCTTTCATCAGGGTGCACCCCCCATAGAACTGAGCCATCAAAATTGATTCTCCTGGGCCTCCCTTCCCCTCCCATAAGGTGAAGAGTTATTTCAGAATCCTTACGTATTCCATGCGAGAGAAAGAGGGCTGCGTTAATTGCACGCATTAACACATCAATTCGGCCACTCCCGCCTGCTAAATCATTGAGATTAATTTTGCCACGGCTAGGGGCGCGGTGGCCAACGATAGCGAATCTACGGGTCAGATCATCACCTTCACATCGGCATGTCGACATCGTCCATGTCGCCCATCATTT
This sequence comes from Methanobacteriota archaeon, assembly GCA_002685895.1. GTDB lineage: Archaea > Thermoplasmatota > Poseidoniia > Poseidoniales > Thalassarchaeaceae > MGIIb-Q1. The sequence goes on from NYYK01000006.1 coordinate 21,671, forward strand.
TCTTCATCCTTTTGCGTAGGCGGCGGTCTCCCTTCACACCTTTCATCATCTTGCGAGAGCGCTTCCACTGAGCGATAAGGTCGCGCACATCCTTTTCGGTTGTTCCAGAGCCTCGGGCAATTCTCTTGATTCTCTCTCTCTTGAGCACTGTTGGTTCATTCTTCTCGTGTGCAGTCATGCTATCCATTATGACACGAAATCGTTCAAGATTATCTTGCATCTCTTCTTTCTGTTTTTTTGACATATTACCCATGCCGCCAAAGAAACCCATTGGCATATGAGATAGGATTTTGTCAACTGTGCCAATCTTCGACATCATTTCCATCTGTTTGTACATATCATTTAACGTGAATCTCCCAGACATCAAACGCTCTGCAATCCTAGCAGCTTCTTCAGCGTCTAAGTCTTCGGGTGCTAGGTCTATCAACCCCCTGATATCACCCATTCCAAGTAGGCGTGAAATGAATCTATCAGCCTCGAATTTTTCAAGATCCTCGATTTTCTCTCCTTCACCAATGAAGACGATAGGGGCGCCAGTAGTGGCTACAGCTGAGAGTGCACCTCCGCCACGGGCAGTTCCATCGAGTTTGGTAACGATGACTCCAGTCACGCCAACCAAATCATGGAAGGATGCAGCAACAGGCCCAGCAGCCTGTCCTACTTGTGCATCAATGACGAGGAATCGCTCAGTGGCATTGGCAACTCTATGAATGGCATCGAGTTCATCTTGCAAATCTTGGTCTAATCGATCTCGACCGGCGGTATCGACGATAACAAGGTCGGCCCCACCTACTGCTTCCAAACCATTCTTGACGATAACTAGTGCATCGGATTCTTCCGGCTCACCATAAACCTCTACGGGGGAATCGGCAAGCAACTGTTTCAATTGTGCGTAAGCACCTGGTCGGTGTACATCAGCCTCTATGACTGCGACCTTCATGTTATGCCGTTTGCGCCACCATTCTGCAAGTTTGGCAGTGGTAGTAGTTTTTCCTTGGCCGTAAAGGCCGACCATTAGGATGGTTTGATTGTGAGGAACTATCTCACGAGGTGCTCCCAGCATTCGTACAAGTTCAGTGTATAGAATATTCAAGGCATGAGTTTGTAGATTAACTCCTGGACGGGGTTCCTCCTCCCTCATACGTGTGTCTAGTCGTTCAGAAATCTCCTTTGTCTGTCGTACATTGAAATCGGCTTCCAATAAGGCGCGGCGGATGCTGCGAACCATTTCAGCGAGTTCGGCTTCATCCAACTTTCTCTTACCCTTGAGTGCGGCAATAGCGCCAAAGATGCCAGATTTCAATCCTTCAAGCGCCATGCTCTCACCAAAAGGGCCGTCCCCTACATTGCGTTTGAATCCGCCGCACTTACTAAAGTTGACCCGATGAATACATCAGCAAAAAATGGGTCGCCACCTTCATGGGAGTGAGTTTGCCGGCATACCAAGTCCAGCTTCTAATAGCCATAGGGTTGCTTGGAGTGTATGCTGGTTGGCGGGGTGGAATGCAGCGCATGGCTGGATTTTACGATATGCCTAGCGCTACAAAGCATCTTGCATACGGATTGGTATTAGGGGCATTTAGCGCTATTTTCATAGATCAACTATTCATTACTACTGTTGCTAGTACGGGAGTTGTTTATTTTGAATTTATTTTATTGATGTTTTTCATAGGACTTTTCCAGGCTCTCCTTGTTCACTTTGTTCTTACTAGGAAGAACGTTAGGATGTTAAGGGCACCCCCTACCTCTGGTTGGACCATGGGTCTAGGCATGGGAGCTATTCAAGCCTCTTACTTGATGATAAGAATGGCCGATCCACTTTGGCCACTATTGTACAGTGGCTTCAACCTCATGATGATTGGATTAGGTGTTTGGATTACATTATTTATGCCTGCATTAGAGGGAGT
>NYYK01000007.1 GCA_002685895.1 Methanobacteriota archaeon
ACCAATTCCAGTTGCCACTCAACCAGAGCCGGTGTTGGGCCCAACAGTTCCTCAAATCGGCGAGCCAATCGACCATCAACCAATTCCAGTTGCCACTCAACCAGAGCCGGTGTTGGGCCCTTCAGAATCTCAGATTAGTCGGCAGCCTCCTTCAATCCCGTCAATGGAGTTAACAGGAGTGTTTACTGATGACGGCTATGAGTGGTTGGAAAATCCTGTGTCTAGTGGTATATGGTATATGAGAAACGTAGAAACTGGTGGTTGGGAACGCCATTGAAAAAGCAAACACGTAACTAATCAATGTGTATGATTAGCGGAGCATTGATTCGATTTCTTCACCAGTATAGCAGTTCAGCAAATCCTTCGGCTCTAGCCACCCTTTGCGCGCCATCTGTACACCAAACCATACATCTCTGAGCCCAGCAGTATCGTGGGCATCAGGATTGATGCAGACAGGAACTCCTTGGTCACGGGCAAAGTGACAAAATCGCCAATCCAAGTCAAGTCGATACGGGCTTGCATTGATTTCAACAGACTTCAACTCACCCTCGGCATTCAACTCACCCATTCTGCGAAGAACTGCATGCATGTCAACATCATATCCTTCTCTAACTTGCAAAATCCTTCCTGTTGGATGCCCCAATATTGTGCATGTTGGATCTTCAATCGCTTTGATGAGTGCCTCAGTGTTCTCCACCTCGTCACGAGCTCTCCAAGTAGGAAGTTGATGGACACTTGCTACTACATGGCTGAGTTGCTGTCTTATCTCGTCATCATAGTCAAGTGAACCGTCAGGAAGTATGTCACATTCAGCACCATGAAGAAGTCGGAAATTTTTCCCCCCATCCGCCCACATTTCGTTGAGGGTGCGAATATTTTCACCCTGCTCCAAGAGGTCTTCTGCATCTGCTCCAATTTGGCGCCCACCAATATTGAGCATTTGGGAGTGGTCAGCAATCCCGAGAAATTGCCAATCCATGTCCATTGCAGCCGCCGCCATCTGTTCCAATGTGGCAACACCGTCAGATAGAATGGTGTGGTTATGGAATGAGCCCTTCAAGTCAGTAGGCATCACAAGTTTTGGGAGTGTTTTTGCCTTGGCAGCATCAACTTCGCCCATGTCCTCACGTAGTTCAGGAGGAACCCAATCTAGCTCAAGGTGGTGGTAGATGTCCTCTTCATTTGCAGCCGGCAGAGAAAATTCTGCTGCTTCAAAACCTTTGAGTTCACCCACTTTTTCATCAGGGATCAACCCAAATTCGTTGAGTCGTAGCCCCTTGTCGATTGCTAGTTGTCGCATGTGGATATTGTGTTCTTTGCTACCGGTGAAGTAAGCCAATGTGAAGGCGAAGACATGAGGTGGGACCATGCGCACCTGTGCATCGATAGTTCCAGATGATTCCAAGCCTGAATAGTCATCACCCCCTATTGCCTGATAGACACCTCCATCAAGAGTTCCTAAATTCATGTCATGTTGGAGGATACTCGCTTCAAGGACCACACTCACCTTACTCTCTCCGGCCCCCTTCACTTCAGCAATATCAGGTATTGCGAGAATCGCCTCAGTGACCGCTTCAACATCATCAGGTTTGACCGCCGCAACAATATCGAGGTCGCCAATTGTTTCGCGACGGCGGCGAGCGCTTCCAGCGAGTTGAGCATGCTCGACTCCGTCAATTTTAGCCACCATTGCTTCAAACGCCTCAGCGTATAGCAGTCCAACATTCAGACGGCGGCGCCCTTGGAAGCGTGCCAGCAAATCAATGCCATCGAGAATCTTCTGCTGGCTCTTTTCTCCAAATCCATCTAGTTGAGATATGGCATCATCACCACACGCTGCCGAGAGTTCAGCAATCGAATCGATTCCCAATTCATCATGCAACTGTTTGATTCGTTTCGGTCCTATCCCTGGGATTGCTAGCATTTCGATCATTCCCGCAGGAGTTTCATCGTAAAGTGATTGTAAATCACCCCAACTTCCTTCACCTAGAGACTCAGAAATCATAGCAGCAATCCCCTTGCCAATTCCTTTGACTTCAGTGATTTTACCCGATTGACTAAGTTCCCACAAATCATCATCCAAAGATGCGATGATGCGGGCACCATTTTCATATGCTCTAATTCTGAAAGGGTTGGCATCTTTCAACTTCAAGAGAGTGGCTACTTGTTCTAGGACAGTGGCAACCTGTGCTTTGGAATAATGGGGGGCTTCATCTCGTCGGCTTTTTGGCAGTGCCCACGCTTTGACTGATACCATGTACTCACTCATGGTGATTGGCTCGGTCACCTCGCTTGAACCCTCGTGTGGTTGAAGTGCTGAATCGTTCTCGCAAAGCCATGACTCTGGTGGAGTTGTTGGAGGGATTATCGACGATAACCTGTGCAGGCTCGTTCATTATCTGGGTAAGTATAGGTACACTTTCCAAGACCGACCGTTCAGAAAAAATTGCCCAACAAATGATGACAATACTTTGTTTTGGTGCCGCAGCCTCACTTTTCGCCCTCTATTTCGCCGGCGGCTCAATGTTTGGTTCTGCAAATATGGCAAGAATTCTCGCGGTAGTTTGCATAGCTGTGGGTATCAGTGCTACAATGAACATCAAGGGTGAAGAGATTCAGGGTGAGCCCAATCCTCATAAATTGATGAAAGCGAGAAAAGAGCGAGAGGAAAGTGAGTGAGTGGGTGGGCCCTTTCATTCATATTATTGCATAGGTAAGCAGAAGTAGAATCAGATTTTTATTGATTGAATCACAAGATGGTTGGCTGGTATCTTGCCTCTTGAGTGCGAACAAGTTCGGGGCTCTCTTATACCGCATCTTTGCTTCGGGTGAAAGAAGGAGAATTGGGGAAATGGGCCATTTTCGCCAATTTATGACTCTGTTCCTCACCTTTCTGTTATTGGCCCCCAGCACCATTCTCCTAGTTGATGCAGGGGGGAAAACAACCTCCAATCTGTGCCGCGGGTGCCACGGCGAAAATTATGGCGCTTATGTCACACTTTCACAATTCAGTGTACCCGCAGAAGTTGGCGTTGGGGAGGTATTCGATGTCAGTGTTAGGATGATATTGAGCGGAAATCTCGACCAGAGCATAGCATCGTACTGGCGGGTTGATACGGATGTGACTCTTAGTTCTGCTCAGAACAGATTTTCATTTTCACCTGCTACCTACACATACAACGACAAACTCCCCGGTGATGTCGTTGACATCACTTGGCAACTAACGGCCGACCAAGGAACAGGCACAGATACTCTCACGGTGAGCGTTTATGCAATCGCTCAACACTTCAGTAGGACTGGTAGTGATCAGATCTCCTTAGGGGTTGAAGTGATGCCTCCTAACAACCCACCACAACTCTCCCAACCCTCTTTTTCGCCAGCCCAAGGTGATGCCAACCAACTCTTCGATTTCGAAGTTATCTGGAGTGATTCTGATGGCGACATGCCCTCATATCTGCGGCTCATCATCGATGGTAATTCCCTTCCTCTTTCCGAGGCCAACCCCGGTGCGGAGGACCCACTCACAGGTGCTCGTTTTGTCAGTTCGTCAATGACCTTATCACCCGGTCACCACACCTACTTCTTCCAAGGCTCGGATGGTGAGGCAGGGGTACGACTTCCCCTTGGAGATGAGGTCACACAAGGCCCTAATGGTCCGTTGACAGGAGTTTACCCTGGCCCATTTGTCGGTAGCCCACCGGCATTGGATAACGACTCGCTCTCGCCGCTTGTAGGCGATGACACAACCAACTTCACTTATTCAATCACGCTTCTGCCTAGCGACAACCCGAATGGAACGATGGTCTCATTCTGGCTGGATGGCATAGATTCCAGTATCCAGCCGGTGGTGATTGATTTGGGGGCGGCTGGATGGCGATATGATTTCACGGTTCAGTTGTCAGCAGGGGTCAACCACTTCCACCATTTCACAGCAACGAATTCCTTTGGTAGTGTGAGGTATCCAGGAGGCATAGATTCTCTTGTCGGCCCGGTGCTTGTTGGAGATGTGCTTTCCGATGCTTCTTTATCACCGACTCAAGGTAATGAGAAGACTCTCTACACATTTTCAATCAATTATTCCAATCCAGCTGCTATTGAGCCAAGTTCAGTAGCGGTGGTGATTGACGGTAATACCCTCCTTCTTAATTCCACGGCCACCTCACCTGATTGGATGACTACGACTCAGTTTGCTACCCAAACTCTCCTCGATGTGGGTAACCATAACTATCACTTTGAGGCGTTTGAAGGAGGGAGAAGTCATAGAGTTCCTGAAGTCGGTGAAATGACTCTTCCAGTGATGCGCTTTGACAGCGACCCGTGGTTGGAAAGCGCATCAATCCTCGTCAATGGCACTGAAATCTTCAATAGTTCCTCTGTAACAAATAATTCGGAGATTGCTAACCTCACTCGGCCGATTTATTTGATGGGCACAGAAGTTGAGATGAGAATAACATACCGTGATGCGGAAGGAGATGAACCTCTGAATATCTCGATGATGGTTTGGATTGATGGCATACCTAACCTTTTGCAGAGATTGGACAGCAATGATTCTTCACAGGGACAAGTCTGGGGTTTCACAACGACTCTTACAGTAGGTGACAACCACACTGTCTATTTCACCGCTACCTCCGCCTACATCCCGAGTGGGTCATTTGAGGGGGCTAGGCTGCGGGAGCCACTATCTGAAAGCACCTCTATACCCCTGCCAACAATCGCGGCACCTCCGCCTCCGAATGTGCCGCCACTTCTGCAACCTCCGAGTGACGGAAGACTGATGCTAGACCCATTTGCTGGCGCAGAATCGGACAATTACTCCTTCCTTGTCGAGGTGGTAGATGCAGACTGGATGCCAGAAAATCAACTGGAAGTATGGCTAGAACTGGATGGAGAGCTATACACACTCCAACCTGTCGGCTCAAGCGATCATCTTAACGGAACGCTATTCGGCATCACTCTACAACTCAGTGAAGGCGAACATTCGCACCGATTCGGTGCCCGAGATATTGAGGATGAAACTACCTATCCAGAGTCTGGTATGGTCAGCGCCCCTACCGTCCAAGCGAACATGATTCCAGTCGGAGAACTCGGAGATCACCGGAATTTTATCAGTTGGGCGTGGTGGCTGGTGGCAGTCAATCTTCTCTTAATTCTCTGTGGTTTGGGCTGGGCTGGCGTCACACTTAGGGAGGCGCGTAAGGTGGTTTATCAGCGAGGAGTGAGAAAGATGGCAAAAATTTTCAGTGATTTCAAAGAAGAATCAAATATTATTGAAGAGAATTCTCAGAAAGAAATCTCCGATGAAGTATGGAGAACGAAGCAGCCAGACCACAATCTCGATTCGAGGCATGTCTCTTCCACTGTCGATGCAGATATTCTGTTGACAGAACTTGGAGGGGTGGACGCGAGAGAATCACCACTCGATTCCGATCAGAAAGAACTGTTGGACGAACTTCAAATCGATGACCCGTTGTGACCAAAGATGGAGACGAGTGGAGGGGTATGAGTGCTTTCTGCTGATACAATTTACTTTTTGGGCCGATGGACAGGAATTGTCGCCTTCCTCCTGTTGATTATCGATTTCACAATCATGGAAATCTTTCGCATGCGCGGGGGTACGATGAAAGAGTGGGTGGCCTCGCGGGTTTATGCAAACAAACTTCACGGAATATCCTCTGTGACCATCCTGTTCTGCGCACTGCTTCACTCCTTGCTCCTCGTCTTTGGGCATTGGCACGACCTAGTATCTTCCATCCCCTTTTGGATGACTCTTGGAGAGCGGTTGGCGTTGATGTTCAATCTTGGCACATTGGCTGCTGGAATGATGGTTTTCCTTGCGTTTCATGGCTATTTTCGAAATTGGTTTTGGAAACGATGGAGCCATAATTCCTGGCGCAGAATTCACTTCTGGACGACGGTTGTTCTTCTTGTCATTGTAACTATTCACGCCGTGACCATTGGTAAAGAACTGCAATTCTTGGGTCTGACAGTGCGGTCAGTCTGAACTCATCGGGCACTGAAACCCATTCATTGCCTACGAAGTGAACTAGTGCGCATGTTCAACCAATCCAACTACATCCATGAAGAGCATTACTGCAATGATGGCCAGTGCGCCGAGCATTACCTTGAGACAGACATCCTTTGCTGATCCGTGTCGATGGACTTCGGGTAGGACATCAACTGTAGCAACGTAAAGAAAAGAACCGGCAGAGAATAGAATGGCTAGACCAATCCATGCTTCGCTTACATCCCCAAGAAGACTCCAAGTGATGATGATGAAGAGAGGAGTGGCTGCGCTGAAAACGAGGATGTCAATTAACGAGCGCTTGCGATCGTTACGCTCGTGCTGGCTGAATGCGCCGAGACTGAATGCCGCTGGCAATTTGTGCATCAAAACACCTAGCAGGATTGGTAATGTGATGTGTAATTCATCTGCCGCCAGAGCGGCTCCGATAGCCAACCCATCTGCAGCAGCGTGGATGGTCAATCCTACCACGGCACTTGTTGCAACACCACTGGGATGGTTCACGTGCCCGTGCCCGTGTTCATGGGCATGCTCGTGATGCTCTTCATGGATGTCATGTCCAAATCCAAAGGCCTCAAACACCAACAATAGAAGGAAACCGAGCAATACAGCCAACCCAGACGCAGGTATTGCATCGAAATCGACACCACCCCCTTCATCGTAAATCATGAAACCTTCAGGGATTGCAATCAGAATAGCCGAAGCAAGCAGGAAACCTGCTGCCAATCCGGTCATCCATCGCAACATGCTTAATTCATCGGATAACTTTCTCCAAAGCGGAAGACATCCCATCCCAAGCGCTGACAGAAAGGTCGCTAGCACCACAGTCAGAACGATGGTAGTGTCATTCATGGTCAGTCGCAAAAGGGATTCAGTAAAGTGCTTATTGTCCTAGCGTCTATTCCGACTGTATCTTCTCGAAGTTGAACGGACCGTTCTAATCAATGGGTGGTTTATTCAGTGATTTTCGAGAGGGTCCCATGCAATCAAGGCTGGTTTAATCCTCCGCTTGTCAGATGGTATATCTGAGAACGTAGTGGTTTATTTGCGCTCTGCTATTATAAGTGAGAGAGGAAAGCCCCCCCTCATGAAGCACACAATTGCATTGAGGAAAAGTGTCCTCCTTGTATCGATTCTCTTCCTTTCACTGCTACTGCCATTTGGTATTACATCCCTCACAGAGGCACAGAAATCTTCTGACTCGCCGGTTGAACCGATTTGTAATGCCAATCGGAATACCACTTGGACAGTCGGGCTCATCTATTGCGATAATCGTGTGAATGAGGATTACACACTTTTCGCTCCTATGGCATCCGAGAGCACATATCTTATTGACGCACATGGGCGAATGGTTCACTCGTGGACATCTCCTAGTGGGCTTCCCCCCGGTATGTCGGCCTACATGCTCGAGGATGGAGATTTGCTGCGAACGGTCAGCCTCGGTATCAATTTTGATCATGATGGCAACGGGATTGCTGGTAAGATTGAGCGTCTGTCTTGGGACGGTCAAATGGAATGGGAATGGTTCTACCCCGGAGAGACAAATCGCAGCCATCACGATATCGAACCATTGCCCAATGGGAATTTTCTGATGATTGCCTGGGATTTCAAGAGCGAAGCTGAAGCCCAACAAGCAGGACGCAACCCCAACAAGATGAGTCAAGACACCCTTTGGCCCGACCAGATTGTCGAGGTTCAACCCGTCGGAACCGACCAAGCCAATATCGTCTGGGAGTGGAACATCTGGGACCATCTGATTCAGGAATATGATTCCACCAAGGACAATTACGGCGTAGTTGCTGATCACCCAGAACTTCTCGACATCAACTTCGTTGATTCACCAGACACCCTTAACCCATACAAGAGTGACTGGATGCACTGCAATGGCATCGATTACAACCTAATCTTGGACCAAATTGCATTGTCCTGCAGGAATGTGAACGAGATTTACATCATCGACCATAGCACGACAACAGAGGAAGCTGCTGGACATACCGGAGGCAACTCAGGGAAGGGTGGCGACATCCTGTATCGTTGGGGCAACCCCGAAGCCTATCGCGCGGGAACAAATGATGATCAGCAACTGTTCGGCCAACACGACGTTCAGTGGATCAATGAAGGACGCCTCGGTGCTGGTGATTTGATTGTCTTCAACAATGGGCATGGACGAGATTATTCTTCAGCCGATGTCATTTCTCCACCTCTAGTCAATGGCGAATATGTCTTGCAATCCGGTAGTTCTTGGGGGCCTGCTGCACCGAGTTGGTCTTGGGATCAAGGTACGAGTATGTTTGCATCCTCCTTGGGAGGTGTAGAGCGATTGGAGAATGGTAATACATTGGTGACATGGGGTGTGCGTGGCACGTTATTTGAGGTCAATCCGGAAGGCGAAGTCGTCTGGAAATACATCAATCCAGTGATTGGTGANGGACCCCTCGATCAGGGTGACGACATCCCTGAAAATTCAAATGGGAAGAGTAACATGAATAAGGTGTTCAAGACTAATCGCTACAACAGTTCATTCCCCGCATTTGTCGGTAAGGATATGACACCGGGAGATTATGTTGAATCCTGGACAGATGATTGCAGCAATGAAGAGTCCATTCCTTGGGATTCAGATGGNGATGGTTGNATCGANGATTCNGATGGGGATGGTGTCAAGGACAATGTAGATCTCTGCAGTGGATTTGACGATAATGTTGACATTGATGGTGACTCGATTCCAGATGATTGCGATTCGCTAATCGATTCCGATGCGGATGGTGTGGCAGACTCCTCTGATGCCTGCCCGGGACATGACGACACTGTGGATGTAGATGCAGATGGGGTACCGGATGGTTGCGATTCTCTGATAGACTCGGATGCGGATGGTGTGGCAGACTCCTCTGATGCCTGCCCGGGATATGACGACGCAGTGGATGCAGATGCAGATGGGATTCCAGACGATTGTGATTCGCTAATCGATTCCGATGCGGATGGTGTAGCGGACTCCTCTGATACCTGCCTGGGGCATGACGACACTGAGGATGTAGATGCCGATGGGCTACCAGATGGCTGTGATGCGCTCATCGATTCTGATGGTGACGAAATTTCGGACACCAACGATACCTGCGATGGACATGATGATGCAATCGACGTTGATGCTGATGGCATTGCAGATGGCTGCGATTCGCTCATCGACACGGATGCGGATGGGGTATCTGATGACGATGACCAGTGTGCTGGATACAATGACTTGCTTGACCAAGATGGCGATGGAATTCCTGACAGTTGTGATCAGACACCGTTGCCTGAAGATGACCAAACCAATGCTACTGATACAACCCCCGTAGATGAAGAAGAAGAAGATTCTAGCGGTATCGAATCAGAAGCACCACAGAAATCTGGAATCGTAGAGAATTTGAGCATGGTGAACATCGCTCTAGGAGTGGTCCTAGTTCTGCTGTTGAGTGTGTTCGCGTTGCTTCAACTGGGGGGCCGTGAATGAACCTCGATATCAAGCCAGTTGGAAGCAGCAACTACCGATTCGAGTGACTCCTTGCAACATATCTGAATCAATCGAGAAAGTAGAATTTGACAATTGTTTGAGCCTGAAAATGACCAACCCCGTGAACAGTCTTGAGATAATCCTTCAGTTCGCGTTTCTCGACAAATCAGTATCTCTCAACACAACGAGCCACTGCTCAAGCGACCTACCGGTTTTGTCCACAAGATTTCGGATTATGGCCTTCTCCATATCCTTTGGATTCATAGAATAGCCCCCTTGTGTTTGGTATCCTTCCACACCTTATTACAATGTCCAATCTGGATCTAAACCTCATTCAAGGTCGATACCAGGGCCTCTCGTATGGCCTACCTTCCCTTTAGGTCGCTTCTTCTTTCCCTTCTTTTTTTGGTGACTTTTCTTTTTATGTGAGGTAGAAGTTTCACCCTTAGCCGATGGCGTTTTGTCACTTTTCTTTGCCATCGTTTCCGTTTCCTTTTCAATTACTTCAGTTTCAGTTTCGCCAATTCTGTGCTTAGCTGATACTTTGAAGTCATCATCATCGTCTTCAATTTCGTCTAACGCTGAATCCCAGCCCTCTTCTTCTATATCTGAACCATCGATACTTTCAGTTAAGACATTGAATGTGTCACTTGGAGCAGTTGGCATATCAATATCTCCCACCATCACCTCTACCATGCCTGATGCAAGCACCTTTCCTTCAGCCCCCTTGACGCCCCGTTTTGGTTTCTGCTCTAGTTGATTTGGGTCTGCAGCCATATCCTCAAGAGAGAGTGATTCAGGCACCTCCTCTTCATGTTCATCTTCATTGGCAGGTGCCTCTTCAATTTCAGTTCTGTTTTCCTGCCTCTGTCTAACCGCAGTTTGAGTGCGGCGGGCGATAACAAACAGAAGTAGTGGCCCGAGAACAAGAATGGCTAATGCACTTTGAGCAGTGAAATTGTAACTTGTAGTTGAAGTTAACCAAGAGGCAAACGAATTCGCTTTCTCCATTATGGGGTCAAGCGAAGGAGTGGGGTTTGAACTACTCGTTTGTGGTGTTGCAGTCTCAACAAGAACCCCTAATGAAACCAAATAGATGGGGGAGGAATCATCGCTTTTGTTGAAATAGAGATTTCCACCAGTCACTCCTGCCTTTGTCGCGGTGAAATCTAATCGAAGTTCACTTTGGTCACCTTTGCTACCATGTGTTTTCAAGTCAATATATTGGGGAAGGCTATTAATTTCAACACCAGAAGTGACATTCCAATTAGGATAGATACGAACCGGAACCATACCCTCGTTTTTCACAGTGCATAAAAAGTGGCTAGATTTACCAATTGCTAAGGTGTGATCCGGGGGATTACACCCCACTGACAGTACGGCGCGGTGTAGGTTTCTATCATCAGGAAAATGGTCAATTAGATTAGCATCAAAAGAACTGGCATCACCCCATCCATCTCCATCTCTGTCAGCCCATTGAGTTATCTCATCTGGAAATGCATCAGCCCCATCTGTTTCAGTCCAATTTTCGTCTGGGTCGGACCAACCATCTCCATCAGTATCAGGACATCCAACTCTATCTTCGCTAGAATCACCACTAATTCCGGGGCAGTCATCTTCCTGAGCGCCGGCTACCGGTGAGCAGATAAACAGAGTTGAGACAAAGATGGTGAGAGCGAATAGGATTACGACACCCCGTTCTTGCATGAGGTGATGCTACTGTGATTCCTCTTTGAAGCCTCGCAAGGGATGAGTAGTGGTATGACGGGTATTGGTGATACTGCCAAAGAACCGATCTAGAATCCAATCAATCCTCATCTTCGAGATTCAACTTATCGTCAATGAAGGCACGCATATATTCTGGTAATTCTCCATTTAGGAAAACAACATCTTGTACATCTTCCAATTTCATCAGTGAGTAATAAATTTGCATTGCTGTCATGGGTGTGGCACTACAACCAGTACAACCACCTTCAAGTGAAATAGAGATAATCCCATCTTCGGTAGAGACGATATTTACTTCTCCATCGTGGGCGTCAAGAACTGCTTGTACTGGCCCCACAGAGGCCAGAATCTTCTCTCGGTCTACTTCAGCCATCTTTCTCCTCGCAACTCAGAGGGTGCCGTGCTCTATGAACCATCGGTTTGTTCAAGTGAACAATCTCAACCCGAGTTGCATGACTGCAAGCCTCAGGGTGGTCTTGCTCGACCTTTTAGTTGAACGAGCTGAGTTTGGTCATGGGGGGAACATGGAGGTACTTTCCCCTCTTGCCAGTCGCGTATCTTCTCTTGAGGTGTGGCTTCTTACACCTCAGTTCCAGTCCGAGAGTGTGGGTATGCGCGCTTGCTCTCACAATAATCCATTATTGCTTGAGGAGGAGGACCTCCCTACATGGGATACCAATTTTGCTTTCGTTTCTGAGTCTAGTCCTATTGAGATAGATGGTGATGTAATATTGCGCAGGATTGCTCTACCTAATACGGGTGATGAAGCAATGACTGAATGGCTGGAATCCAACTCAGTTGATGTCGTTATTTGTTCAGGAAGCCGCCGTAACGTCTCAATGTGGGAGCCATGGATGGATTCAGCCGCAGCGCTTCTTCGTGGTGCGATTGCTCTTGAGTTGCCAACGCTTGGAATCTGTTTTGGCCACCAATTAATCTGTCAGGCTCTTGGGGGTGAAGTTAGCAGGGCGTCAGAGAAAACCGATTCAGTGGTTGAATTAGAGTTGACCGAGGCGGGGCTTGTTGACCCTATTTTTTCTGGTCTGCCTTCTCCCGTATGCCTCTTTACCCATCAAGATCATGTGGTGAATATTCCTGAACGAGTGATTGTATTGGGGTCTGCCCCTCACAATTCACTGGCCACTGTACGTATCCTTAGTGAAGGCGGAATTGAACTTCCAATTTGGGGTTTGCAATTTCATCCCGAAGCCGCACGCAAGCGCATCGAGCGTTCGGTAATATTAGGGCATATTAGCGCCGAAGAGGCGACAGCGTTTGAGCGGGAACATGATGGGGCTCAAGTTCTTGCGAATTTCGCCGTTGAGGCGATGAAAAACCGCTTTTGATAGGCGTTTTGGAGCAATTATTGCAGTCTCTAAGAGACTGTAATTGTGAAATGGTGTGGATATCGCTTATATGGCGACCTCAGGTCGGCGAGCCAACCAATCAGGTGATATGATGGAAGGAACAGATGTAGGGATGATCGGTATTGGTGCCGGAATCGTTGGTTTACTTATTGCAGCAATGCTGTACAAAAAGGTAGATTCAATTGAGATTGAAAATGAGACAGTGGCTAAGATTACCAAAAGAATTCAGGATGGGGCAATGGCCTTCCTGTTTGCAGAATACCGTATGTTAGCGGTGTTCATTGTTGTAGTCGCAGTGCTTTTGTTTGCTGGTGGCTCAGTAAATGATGACCTCGGATTGAATACGATGATTGCATTTATCATAGGTGCTCTTTGCAGTGTGGCCGCAGGATTCAGCGGAATGAAATCTGCTACATCTGCCAATGGCCGAACTGCGCAAGCTGCTGCTGACGGTGGACAGGCTGCTGCTCTACAGACCTCCTATAACGGTGGGGCTGTGATGGGGCTTGCAGTAGGCGGTCTTGGACTTGCAGGCATTTCATTGATGTACTACTTCACAGAGACAGATTTTCTCACAGTTGGCAACATTGCTGGCTTTGGGATGGGTGCTTCGAGCATCGCTCTCTTCGCGCGTGTGGGTGGAGGAATATACACCAAGGCTGCTGATGTAGGTGCCGATTTAGTCGGTAAAGTCGAGGCGGGAATTCCTGAGGATGATCCTCGTAACCCTGGCGTTATTGCTGATAATGTAGGGGACAATGTCGGTGATGTTGCTGGAATGGGTGCAGACATCTTTGAGTCCTTTGTCGGCTCAATCATTGCAGCCATGGTAATTGCTGCAGCAAGTACAGAACTTGGCGCTGATTACCTGATGCTTCCAATCGTTTTGGCAGTAGTTGGATATATTGCATCAATCATCGGTGTTTTCTCCATGTCAGCCATGAAGAACATGGATGCGGCAGCGGCTCTCCGAAATACTACTTTTATCGGGGCAATTCTCTTCCTCGTTGGAGGATATTTCACACTCGATTATCTTGCTCTGCCAACCACTCCTATCTGGGCAGTTGCAATTGGTTCTCTAGTTGGTATCCTAATTGGTCTTGTTACTGAGTACTATACAGGAATTGAACCTGTTTTTGGAATCGATGTTAAGGCAATTCCATACATCGGCGAAGCATCCAAGACTGGTAGTGCAACAAACGCAATCGCAGGCTTAGCTGTGGGGATGCAATCCGTCTTCGTGCCTGTCCTATTGATGGCGGCAGGTATCTTTGGTGCAAACCAAGTATTAGGCGGTGGCACAGCAGGCCTTTACGGAATCGCAATGGCTGCGATGGGAATGCTAGGTACCGTGGGCGTGACAATGACAGTAGATGCATACGGCCCAGTCGCTGACAATGCTGGTGGAATCTCGGAGATGTCAGGCCTTGGCAAGGATGTTCGTGACATTACTGATGGGCTTGACTCAATCGGAAACACAACTGCAGCAATCGGCAAGGGATTCGCAATTGGTAGTGCGGCTCTAACCGCATTAGCACTCTTCGCTGCTTTCCAGACAAGTGCTGGATTAACTCCTGCAGATCTCTCACTTTCAGAGCCAATGGTTGTCATCGGCTTACTCATTGGCGGTGCTCTGCCATTCGTGGTTGCTTCAATGACCATGAAATCTGTCGGCCGCGCTGCTGAAGAGATGATTACTGAAATCCGCCGTCAATTCAAGGAGATTGATGGCCTACTTGAAGGTAAGGAAGGTGTTGAGCCTGATAGTGCTACTTGTGTTGATATCTCAACCAAAGCAGCCCTACGTGAGATGGTTGCTCCAGGTGTTGTAGCAATTGCAAGCCCCGTAGTAGTTGGATTTATTCTTGGTGCATCAGCACTCGGCGGAATGCTAGCAGGTGCAACAGCAACCGGTGTTCTAATGGCGCTTTTCATGGCTAACGCTGGTGGTGCTTGGGACAATGCCAAGAAGGCAATCGAGCAGGGTGAAATCAAAGGTGCTGAGAAGGGCGATGACGCTCACAGTGCAGCAGTTGTTGGAGATACAATCGGTGACCCATTCAAGGACACAAGCGGACCTTCCCTAAACATTCTAATCAAGTTGATGTCAATCGTTTCGGTTGTTATCGCAGGAATGCTTGGCTCAGGTTGGCTCAACGGCCTCTTTTGATTGCCATTCCGTTCAAGAGAACAATCCGCAATGGCGGAGGACTCATGAGAGAGGGGCGGTCACGGTTTAGTTGAGTATGATGCGCGTACCCCCCACAATTCTTCTCGTTTTGTTGCTAATAGCAACAACTTTCTCAGGTTGTTTGGGTGGAGGTGGTAATGATGATTCAAACAGAGAAGATGACCCATTCAATGTCCCCACATGGGAAATTGGTGATTGGTGGCTCTATACCTTCACAACTCCAGAATTTAGTGATGACACAGCTAGACTTGTAGTGGCTGAGAATGACACNGAGGAGGGCACTGCTTACAATTTGGCAATCTCAAACCATGTTGAAGCACGCAGACATGCCGTTCTCAATCACAATCCATTCCTTGGTAGAATTACACATGATAATTTGAGTGCCTACGAGAATGGTGTGCCACAACCAGTCTTCCAGTTCCCATTCCAAAAGGGAGATTCATGGAACTTCACTCTTTTCACCATAGAGTGGGATGCTGATGTTTTGGAAGTTCATATACACAATGATGGCGTGACTAGTTATCGCACTGCAGTTATCACTGCATCTGCTACAGATGGCTCAACATTGTCCTACATTTTTGATGAAAGTGCAGGTTTTCTCCGTTCTCTAATTTGGACTGATGCTGAAGGTGTGGAACAGTTGAATATGCAGTTGGCCACTTTTGGTACTGGACACGAAGGGGAAGTTTGGTTCATTCGTGGTACAGATTTGTATGCTGGCTCATGGGATCATGACAGCGGATTGCCTGATGCTGAAATACGTGACACATTCTTTGTGGGAGATCATCCAAGTGGTGAAGAATATGATGAGATGATTTACTATCTGAATGCCAAGATGGGCGGCGGTACAGGCTCTCTGACTCTACGTGACCACGGTTCTGTTAGTGCATTGGAGAGGGCGTGGCAACCAGGTGAGTCGGAAGAGGGGCAACTTGGTGAGATTAATGCACCTTCTCAAGAGTATACCTTGACTGTCACACAGAGTGGCGACTCAGAAATTTCCATCATCATTGCCGGTGGAATCTCCTTCAGTTGGGAATTGTAGGTGGCTCCTCATGAGCGGTCACCTTGTAATGCTACACGGTTATAGTGGAACGGCTGAGATGATTAGACCACTAGCTAATCAGTTATGTCCAGAGGGATGGCAAGTTTGTGACATCAATGGCCCCTTNCCTCATCCTCAGCGCGGATATGCATGGTGGTCGTGGNATGAGAAGAAAAGCGCATCATTTGACATTAACAAATTGAAAGAACTCAATGAGTCGGTCGCCCATGTCTTGTCATCACTACCAGAAGATGGTCCGTTGATTGTGGGGGGATTCTCCCAAGGTGCTGCGGTCGCTCAAGAATTACTCCTCACCGAGGTTGCCCATCGAATTGCTGGTGTACTTGTAATAGGTAGTAAAACAGCACGACCCTTGTTGTTACTTGAGAAATTGGCAGAATTACCCCCTAACCGAATGTGTTCGATGCATGGCGACTCTGATGAAATAATTTCACTAAAGCATGGAGAAGAGTGCGCTAACATCTACGAAGAGGGAGGTTGGGAGGTTACTAGGATGCACCACAATAAGGGGCACATTGTAGACATGAATTATCTCGAGAAACTTAAGAAATGGGTTTCAAACAGTGCTCAAAGATAGCCTTGCAAATCATCACAGCCGCCAACAAAGTGCGGTTCATCTCTAACATCCCATATGGCCGGAACAGTACGATGCCCTGTCATATTGACAACTTCCATCTGAAGATCTGGTTTTTCACTAACATTATGCTCATCAAAACTTAACCCCTTCGCATCGAGGATATTCTTAGCCGTGGTACAATAGGGGCACCAAGATGAGGTGAACATCACAAAATCTGCTTCACTATTGTCCAATAGTTCGTTCACTGACATGGTTCTAGCGGCTACCCCGACCTTCATCAATGCTTGTTTGAAACACAAGATTATTGCATTCCGTTTTCTTCGGAAACTACGTGATTTTCAGGTGTTATTGCCTCTACTGATTGGTATAGGACAAATGACCCATCTTCCTGCATCCACCATTTGTTACCATCCGGTAACATATACCAAGTAGTTCCAGTTGTAGAGTCGTAAGTACCTCCCTCAGGTAGCCATTCATGACTATTTACATGGGTGACCTGTGTTGCCAATGCAGGTTCTTGGATAACTAGGGATTCCCCCTCCGGTTCTATTTGCTGTTCCTCGTCATCTTCCTCGTCATCTTCTCCTGCAGAGTTTCCTCGGAAGATGAGATAGAGTCCGCCACCTAGCATTGCTGCAACTACTAAAGCAATCAGAATGATTGTAGCAACGCCCATCGTTGATGGGCCACCAGAACTTTCTACATCACTACCAGAATTGTCATCTGTTGGTTGATTAGGATTAGCAGGTGGGTCAATGGTTAGATTCTCAATGACTACCATCCCAACATTGTCGGTAGCTTTGACGTAGAGGTCAATTTCGCTCCAATTTGACCAAATGATTGTATTTCCTGCAGGCATTACTTGCCAAGTCTGGTTGTTCCATGACCACTCAACAGAAGAGATTCCGCTTCCATCACCATCACTCACTTGTACATCTATCTCGAGTACTGGTGGGCCAGCGTATTGAGCGCTCAACTGTTCAATGTCTAGAGTTGGTGCAGTTCGATCAATTCTAATCCACATGGCATCGGCCGAAGATGGGTTTCCAGCATTGTCAATTGCTCGCACTTCAAGTGAATGTCGTCCATCATTCAGCATTGAGATATTCAATACAGTAGAGGTGCTGTTCACATCAGACCAAAGTCCTCCCGCCCAGCGAATTTGATAGTGTGATAATCCAGATTCACCATTATCTTCCACTACACTCCAATTGACCTCCACATTATTTCCTCCATGCCACTGGTCTAGTGGGGCGAACAGAGGCTTTTCAGGAGGTGCTAGGTCGGGCACCACATTCGCGTCTACTGTAACTATCTTGAGGACGTAAGGGCCGCCATTTGCAATAGATTCCTTGCTGATTTTGATGTGATAAATACGAGATGTATTGACATCATCTTCATTGGTTAACATTAGGTCAACTCTCAACAAATCGCTGGATAAGGAGCCATTGTCTATCTCTATGGTCCCATTGAACAGAATAATATTTACATTCCCTCCATCATTCTCAAGCGATACTCCTAGGCGTTTGCCACCGTGAAGCATTACAGCGTACCAATCTTCATTGTCTATGCCCATCAAACAGCCTTGGATTGTGATGGCTTCCACATCTAAACCAAGTTGGGTGGCCGAGGCGCGCGAGCCGGCCGCATCACTATTATTGCCATCAGTTGCAGGATCAGCACAACCACCAGAGGTCTCACTGACGGGTTCAGGAGCGTCTCCACTTACCACTAACTGATTTGCAGAGGAAACCATGTTGTTCCCCTCATCATCTTCTAGATGGTTATTAGATGAGTCGACAACAAGAATGAGCCACCATGTGCCGTTATCAGAATCTGTTAGTTGATATGTAGTTTCATCGGTAGATGACGTTCCACCTGCTAAGTTCAATACTGAAATCGCTACTATTTTGTTGTCCGAACTATCAACATTCTTGTCTTGAGACAGCCATATCTCAATATCGAATGATTTCCCATCTGTTCCAAGATTTTGTAATTCCCATTGAACTGAAATGGTCTGCCCAGGCTCTGCTGATGTGGGCCCAGTTATCCATTTGGCCAGTAAGTCATTGGAGGGTGAAGTCACATCAAATGATGTTCCGCTAGCCTCATTATCCGATTCATCCGATTCACTAATCACTCCGAGATAGTCCACAATGGCAAGAATACGGTATGTTCCAGATGGTGAGGTTGGTAGTTGAATCGTCCTCGTAATCTCAATATTCGTGTTGGCTGCTAGAGAGGTAATGTTGATTTCTTCAACGAAAATATCAGGTTGACCATTTGGTTGTACCACTTCAAGACTGATTCCCAACTGGTGCCTACCAGCGTTAGCACCGCCCGAATTTTCAACAACCACAGAAACTTCGATTGATTGACCTAAAGTGGATGGTCCTGGGCTACTGACGGAAACAACTCTCAGATTTGGCTGCAATATGCAGACTTGATTTGCGGCCGCCAACGTGTTATCGTTTTCGTTTTGCTCAATTATCACATTATTCATGTCCACGATTATGCCGTAATACCAGCATCCCGCATTAACATTTGAAGGCACTGTAACGCTCAATGTATCGCTGAAACTACTACTCGCTCCTACGCTAATTGAGTCAGCTCCAAGGTGGGTATCACTGGTTGTTATCGTTGGATCAGAGGACAGGAACATATCTACTGGGAAGTTGTTTGCTTCCCCAAGTCCGGTATTCTCAATCGAATAGGAGAGGGTGATGGTCTGCCCTGAAAGCGCACTGGTCGGCCCACTCAATGCTGTGGGGTGAAGTTCAGGTGTACAATCTTGAACAGTAAGTTCAGCTGTGGATGTGGTTACATCGTTGTTGTATTCATTACTCTCTGTGATATAGTCTCCATAGTCAGTATAGAGTTGAGCATAATAATTTCCGGGACCCATTGTTGAAGGAATATTTCCACTCACTTGTCGCGTATAACTTGCAACCCCGCCAGGCCCATTTCCTTGACCAATGCTAGTCCAAGTTCCAAAAGAACCAGACGTAGAGAATGAAATGTCGTAATAGTGAGCGTTTGCATTTACATTACCAATATTAGATACTGATAAATCAATAGTGACGGAATCACCTTCACAAATTGTTCTGGTTGCAGAATTAACTGAAATTGAATCGGCACGAAGGTCAGGCTCTGAAAGAGTAATGGATACACTGTTTCCATCTTCAGCGTTATTATTTTCATCACCTTCATCTACTCTATCTGTTGTATCTACAATGATTCCCCAATAATAGGTTCTAGTTGANAATCCNCTGGGNATGTTTGCAGTAAGAGTGCCNGNACGNTATGACCCACCATTGATACTAGATGCATATTGGGTTGAACCGAATTGTGTATCGCTAGTTGTAATGGTACGATCTGTTGAGAGATATGCCTCCCAATAGAACCANCCAGACGAATCATCNCCATCATTTTCAATNCGCCAACTGAGGCTAGCCTGTTGTCCNGTATTTCCTGAANTTGGCCCAGATGCAGTATCAACAATCAAATCTGCNGGTTCTTCGATGTCTATTCGGTATGTATCGGCTACCACATTGTTTGTCTCATCAAGTTCAGTAACGCTGGAACGGCTGTCTGCAATCATTCCGAGATAATAGTAGCCGGGATTGATTCCGGTGGGAATCAGAACGCTGTACTGATATCCTGATGCATAGGACCCAGGAGATATACTGGAACGGGAGAATTCGTCAACATAGATGTCGTTGGTTGTTATTGTGCGGTCGGTGGATAGATAGAGTTCCCAATAGAAAGAACCGGTATAGTCGGTGCCGTCATTTTCAATTCGATAGTTGACAGTGATTGTGTCACCCATCACTGCTGAGGATGAGGATGTATCGATATCATCTGCGACAATGTCTGGAAGGTCATCTTGGATAGTGATTTGATTGTTGCAGGTGTAGGCGTTGTTAGATTCACTTTGTTCATCTACATCCGTTCGCACATCAATTAGGAAGCCCCAGTAATAGGTTCCAGCATTCATCGAACTAGGGATACGATTGCTGGTGCTCAATGTGTCACCGCTGTAACTTCCCCCATAGATGCTTGACTCCGATTGGTCATATCCTACCTGTTCATCATTGCTGGTAATAGTGCTGTCAGTGCTAAGATACATCGCCCAATAGAAGGAACCAGAGTCCGCGATGTAATTTCCTCCGGGGTCATTTTCAATTTGAATATTAATTGTAGAGTCAATGTAGTCTCCAACAACTCCAGTAGTTGGTGCACTGCAACTTTTCCCTTCAAGGTCTGCCAATTCATCAATGGTTACTCGGCCACTATCATAGTCATCGTTGTTGTTCTCGTTAGATTCACTAACCTGCGAGTTGACATCAGCAAGAGCTCCCACATAGTAGCGCCCTCCAGTGATTGTGGATGGGATTTGGACTGTTTTGGACATCGTTGAGGTAGTATATCCAGCCGACATAGAGGATTTGTAATATGTGTCAAGTTCAATGTCGTTTGTTGTTATTGTAGTATCAGTTGAGAGGTAAATTCCCCAATAGAAAGAGCCAGAGGAGTCAGTACCCTGGTTTTTCAGTCTGACACTGACATATTCTGATTCGCCTGCTTCAGTAGTGGTCCAACTTGCTGAAACCGAGTAGATTATCAGGTCTGAATTACCCCTTCCACTAGTTTGAGAGATCACAATTACCTCAGTACTACTATCCTCAATAGATACATCAATTTCGTCGCTCATTTGGTTTGGGGTTGAGGTGTGAACGGATAATATCAGAGTTAGGAAAAGTAACCCGGCGAGCGCCACAGCCCTTGCATACCTCACACTCTCACCTCGTATGCCCTCTCACTACAATTGTGATGAAGTTTGCCCAAGGGTGAATAGGCCTATGGCCTCTTCACATTTTCAGAACATATTTGAAAATTTTACTTAAGAGGTGGTAAATTGTCTAGTAGAATCATCCCACCATCTACCATTGGCATTA
>NYYK01000008.1 GCA_002685895.1 Methanobacteriota archaeon
AAGCCCACTGAATTCGTTGAAGAGAAGGCCCGCCACACATCTAAGTGCATAGTTTCCTGGACAGAAGCACGCGAGAAGAATGACTTCTCCATTTTCCGCGATGACCTAGCCAAAATGATTGACATGTCGCGTGAGTTGGCAGGGTATCTAGGTTATGATGCCAATCCTTACGATGCTCTTCTTGACCTATACGAGTCTGGATTGTGTGTTGCTAAATTAGATCCATTATTCGCAGGCTTGCGTGAATCTTCCGTCCCACTCATCAAGGCGGTTTCAGAACTTGAGACTAAGCCAGATTGTAGTTGGGTACACAAGCACCCTTGGCCGAAAGCAAGCCAGGAGGCATTGAGCCAAGCTCTATCTGAAGCAATTGGTTTTGATTTCCAGGCAGGAAGGCGCGATGAATCAACTCATCCGTTCTGTGGTGGCTCAAACCCCGATGATGTTCGCTGGACCACACGTTATGACGAGAAAGAACCCTATGGTGCAATTTTTGGAACCATGCATGAAACAGGCCATGCATTGTATGAGCAAGGCCGCCCACGAAACTTAGATTTCCAACCCGTTGGGGAAGCAAATGGACTGGGTGTCCATGAGAGCCAAAGCCGATTATGGGAGAATCAGGTGGGTCGCTCTCTAGAGTTCTGTGAATGGTCATTCCCTCTATGGCAGAAGCATTTCCCAAATAATTTTGAAGGCGTAACACCAGAAATGTTGTGGCAGGCAGTTAACCAAGTAGAACCAAGTCTGATACGTGTCGAGGCCGATGAAGCGACCTACAATCTTCACATCATGATTCGATACGAGGTTGAGAAGAAACTAATCAACGGTGAGTTAGAGGTAGACGATCTACCCGATGCTTGGGATGATATGTATGAGGAGTTCCTAGGTGTCCGCTCTCCTACACGTTCAGAAGGAGTATTGCAAGACATCCACTGGTCATTTGGGGCGTTTGGGTATTTCCCAACCTACACGCTAGGAAATCTCTACTCTGCTCAAATCTTACTTGCCGCTAGAAAAGAACTCCCCAATCTAGACGAACAAATTCGTAATGGAGAATTCACCCCTCTTCTTGACTGGCTACGCGCGCACGTGCACGCGAGGGCATCTATTCTTGAGCCCACAGATTTGATTGAAGAGGCCACAGGTGAGCAACCTAAACCGGACGCTTTTGTGGATTATCTCGGCGATAAACTTGGCACACTCTACGGCCTTTGAGTGATGTATGGGATGCGAAGGCCAATAGCCAACCTATCCTACCACTTACTGTGGCAGCGGTTGAAGACTACATCTGGTATGTGCGTGACATGCCTGCTGCGGCCTCTTGTGTCCTGTTGGGTAAAATCCGGCTCTATGCGGGAGACTGGGATGGCAATTTGAGAGCCTGGGATGGTGAAGGCGAACAGCTTTGGCATAGTGAAGCAGAAGATAGAGTAGAGCGAATGTGTGGGGCTAGTGATGCCAATCCTCCATTTATTTGTGCTACTTCAGGAAACGAAGTGAACTGTCTTGATGCAAAAAGCGGAGAGGAGCAGTGGCGTCATACTCTCATCGGCTCATCTGATTTGGTTACCTGTTCTGATGATGGAGAGAGGGTGCTTGCTACATCATCTGTTTATGAAATAGAGTTGAATGATTTCATAGAATCAACTTGTTGGCGGTTTGATGGCAATGGTGCCATTGTCCGCCAAGATACATTTGAGGAAAGGCCATGGCATCTTCTTCTTGACGGGGTTGGGTATGCAACGATGGGTTTAGGCAGACCACGTTGTGGATTGATGAGACAAACTGATGAAGAAAGCAACCATCTTGCAATAGCAGAAGACAACCCAATTCTTTGTGGCGCCACATCCGAAGGGTTGACTGTTTTTGGCCACGCTTCTGGCCTTGTATCCATTCTTGGGGATGATGGCGTGAGTTTGAATGACTTAGATGATTCTTCTGAAGAGAGCGTCCATGTTCTTACTTCTGATGGAGAACTTACGATAGCTGGAGGAGATGATGGAAAGGTAAGGGCACTTTCAACTACTACTGGGAAATTATGGGATTCAGATTTACTTTCATCACTAGATGAATGCACAATTGCCTTTGATATCCAGGGGGATAAGAGTTGTTGGCTTGCCACATGGGATGGACTTAGAGCAACTCTTTGGGTGCTATCATCTGCCGGCGGTGTTGAGTTAACGAAATTTTCTGATTTACCTCGTGTTCGTGCACTCACTAGTCGAGATGATAGAGTGGCTGTAGGATTGGATGATGGTAGGGTATTATTGTTCAACAAAGAACTCTTTGAGCGCCGTCTTGGGGATGGTCAAATTGATGATGGGAGCGATGAATTAGCAGATCCTAAACGTAGTTCGTTGAAAGATAGATTACGCGCGTTGAGGGAGTGAAAACGCTACTTTTTAACAAATAATTCCAGTGGAAAAAGGGGTAATAATAACATTTTTCTAGTCCAAAAGAACCATCACGACCGAAAGATTTATCGTGTCCTTACCCACACGGGGAGTTTGCTGCTCCTGAGGAGTGGCGGGGGCGGCCTCGGCTGTTCCCCGTGCCCGTCTGTCGGCGTGGGCCCCTCGGGGGTAGAAGTCGACTGCCAAAGCGAGAGATCGTGGAGGCGCTGACTGGATGATGAATTGGCTTCAACCCCAAGGATTTTGAAAGTCATTGCAGGAAGTGAGGAACACCTCGGTGTGAATCCGCCTAGTAGCGGGGGAGAGGTAAGCTTCGGCGAACCAAACCCACAATATTAGGTTTAGATTGGGAAAGTGCCTTTGATTCGCTCGGGGCGCGGAACTAGTCGATTACTCTGGACAGGATATTGAGTGGAGACACAAGATAACCTGATATTGAAGCGGTGGATGGAGGAAGTCGAAAGACAACTAAAGTCAACTGCGGATGTTGAAGGAAGTCAAGTCAAAGCTTGGTTGATTGGACAGGGTTCGGCGGACCAAACCTCGTAAGGGGTAAGGAAAACCAACCTGCGCCTAGGGGATCAGTAGGGTTTTATCACCTCCTAACTGCTGTGAAACTGGGATGCGACGAGATCAAATCGAAAGAGGAAATCGAGTCGTGGCAGTGAAGGTAGGCTTCGGTCTGCTGGAACTGCAACCAGCGGAGGCTGGTGAGTGGGAAGAAGTCCCTCCGGATGGAACCCCACTCACCAGTTCTCCCAACCCCCGTTTTCGACGAGTTAGACCGCTGTCGAGTTCGTTCCTATTCTAACTGTTACGCCTCTCTTACTACCCTGCACTAGGATTTGAGGGCCTATTCTTTTGGCCCGACCATATCTTCAGGCCGAACCCATTCATCGAATTGTTCGTTGGTCAAATATTCTAATTCAAGAGCAGATTCTCGCAATGTAATTCCTTTTTTGTGCGCATTTTTCGCGATTTTCGCAGCAGCATCGTATCCTATATGTCGGTTAAGTGCGGTCACTAACATCAATGAATTTTCTAAATGGTTCGAAATAGCCTCTTCATTTGCTTCTAATCCTGCCACACAACGGTCAGCAAAAGATCTGCAAGAATCTGAGAGCAAGTGTATACTATGCAATAAGTTGTGTATCATCATCGGTTTGAAGACATTCAATTCGAAGTTACCTTGACTCCCTCCAACGGTGATGGCGGTATGGTTTCCAAATACCTGACAACAAACCATTGTCAATGCCTCAGCTTGTGTGGGGTTTACCTTACCTGGCATGATGCTTGAACCCGGCTCATTTGCAGGAAGCGACAACTCACCAAATCCACAACGTGGTCCTGAACCTAGCCATCGGATATCATTTCCAATTTTCATCAATGATACAGCAAGCACGTTTAGCGCTCCAGATGCAGCTACAATTGCATCATGCGCTGCCAATTGAGCAAATTTGTTCTCAGCGGAAGAGAACTCCATGCCGGTTTTATCAGCAATCTTTCCTGCAACTAATTCAGCAAATTCTGGATGTGTGTTTAGTCCGGTACCAACAGCAGTGCCACCTAGCGCTAATTCAAGTAAATCATCTAAAGAGATTTCAATTCGCTTCAAATCGGCTTCAAGCATTGCAACATAACCCGAAAATTCCTGGCCAAGAGTTAGGGGTACAGCATCCATGAGGTGCGTCCGGCCGATTTTGACAATAGGTGCAAACTCTTCCACTTTTACAGAGAGGGCCGTACGTAGATGCTTAACAGCAGGTAGCAGTCGATGTTGGATTTCTTCCGCTGCAGCAATGTGCATGGCTGTTGGAAATGTATCATTACTTGATTGCGCTCTATTTACGTGGTCATTAGGGTGGACTGGACTTTTGCTTCCAAGTTCACCGCCAGCTAGTTCAATAGCTCGATTAGCAACAACTTCGTTTGTGTTCATATTAGTTTGAGTGCCAGAGCCGGTTTGCCATATTTTCAAAGGAAAGTGGTCATCTAATGAACCAGAAATAACCTCTTCACAGGCACTAACTACTAAGTCGGCAGTTTCCTTTTCTAACTCGCCTAGTTCTAGATTTGTTTCTGCAGCGGCCTGCTTCAATATTCCAAACGCTCTGATTAATGCGCGTGGCATCTTATCGTCGCCAATATCGAAATTCATCAGCGAGCGTGCTGTTTGGCAGCCATAATATCGATCCGATGGGACCTCTAGTTCACCCATCGTGTCACTTTCAATTCGTACATCTTTTGTTCCAGCCGTTGCGACACGCGGCTCAGGTACCAAATCACTTTCAGTAGGGGTTTGCCCTTCGCTCTCCAATCCATCAGTAATTAGTCGGGTGATAGTTGCTGAACGATTGTTATGGCGTCCCCTCCCAATTTTCCTATCTAGTCGCTTTGCCAATTTTTCTGGGATGCTGATGCTGATGATGCGCCGATCCCCGGCCCGATGCTTCGCCATGCTACTATGCTGTCATTACTTATTTAATAAATTAACGACTAGTGCAGCACTTATTTTAATGTAATGGGAAAATAAAGCCAACCCTATAGGCGTTTAATTGAGATGATTTGAATGGGTGTTAGGGGCCGGTCTTGAGCTCCTGTTGGGCTACTTTCGATTGCCTCAATCACATCGATACCATCTGTCACCTTAGCAAAAACAGGGTGCTGGGAAGGTGTACTATGATCCCACCAATCAAGGAAGCGATTGTGATTTGTGTTGATGAAAAACTGAGAACCCCCTGAGTTTGGCCTACCGGTGTTAGCCATTGAAAGAGTACCCACATCATTTGTGAAGCGTGCATTATCAGGATGCTCGTCTTGGATGGTATAACCTGGCCCTCCTGTACCACATCTTGGTGAATTTGGGTCACTCGAATTGGAGCAGCCACCTTGAATCATAAAACCCTTAATCACCCTGTGGAAGTGAAGTCCGTTGTAGTATCCTTTGTCTATNAAATCAAGAAAATTCCCTGCCGTTATTGGCATTGNTTCTGTGAATACTTCAAGTGTCACATTTCCCATACTAGTCTGCATCATTACATCAGTCATGTAACATGGTGGGGGCATAGGGATATTGATGATTACCCTTCAATATCAGAAAGTGTAGTTAGCGGGTGGAGGGGAATTTCTGCTTCAGCGAATGCTTCCATGCCCCCTTCCTGTCTGTCAAGAATAGTAATACATGCAACCACATCACATCCCATTTCAATCAATCTTTCAACTGCTTTCAATGCTGAACCACCAGTAGTTGTAACATCCTCAAGAATTACACATCGATCTCCAGAGGTGAGTGTAGCGCCCTCAATGCCTGGGGGATTCCCTGTTTTTCGACCACCTCTTCCTTTGGGTTCTTTTCGAATGATAAAACCTCTCAAAGTACTCCCAACTCCCGCCTTGGCGATGGCTATTCCAGTAAGTGGTACCGCTCCCAGTTCTAACCCTCCGACACTGTCAATATTCCCCATTCTTACTAATTCATCATGGATTAGAACACCAAGATAGTGTGCGCATTCAGGGTCCATCATCACGGGTTTCATGTCAAAGAAGTGGCGGCTTTTTCTGCCACTTGCCAGTGTGAACTCTTCATGGTCGGAGCGTAGCCACGCCAATTCTCTGATTTTTCCTATTAGAGCATCTTTCGCATCTTTTACATCAGTTGATTCTCCCATACCCCTCGCCAATTACATCTCCTCAGCGTAGGGCCATTAAGGTAGCGAGTCATCAAGAATGGTTGTTTCATGAATAATATGGAAGCAGAATGACTTTGAACAACCACCGCCCGAACTCCTCTGTTCGTAGGGGGCGGTGTTTGACAATGTTACATGCTTGGGATGAGAAACGCCTTTCCGCTGAGATGGAAGCATATCAAGAATGGATGGATGAGCGCTGTGAAACTGAATATCAAATCGCAGAAAAGGCTAGAAATTTGGGAAAGGATATCGTTGAGCATGTAGAAATTCCACGCGCATCCGATTTGGCCGATAGAACAGAAAAGTTGCTTGCAGAATATCTTGATGGGTTAGAGATTGCAGATGAGTTGAGGGAAATCCTTGGACGCGAGGATAGAGAGACCACATCCATCGAAATGAGTAAGCATGTTGCTAAGCGAATGCATGCTCGTACCGGCGATATGGTGAAAGCGATTGACATTGGATTACGAGTAGGGCTAGCGATTTTGACTGAAGCGGTCTTAGTTGCACCCCTTGAAGGAATTAGCAACGTGAGATTACTGAACAATGCAAATGGCTCACAATTCGTCTCTGTTGATTTTTGCGGCCCTATCAGGGCCGCTGGGGGTACAGCCCAAGCTCTAGCAGTACTCATCACCGATGTTGTACGGCGTGAATTGGGTGTCGGAAGATATGTTGCACGCTATGAAGAAATTGAGCGGGTAAAAGAAGAATTTGGCCTTTACCGCGGGAACCTTCAGTACAAACCGTCACCTGAAGAAATCGAATCAATTGTCACCGCTTGTCCTGTAATGGTGAATGGTGAATCTACTGAATCAGAGGAATGTGCTGGGTTTGGTAATATTGAGAATGTCGACGGCACTAGAGTCCGTGGTGGTGTACTACTCGTTATCGGCGAGGGGCTGTGTCTTAAAGCGCCTAAAGTTCAGAAACATACTGAACGCCTCAATGTTGAAGGCTGGGATTTTATCACCCATTTTGCCAACAAAGATAAATCAATTGCAGGGGGAGATAAATCTGGTTTTAAGAAACGAACAATAACTCCGAATGATCGCTTCATGAAAGAAATCATTGCTGGTCGTCCCGTATTTGGGGAGCCTTTGTCTGCAGGTGGATTCCGTCTTAGGTATGGCAGAACTAGAGCAACAGGTTTAGCCGCAGGTTCACTCTCACCAGTAACCATGCACGCATTGGGGAATTTCATTTCTGTTGGTACACAATTAAAGATTGAAAGACCAGGTAAAGCGTGTGCAATTACTCCCTCAGATGCTTTGCAAGGGCCAACTATTCTGCACAATAGCGGCTGCTTTGGCCGTGTTGATATATTGGAGAAGTGGCCGGAACTAGAGAATGAAACCAATATCATTTGGGACAATGGAGAGTTAATGCTTGGTTACGGGGAATTCTTAGAGAATAACAAGAACCTTGTTCCATCTGGATATAATCGTGATTGGTGGTCTGCAGAAATCATTGAAAGTTTGATTGACGAACAATCGTTATCACGTTTTGTAACAGCACTTGATATTGACCGAGATGATCTTCCTGAAGGAATCCCTGGTGCAATATCTGATGATGATTTAGAGAATTTCCATCTTAAGAGATTGTGGGTTGAACGCCTTAGGGAATTAGCATTTGACTGGTCTGCTTGTGTAAAGATATGTCATGAATTCAATACTGCAGTTCCACCTCCCTGGAATCTCTGTTGGTTAGATTTACCAATTGAATGGATGCCCTCACTTCATTCAGAATTATTACAAGCATTAGTTATTCCAGCCAATGAATCTGTAGAAGAAAAATGGAATAGAGATTCTAAATCAACGAGTTGGTTAAAGTTGGAAGGTGCCGCAACTAACTGGAATCCCGTTGAATCAGGTCAGGCACCCCCTGAACACCCACCTGGAAATCGTATTGAAATAGCACAACCATTGAGTGGAAAATGGATTTGTGGAGATATTCACAAGTGGCACGGATTAATCAAATCCACAGTCATGTTGTTGGGTATACCACATCATCACGCTGGGGATGACATTATTCTTACATCTGCTTGGCAAGGAATGCTCGAAGGGCTTGGTCTTTGTATCAAAGATGATAAAGTAGTAGAGCGAATTGATTTCAAACCACATTTCGATGATCGTATCGAGAGACTAAGTAATGCACTTATCATGTTAAATGTTGAAGCAGAGCGTTGCAAACAACTTGAATTGGAGCGTTCGATAGTTAGGATTGCAGCAGAAACAGCAGCTCGACAGAGGGGCGAAGGCATTTCTGCAACAGATCAAGCAGGAGAGGAGGCAGCAGCAGCAGTTTCAGATGCAGGTCCTGCTGACTCAAGTAGAATTGTTGCGGCAAAGATACTTCTTGATGACCATGCTATCGAGGGTGCATTGCATATTGTCAGAGATTGCAGTGAGGTAAGATGGGAACATAATGCGCCAGTTAGAATTGGTGCGAGAATGGCCCGGCCAGAGAAGGCCGCTCATAGATTGATGAAGACATCAGTAAATGCACTTTTTCCAATTGGGGCCGAAGGTGGACCTCAGAGATTGCTTACCGTCGCTTCCAGTAGAGGTAACTTACGTGTATCAATGGGTGTGAGGGAGTGTACCAAATGTGGCAAACCTTCCCCTTTTACAAGGTGCCACCACCGCTTTGATTCATCAGACCTCAATTCTAATTGCAATGGCAGGACAATATCCAGCAAATCGAATAGTGGCAATAGACGCCGTCAAGGGGAACCACAAACAATACCACTTAGGGATTTATTGGAGTCAAAAATTGAGGAATTGGGTATTGATGTTCTGTCTAAAATCAAGTGCGTTAAAGGCTTGAGTTCAAAGGGGCAAACACCTGAGCCAATTGAAAAAGGAATATTACGCGCACGCCATTCACTTCCTGTCTTTAGGGATGGTACTGTGAGATTTGACATGTCTGACATTCCAGTCACACATTTTCGTCCTTGTGAAATCGGTACACCTTGGAAAAAGTTGGTTGAGTTGGGTTACCAAGTTGATATTGTTGGCAACCCGCTTGAGTCTGATGTTCAGATTCTGGAGTTATTCCCACAGGATTTTATTCCAAGTACAAAAGGAATCGAACATTTCCTCAACACTTGCAATTATATTGATGAATTATTGATTAGATTCTATAAAATGGAGCCTTACTATAATGTAAAAACATCTGATGATTTAGTAGGTCAAATGACAATTGCATTGGCTCCTCACACATCAGGTGGCGTACTAAGTCGCATCATTGGGTTCACGAATGCTTCAGGTGGTTACGCACACACACTCTTCCATGCGGCAAAACGTAGAAACTGTGATGGTGACGAAGATAGCCTCATGTTGTTACTTGACGGTTTACTTAATTTTTCTAAAGAGATTCTTCCAGCAAATAGAGGTGGAAGGATGGATGCACCGTTGGTACTTACAACGAGACTCATTCCTTCAGAATTAGATAAAGAAGCCCTTAATGTCGACACCGCTTGGTTTTATCCGCGTTCTTTTTACGAAGCTAGTTTGGAAATGTTAGATCCAAACGATGTGGCTAATCGCATGGATATTGTTGCTCAGAGAATTGGAACAATTGGCGCATTACGGGGGTATGGTTTCACTCATGATTTGACATCACTTGATGCCGGCCCCTCAAATTCTGCATACAAAATTCTAGAAACTATGGTTGACAAATTGAATGCACAGATTGCTTTAGCTCAAAAGTTACGAGCAGTCAATGTTGAGAAAGTAGCATCTTCAGTAGTAGAATGTCATTTCTTCCCCGATTTACGCGGCAACCTGATGGCGTTCACAAGGCAGAAAGTACGTTGTGGGCGTTGTGGGGAGAAATATCGGCGCGTCCCACTTGCAGGAAAATGCATCAAGCAATCAAAGGCTGCTTCGGGAGCCGCAGCAATCGTTCGTTCAGATACTGATACACTGTGTGGTGGCAACCTCATCATGACGGTTTCTGAAGGGGCTGTCAGAAAATATGTCAAAGTTGCAAATCACGTAATGGAAACCTATGGTACTTCAGANTACACNCANCAAAAATTTGGTGTGCTAGAAAAATCACTTGATAGTCTTTTCAAGAATGACAGAATCAAGGTTTTCACTTTGGATGATTTTTCCTGAATTAACTATGGCGCCNAATCCTTCCACCAGCAAAGAATCCAACCACAGGTAGTAAGAGCGAAGTGATTAGGACCAAACCTGTAACTTCACTAGATACTTCGTAAGAGTCAAAGAATGAATTGATAAAATCTAATCCAATACTGAATATAATCAAAGCAATAATTCGCGGTGTGGCGGCGGACAGCCCAGTGAATAAACCAGACCAACGCCCCCCATAGTATGCGGCGAGGAAGACCCACACTAGTGAAAGTAGAAGGAAGAGATTTACTGGAACACCAGGGAACCAAGAACTAATCATTGGTATAGAGAAAACTCCAAGAGGGAATGCGGTGACAATCAAGATAATTCGATAGAACATTCCTATCCCATACACTTGACGCATCGCTTTCCCTAGTGCAACGGGGTCNTCTTGAGGTAGGGATCCACGNTACTCAAACTGAGCACCTAATTCATTGCAGAATGATATTTTGTTTGAACCAGAAACAAACCTCATGCCTTTGCGAACCTGTTTCAAATAATTTTCAAAATCAACTACTGNCATTATTTTCACCTCCAAATAATATATTCATTCCTTCAACAAGTGGGAGCCATGCTTCTTTGAGTTCCTTCAATCGTTCTTTTCCATCTGGGGTTAAAGAGTAGTACTTGCGTGCTTTTCGCCCTTCAACTTCTTTGCGCATCTCCGGTTCAAGGTATCCCTTTTTTTCGAGTCTTCCAAGGGCAGGATATAGTGCCCCCTCGGTAACGGTAAATCCTCCTTTAGTGGCTTCCTCAAGCCCACCAATGATTGCTCCACCAAAACTCGCCTCTTTGTCTAGAAATGCTAGAAGAGCCAATTCAAATGCTCCCCTGCGAAGTTCGGTGACAGCGTCGGTTTTGCGAGCCATGTACCCTTTCCCCAATGTTGCAACTCCGGTCTTCGGTCATAGCCTTGCCCCGCCGCTTTGAGTTGTTTTTTAATCAATCACCAAAGTAATCCTGAGGCTCCGCCACCCGGTGGATGACTGTCATCAAGATTGACCATACTAGGAACGGCCTCTTGTTGTATTACTCCTTGTGGTTGTACTATACTAGGCATAGATTGGGGGGGTGTAGATTGAACTTTGTCTACCACTTGTAGAATCCTCTTGTGCTTTCGCTTTCGGATAGTGATACCAATCAATCCGAGTACACCGAGCAAGCTAACAACCACAAATTGTAGTCCAACGATTTCTCCAGATAGTAGCATTCCACCTAACTGGATGATGCTCACGCTTGCTGCGTATCCAGGATCATGGTAGATGTAATCAGCAGGTGGATAAATTGCTCCACCAATGGCGATGTATAATGAGACACTAACAGCATCATTACTTTCTTGGAAGGATTCAGATTCGTGTAATTGGAAGGTTACATTTGCAGTTTGAGTAGTAATGCTGTCACTTCCAACCTCTGCAGTGTCAACCCAATGATATTTGTCAGGTACCTTTGTGTAATCGTGACTCCAGGTGACTGAAGTACCACTCACCTTGTTGACGGCACGGTTATCTTCAGGCGATAGAAGATTTCCATCTTCATCTTCTTTATCATATGCCATTTCTTCATCAAAGCTCCCTGCACTTTCGTTATTTACCTCATCCATGAAGTCAGAAATAAGTCCGAATGTGAATGAACCACGAGCAATGACAGATTCTACCATCAATAGTGAATTTGCATCGTGGAAGTCCCAACCATCTATGGTTTGGTCATACTTGAAGTCGGTACCAACTCTGACGCCACTCCAGGTGAGGTTCTGCTGCTCACCGATATCTTCAACCACAAATGGGATTTGATCTGCAAGAACTTCTGAGTTTTCATCATGGTTTGGATTTGCATCTAAAGTAACAGTCCACCATGGAATCACTTCATCTGTCACTGGAACAATTTCAACTCCGAGATGGAAGGTTAGAGCAATCAACTCTACAACATCGTTGTTTGCAGTCATCCACCAGCCATCGCTATTGTCATATTCAACATTTTCAGCCAAGAGAGTGAAGTTCCAACCCATTGAACTACCATCACTCCACTCTTCAATACCATCTGAGGACATATCCCAATCACGCTCAAGAGATACTCCTGCATGAACATCTTCAGCACTGGTCATATCAAAATCAGTAAGGCCAGTACCATTTCTTGTATAGTCAAAGANACCGTTACCACTGGTGTTTGCTTCATCACCAGGTACACCAGTATCCTCGAACTCTATCATGTGAACAAGACTGGTAGCGAATACCGTAGCAATTGGTAGAGGCACACCGGGCACCGACATACCTTCAACAGGGAAATCCTCTAAATTGACACCACCGAGATATTGCACTTCAAGAGCAGCAATGCTGACGGGTCCAGGGTTATCTTCTGAGCCCCAGCAGACAGCGAAGTATGAGAGTCGGCGAGTTATATTTAGCATGACATAATCGCCCATGCACCAATCATCCTCCTCCTCATCATTATCTTCAAAGCCATCTTGAAGCCGAATATTTTCTCCTACTTCTTCGCTAGTAACCAATTCAACATGGTCCAGTGGATTCATGCTTGAATCAGATTCTAGGTCTGCAGCTTGCGCGGTTGCAATAGGGCCGATCAATGATTCTAGTAATTCGTTCACATCTTCATTGCCAGTTTCAAAAGAGATAGCGGGAGCCATCAAAGTTGTTACTAACATAAGCATCACCATCACACTAGATCTAAAGATAGAGGTGTTGGTTCGTCCATTCATTTTTCCATAATTATTCGGGTTTACTGACATCTGGTCATTCTCCGTTACCTACCCTTGTGTCACAAGTTTGCTATATACCTTGTGTCACAATGTTTGCTATGATTAATCAATACAAGTCTTTCAGTTAATCGTTTAGCAANATATAGAGCCATTATGAAAATTTCCCCGCGCACCCCCGCGCGTGCGCCTAGCACGGTGAAGAAAAGAGTAAGTCCATCCATCTAGTGAATCAGAATTCCTCATCATCATCATCATCATCTTTCATGCGNTTCCAAAGATCNCCTACNACTTTGATATNNTTGTCAACNTTCGCTTNTCCTNGAAGCTNNGAAATATCACCTTTNCCCAATTNCTCATCATCNTNNANNTCTTCTTCGGGCAGAATNTCNTCTTCAGNATCATCAGNTGATTCTGCAAAGCGCTTACGCATTTCNTCTCTNGCTTCAGAGGAGCCACCTAATTCAATTTCAAATGATTCAACTGTAGCATCACCACCACCTTCCATTTGTTTATGCAAGGTGTCCCACTCTTCTTTGTGGCGTTGTTTATGCATGGGCAACTTTCTAGCTAATATTTTTGCACGCTTCCACCGCCGGAACGCTTGATCAGTTACTAGAATAATTAATCCAAGAACATTGGCAATAACGTATCCAGTAATCATATGAGGTGCGTATATCCAATACATCATTGTAAATTCTCCGCCAATAATTTCCGCAGCATCTTCCCAAACAATTAAGCTTCCATTTTCATCATAGAATCTAATATCTAATTCATATTCACCTGGGGGAATATTTTCATTTAATTTTGAACATCCACTAAGTTCGCCGTAATAATTCAATTCAGGAGATGGACTCCAAGGAGGACTCTCGCTAGAACGGCCGCTTAATCCATTTGGATCCAATCTCTTTTCTTTGTCCCAAAGAGTCCAGCCAATACTTATGTCATCTTGATTTGAATCAGTCACATATACCTCGCAAATCACTTCGAAAGGCATAGATGTCCCCATAACGTCCGGGACAGTCATCTCGTAATATTGTCTATATCCGCCCTTTTCAGAAAGAACTGGGTGAGGTGTGCCCATGGGTGATAAAGAGAACCAAATCAGGTTTAGGATTAACCAAGTCATGAGGGCAGCCCATGGTTTGATGGGACCCGTAGGATCTCTCTTTTTCTTCGGCCGTTGCTTCATTAATCGGCCCCCATCAATAGTTGGAGAACTTCATCCATCCATTTTAGTTTCCTTAATTTGAGCACAGGATCAGTAACTCCAGTCCAACGGCCTATTAGATCACTTTGGAATCCTAACAGAGTAATTTTGCTTATTGGAACTCCACAAGCAGCCACAATACATGCCGCTCTATCACCATCGGTAAAACCTCCAGGGTTTTGCATTTCATTGATATCTTCAGGACATTGATGGGTAAGTATCAGAGTTTCGCAATGAGTTTCTAATATAGGTAGCAGACTCTTCCATTCCTCCTCGTTGTCACCATGTGCGTGAAGAGCAAAAGGGATTGATTGTCGGCTTGCATTCAGAGTGGCCTCCCCGCCATCTGCATCAGATACCACCAAAGCAAGTCGTTGCCAAGCAGATTCTGCTACATCTGCTGGTAGTTCATCAAACACTCCAACACTGCCATCTGCAGCCACAAAGAGGCATTCCTTATCTAATTCTAATAGATCAGATGGTTCAATAGCGGCACCAAGAATCACAACGCTTCCAGTATCGAGAAAACGCTGTTTTAGTCTTTCAACTGCATTATTTGTGGCGTTACAGTTAGCAGTAGCAAGTGCGAGTGCATTGGCACTTTCTTGGTCAGAANCAACATCCCANCCAAAGTCAGAACGNATTNGAGTTTGAATATCAATCAAGGCAGAATTNACNGCTTGNAATTTNCCGTCAAGNTGGNCNGCCATACTCATCCCNACTACCCCNGTNNTNCTCAGAGTTCAAGAACCCGAGCGAAGGTTCCCCCCCTGTCAATGCCACTACCGCGCCGCCCCCCAACTGTCGAATCGCCCTCTCTTTTNGCGCGATTCCCNTTNCTTCCNCAGGGNGAAGTATGGTTGAATAGTCTGTTAGCCGACAATAGTATTGAACTTGATACNTTGATTGAAGGAGAATGGGTTGAACCCATTAGAATACGAGGAATGCAACGAATGCTNCAATCCATACAACTGGATGAAGGGGTAGATTCTGTAACTAGACATGATATCCACGAATCGTATGGACANATGGTTGAAGGCCTAGGTTTCTACTATGCGATGCTAGTTGTCTGCTCTTCTTTTGATGAGCGGCTGGTCAAGAGATGGGTAGAGGGCGAAGCAAGTCGTGCTGACAAAATTCTTGGAGAATTAACTGATGACGAAACATTTGAGTTGGTAGCNAGAACTTATCTTTCAGACATTCGAATTAAGAGTCAGGAAGCAGAGGGGTATTCAATTCATGCAANAAAATCTACAAAANTAGTCTTTGAAATTCCAATGGTTGATTTTATTGAACTNTCACCNCGAATCACNGGNCATTATTGGAACCTTGTTAATCGCCCCATATTAGATGGCTGGGTGACAATGGGTGAAGCGAGTGGGGAGAATTCNCAACAGCGATTAGCGAGNTTAATCAAAGAGAGAATCCGNGAAGTACTCATTGANAGATGCAAACAAAATATGGANAAAATGGATGATGAATTTGCTGCTAAATTCGCTGAACCGGTCGGCAAGATGGTTGCAGAATTACAACTTCAAAAGAGTCATGATCTCGAAATAACTGCTGTACACCAAGGAGATTGGCCTCCATGTATGACTTCCGTGATATCCGATTTATCTCAAGGAGAAAATGTCAATCANGCCGGNCGCAGATTCCTTGCTAATATGTGTAGAGCACTCGCTCTTTCAGTAGATGAGGCCCAGGCATTTTTTGTCAATGCGCCTGATTATAATGAAGAAACAACCCGTTATCAATTAGGTCACTTGTATGAAGGAGAATATACTCCAGAGAAATGTTTGACTTTGAAACTCCACGCTAGATGTCCGATTGACCAAGGTTTAGTCAGTGATAGGTTATGCGGATTTGAATGGTTAACACATCCTCTCAAGTATGTACGTGCCAAGCAACGTCGCAGAGCTCGTGATGAACCACCTCAACCCATTGCTGAAGGGGAGGAAATAGCAATCAACACCTCTCAGGCAACCTCACAGGACAATGATTCATAGAGAGGCAGCGTACCTGACGGTTCAGAGAAGGTGGGCGTGGAGCATGACAAGAACCCTAGTTCTATCTGTAGACCGCGATGATGATCTCGGCAAAAAAGCAGGTATTCGTGGCCCAGTTGTTGGCAGAAAAGAGGTTCTAACAGCCGCTTTGAGACTTGGAATCGCAGATCCAGAAGAGAGTGATACCAACGCGATTCTCGGTGCTCTTCATTTGCACGACCAATTGAAAGAAAATGCAGAATCTAATGATGCCGTTGAGATTGCGATATTAACTGGTGATGAGCGTGTAGGTATCCGTTCTGACCGTGCAATTGCAAGACAATTGGAAGAAGTGATAGAGAAATTTCAACCAGATCGTGGTAGCATGGTTACAGATGGAGCTGAAGACGAGAGCATCCTACCCATCATCCAGTCGCGTTTGAACATCGACCATGTGCAGAAAATCATTGTTCGTCAATCAAAGGGAATTGAAGGAACTTACTATTACATCGTTAAAGCAATTGAAGATGAAAAGTGGAGAATGAAACTATTAGTACCACTCTCAGTGTTTTTGATTTTCATAGGTCTTGGCATGATTTTACCCAATGGTGGAATCATTATTGGCATGATGCCATTATTCATTGGAATCTACCTAATGGCGAAAGGGCTTGGCGCTGAACAACACCTGAATAGGGTGATGAGGGATATGAGAGAGAATGCTGATGCGGCGATGATATCGTCTATTTTGTGGGCAGCAATGGTATTTTTCTCGATTTTCGCTATTGCCGAAGGATTACGCGTTTATTCTACAAGCATGGCATTATCTCCAGTACCAGGTGGACTAGAAATTGTTCTATTGGTTCTCCAAGGCGCTCTCACATGGATTGTGTTGGCCTTCCTCACGCTGTCACTCTCACTTTTGGTATTAAGAATGAAGAGGGGTACATTCAGTGGGCGTACAGTTCAAATTATTGCTTTTGGAATTGTTATTTGGACAATCTGCAGTGCCGGATTAAAGATGTCATTACAAGTTCTTCATTCAACCTATTCTCTTGAACCAGCAATCTTGTGGGAGGACTGGGATCAAGCATTGGGTGCACTTGTATTGTTTTGGGCTGTAAGAATTGTAGTTCAGTCAATTAGCGAGAGGCAAGAGACATCNGGCCACTATTGGGGCATATGATTTCAGAAGCCTTAGTAAGGTGGTGGCTGTTGACCGCCTGGTGGTAATATTCCACCTTGCTGTGCTGGTTGTTGTATGATTGGTTGTTGTGTAGCATATGCTGGATGAACTCCACCAGCAACCGTGGGCGCCCCTTGTACAGGAGCAGCCATTCCTCCAACTTGTTGGAAGGTGCCATCACTTTGTTGAACCATCATCACTCCTTGCTGAACCTTGTTATCCTTGAGTGTAAAGATGAAAATTATTCCAAGCCCTAACACACAGAATGAACAGCAAAAGCCCACCATTCCACCAAATATGCTCATTGCGCCGCCGATATCCACTGCCATTTCCGTCACAACAACTGTTCCAGTGCCGCTGAATTCAACTTCCCAAGTACCAGGGGTGTACACTGAAACCTGACCAACATATGTGTGGCNCGGCCAATCATAGTAGTCACAGTCATTAGGCTCTTCTTCACAAGGAATGAAGCGGTTATCCCCATCACCCCCTACAACTGTGACATTCACAGTCTTTCCCACTTCAACAAAAACAGGGTAAGTATTCATGATCTCGAAATTACCTTCATAAGTATCAGGAGCTGTACCACTCCATACTTCAACACCGTTTGGGTTCTCAGCAATGTCAGAAATAGTTGAGCCACCTCCAGCAACTGCTAGAATGACACTACCGATTAGTAATGCAACTCCAAATCCAAGGGTAATCTTCGTCATGATGTGCATNANCCNTCNTTCAATGCGATGCCTATTGAGGGTTTGGTAAGATTAATTTGAGGGGCNNTCAATTAATTTTCAAACATCGCTTCATTCATGCAATTTGGACATGTTACCTTGATTGGTCGAATAGCTGGAATCCCTAGNGGNGCNCCACAGTGGGGNCAAAGAATGGCGTGTTCAACTTGAGATTGGCGACTCTGTCCATCATGGCTTGGGTCATAGCGAACACGGTATCGGTGTGCATCATCTAGATAGTTCGGTTGTTGCCCAGATGTTGTTGGAGCCTCTGTTTGACTTGGTGGAGCAATCATTTCTTCATATCCTGGATTACTGATAGCAGGAGTGCCACCCTGTTGGTAGATTTGCAATTGTTCTTTCACTTGATCTNCAGTCAAATTATTTTCCCGCGCAATGCGGTCTAATGCCAACAATCGGTCATATTCATCCATCTTGTTTAGTTCATTCAAGACGGCGTCACTGAGTTGTGCCATGATTCACCNCCGGTNCGCTGACTGTCATCAAGGTTCGCACGTGTTGTTGGGGCTGATGTTTTAGGTTTACATGGATGCATTTGATTCAAATAGGTTGGGTCGTCCGGCCCGCTTCGAGGAGATAATAAATGAGCCTTCTAGGAGCACGAAAAAAGACAGACACAAACCGAAGGAGTAGACCTTCGAAAAGGATTGCAAGCGAGATACGCAAACTGACCTGTGGGCAGGTCATGTTGGCCGCCCACGAGGTTGATGAAATGGATTCTATTGATGATGTTGTGAGGTTGATTGCAGCAAAGGATTGGGACCATGTGATGGTCACCGATGAAGTTGGTAGTTTGGTAGGTCGTGTTCATGCTGTTGACTTATTGAAACTCATCATGAATAAACGCATCAACCGGGACCTCTTCTGGATGGAAGCAGTACCTATTCTACAAGCCGTCACTCAACCTCCATTGCAAGTGAATACTACAACTCCACTTATGGTCGCTGCAACTCTAATGTTGACGCACGACCTCAACCAAATTGCAATCACTGATGCTCATGGTGTGTTGGTCGGGTATGTTTCCCATGCAGTCGTTGCAAGGCATTTACCTCGCTTTTTGCTCTGAACTATTAGGGCACTAGCCTCTCATTGAGAAAGTTCACTAGTTGCGTTGCTAATTCGTCAAATGGAGTATTTTCCGATTTGATAGTCACCGAGGTTTTTGCTTCAGTTCCTGAATTGCGAATGCCAATACTCAATCGTTCTCCATCGATGCTTCCTTCTAACAGAAGAAGGCTGGTCTCCCCAGCAATACTTTCTCGATTTAGGGTGGCAGCCGGTAACGCCTCTTCAATCAGTTGCACAACCTCATCAGCAAGTTCGTTTTTTCCATCCCATAATGTTCGGTCAGTTCCTTTTACTGGTTGTCGAGTCTTCCAACCTCGAGCAATCTCAGTTCGATTCTCACCAAGTTTTGCGCGTGCATAGAGTTGAGCAAGTAGAGTAGCAGCCCCATCTCCTGCTAAACCCCAGTGGTCAATTTTGTTTGGGTGAGGTACGGGCATTACGATATGCCCTGAATCTTCGCAACCACAAAGTTTTGGCATTAATTTCTGCTGAATTAGTTGCCCTGCGTTGCCAATATTTGCACTAAGAGCGGCTGAAAGCCACCTATCGCCTATTGCGGTTTGAGTAGTATCAATACCAACTTTAGCACATGTAGCGGGCAGAAAGAGGTCTGATTCAATACTATGAGCGAGGGTCAAATCATCATTATCATCGCCNAGGAGTGAATTCAACCAATCAAAAGCCATCTGATCTCCATCCACTANTTTGATNCCCTTTTTTGTCGCTTCTAATAGAAGACAGCGGTCACCATCTCCATCTAATGCAGCAGCAACGAGTTGTCCATCAGACCATGGCGTCATCCCGTCATTTTCCCGCAATCGATTTCCTATTTCTTCAAGAAGTGCGTGGCTTTGTTCTCTTTCCATCAATTCATGATTGCTCCATGAATCTGTTGAATTNAATTCACCNGCACCACAATTGTCATTGATTGGTTTATCNCTACTGGAAACCTCTTCACACATTAATCCTCTACGAGTGAGGCCAAAAGATAGCCAATCTGTAGCAGCACCACCACTACAATCTAGAATCAATCCTTGTTCACAAGCCGAATCTGAAAGAGTATCTGGACTGACACCAACAGTTGTTGAAATCAATTGTAACCAGNCTTTNAGNTGCCTACGATAGGCTCNCATGCCATCGAATGGGGGAAGTNTTTCACCACATTCATTGGGTGAGTCAATTGATTCGGTAGAATATCCCCATGCCTGCATAGAAATGACGTCTTCAAACTCAGGCATTGACTTGTAACCGTTGCAATCGAATAATTTCACACCAGAATCGGAAGCTGGATTGTGACTTGCTGTGACCATCATGCCAGCATCAGCATTGAGCAGAAGTAGACAGTGATGTAAGCCTGGCGTAGGCACTTCTCCAACACGTTGAGTTCTACAACCTGCTTGAGAAAGCCCTTTCTCAAGTTCATCAACAATCATTGCATTTCCATCACGCCGATCCCAGCC
Organism: Methanobacteriota archaeon; assembly: GCA_002685895.1. Taxonomy (GTDB): domain Archaea; phylum Thermoplasmatota; class Poseidoniia; order Poseidoniales; family Thalassarchaeaceae; genus MGIIb-Q1. The sequence goes on from NYYK01000008.1 coordinate 20,617, forward strand.
AATGACAACAAGAGGGCCCTCCTTGTATTCTTGAGATGAAATCGAACCCCCTGTAGATTCAGAAATTACCGCACCACTAGCCAATCCAATTAGGTATGCTAGAGAAGGTGAAAATTCCCGTTGCAAAATCAATTTTTCAATTGGGTTTTTCCCATCAAGGTTTTGGCTTATTTTACCCCGTATTCCATCGGTGCCGTGCAATCGCTCGCCAACCATTGGCATCACTCCTTGATGGTCGAGCCTGCTGCGTGTGCTCCACTAATTGTGAGGTTTGGCCAGATTAGAGATTCACTTCCAATTATTACGCCAGGATTGGTAACTGCATTGCAACCGATTGCAACATTATCACCAATAATAGCTCCAAACTTCCTGAGTCCACTGTCGACATCTCCTCCTTCCAAACCCCTGACAATTACCGAGCGCTCATCATTTCGTAAGTTGGATAGTTTACAACCAGCGCCAAGATTGACACCACATCCAAGAATAGAATCCCCAACATAGTTGAAGTGTGGTGCTTTTGCTTCTGGTAGCAAAAGAGAATGCTTGACTTCAGAAGCGTGCCCTACTACTGCGCCACAGCATATCCATGAGTATGGCCGAATGTATGCAGTATGCCTAATTTCTGCATTTGGTCCAATGTAACACGGTCCCTCAATCCTCACACCTTCTCCTATGATGGCTCTATCATCTATACAGACAGGACCCTTTGAATCATCAATAGATATTGAATCTGATAGGGAATCAGGAACAAGGTGACCAAATTGTTCAAGCAAGTTATTGAGTTGAACTTTCAGAGAATTTTCATTTGTAGGATCAATTATTGTCCAGATAATTTCATCTTGTTCTGGCAGTAGGGGGATAAATCCAGAGTATTCATTCCGCTTTGCCATACTGGGCCACAGTTGTGGCGCAGTCAGACTCGCTAGTGGAACCGCCATGCTTCGCCGAAGAGTCCATCATGCTTGATGCTTTCAGTTGTTGAGTACTATTGGAGCAGCAGATAAAACCGCATCACTGCAACCCGATACGAACTGTTTGAAGTTATCATTGAACATCTCTGCGAGTTTGTCGGCGATTTGGTCGTATTCGCCTCCATTTTCCCATGTTGTTCTAGGTTGGAGTATTTCAGAAGGCACACCATCACATGAAGTAGGAATTTTGAATTGGAACCGTTCGTCTATGATGAATTCAGCATCATTGAGTGAACCATCTAGTGCAGCATTCAATAGTGCTCTAGTCCACCTAATCTTAATTCGGTCACTATTGCCATACCCTCCAGCAACCCAGCCAGTGTTTAGAAGCCAACACGAAGCATTGTTTTCAGCGACTTTCTTCGATAGTAAGTCGGCATAAACACTAGGGTGCATCGGCATGAATGGTGCTCCAAAGCAGGCAGAAAAAGTAGCCTGCGGTTCAACCACTCCAATTTCAGTACCAGCTACTTTGGCTGTGTAACCAGAAATGAAGTGGTATGCTGCTTGTTCGGGTGTTAATTGTGAGATTGGTGGTAGCACTCCAAATGCATCACAAGTTAGGAAGACCACATTGTGAGGTAATCCTCCTTTACTACTAACCACCCTGTTTTCAATAGATTCCAATGGATATGAACCACGAGTATTCTGGGTGAGAGATACATCGCCGAAGTCCGGAACGCCATCATCATCAAGAACTACATTTTCAAGAATAGTTCCAGGCATACGGCTGGTCGCAAAAATTTCTGGTTCATCTACTTCTGAGAGATTAATCATTTTGGCGTAACATCCACCTTCAAAGTTGAACACACCTTCATTATTCCAGCCGTGCTCATCATCCCCTATTAGTGGCCGATATGGGTCAGCAGAAAGGGTAGTTTTTCCAGTTCCAGATAATCCAAAGAAGACAGCACAATCATCATTCTCCCCAACATTAGCAGAGCAGTGCATCGGTAGGTGTCCCTCTAATGGTAGAAGGTAGTTCATAATTGAAAAGATGGATTTTTTAATTTCACCCGCATATCTAGTACCGCCGATGATAATTTGTTTTTCTGAAAAGCAAACGATAACAAATACTTCTGAATTGACACCGTCAACCTCCGCATCCGCAAGGAAATGCGGTGCGTGAAGGACGGTAAATTCAGGTTGATGATTCTTCACCTCTTCCACACTTGGACGCAGAAACATGTTTCGGGCAAATGCAGAATGCCACGCATTCTCTGTTACCACCCGAATAGCAAGTTGCTGTTCATCATCAGCACCAGCAAACAGATCTTGCACGAATAGTTCAGGTTGTAAATTGAGATAATTACGGACTTTCTCGCGTAGATTGATAAAAATCTCTTTTGTGGTTGGAACATTAATTTCACCCCACCAAACATTTTCTTCGACAGCATCCTCGCGTACGATGAATTTGTCATTTGGTGACCGTCCAGTTCTTTCACCTGTTCTAGTCACAAGAACTCCATGTTTACTCAGAACCCCCTCTTTTCTTTCCACTGCGCGTGAAATTAGATCAGAACTAACCAAATTCCAGTTGATAACACCACTTGGATTAAGGCCATGTGACTCCAATCCTACGGGTTCTCGAAGGTCGGCATCACGGTGAACAGGCGTGACCATGGGGGGGGGCGGGCCGAGACACCTCTTAGAATACTATGCCCCCCTTCTCTGGTACATCAGATGATAGTAAAGAGAATAATGTAAGGGCGACCTTGATGGCATAAGGCGTATTCCATCAATGTAGATGGGGGTTCAACCAACCGACGAGGATGACTCTGTCATCCGAAAGCGCGAATTCGATATGAGCGGCGGTCTAGACCTCTCAAGTTTCCTAGATGAAGATGCAATTGATGAAGCAAATCAAGCAGCACTCCCCGAACCCAAAGAGCAAGATGAGGAAGCAAAGGATGAAGCGATGGGCGATTTATTCGACCCTTTCGCAACAGGATCACATCCCGGCGAAGTAAGGCGCGATGGCACTGTACACCTACCACCTGAAATGGATAGTATCACTGAATTGGCCTCTACCGGCGAAAAGCGGTTGCATTGGGGTATCATGATTAGCATGATTCTCGTCTATTCTATCGTTGGATGGCTTATTGGTACTACCATGCCTCCCATAGTTGGCCTGTTTGGATTACTTGGCCTAGCTTTCATAGGTTTTGTTCTCGGTGAGCGTTGGATTCCAGATGCTGGTATGCGAATGCTTGGCATTACTTGGGTCATTATCACGATGAAACTACTCTATGGTCTAGCTATTGACTTACACCATTGGGAGTTATGGGGTATATTTCCCATTGATGCTACGGTATTAGGAGGGATACTTCTCTCTCTTGTTGCACTTAATGTATGGATTTCATATCACCACAATGAGGATGCAATTGCGGCACAAGCAACACTTGTATTGCTAGCAATTGGTTCAGGTGCAGGTGCAGTCTACGGGGAGTTGGGGGTTGCAGGGGGGATAGTCGTTGCAACTCTGCTTTTACACGGATTAGCATGGCATAGACAGAGCGGCAATCTTGCATCACTTGGAATCGCAGCATCTAATATTTGGATCGGTTTTCATGCTTTCAGCAACGATTGGAAAATAGGTGCGCTTGAAATTGTCAAGTTTGACGACTTACTCCTTCTTTTTCTATTACTAGGCGGCATCAACGCACTCAATGCAGCGATGGCGGCAAAGTTCTCAAAGAAGGACAACTGGTTTAGCGACGGTTTGTCACTAGTGGGTCTTGGTCGCCCAGGATTGTGGTCTGTATCTATTGGCCTTGGTATGATTGGCGCATTGTTAGCAATATCAGCAAATAGAGCGGATACACCTTACGCACTCGCACTCATCATGATGCTTCTCGCCAGTTTTGGCGGCTCTTATCTTGTTGTTAGAGGAATTTCAGTACAGCGAATTCTAACACCATTTGGAATAGGATTACCATTCTTGGTGGTACTTCTTATTATCCAGGAATCAGGGACATTCACAGCCCCATTTGGTATAGGTAGTTATGAGGTATTTACTGTACTATCAGCTCTTCTCACTGCTACAGTTCTTCTCAATAATCAATCGCTTGTCAGTGATCATGTATTGTGGGGCGGAAGTATTGTCATGGTCATCCTGATGACTATATTGATTCCATCTCATCCAAGTGCACAAGGTGGTGATGGGGGAGCACTCATTTTCATTGCTCTTGGTATCATTCATCTTGGAACAGGGTTGTTAGCTCTCATTCGCAAGTCGCCCTCCTTAGCAGGGGTAACAATTCTCGTTCCTTGGCTTTGGGTTCTTTCCATCACTTTCTGGGCAACCGGTGCGCGTACCTTCAATGCTGCTAATCAATCGTGGGATTTGGCTTCAGGAGTTGTAGGCTGGGATGGATGGTATCTAACGTATTACCTCATTTTTGTTACACTTCTACAGTATCCTGTAAATCGTGCGTTAGGTGAGTCTGGAGTCAATCTCGCAGCACGTTTCGTTGGGCTTTCAGAGATTGGAGCTAGATTACGTGATAGTGGAATGCTGAAACTATGGAATCTTGCTTTCATATTATCACTCATTGTTTGGGTTGCTGTTACAAGGGCAGGAGAAATTCCTGGTTACGGTTTGTTGTCTGGGCTTGCAGTATTACTTGCAATCAATGTATTTGCAGAATGTCGCGGGGAGCATCAAGATAATCCTAGAACTTTGATGATATTATTCGGCATCACTGCCCTTTGGTTGCAGTGGCGTCACGGACTTGATGCTGCTTGGATGGTGATGATTGTGGCAGGCCTAGGTTCATTGGTACTATTTGGGAAAAATCTCGAAGTTGAAGATATTCTTAGTTTACTAATGGGTTTCTTGACCGCTCATACGGTTATCTTCACACTAGATCAATCAACCAGTTCGCTACTAGATGATGAATTACTTCTTGAAATGGGCCTGACTGGTTGGGTAATTCTTGCTACGGTAATTCTTACCCTAGCCCTATACTTACCACGCGCGGGTAAAATGGAGAAATTGCTCAAACCCGCAGCCACCTCAGCAATGTTGCTTATTGTCACAATTTGGGCCATGATGGTAGAAGGGATGTCGTTCATCCAACTATCTGTTGCGGGCACATTGTTTGTCGGTTCAGGCATCTGGCTTGCCGCTCAAGGGGAGTTACGTGCCGAATTGAAGGCGGTGGGCGCTCGAGAAGAGAGAAGAGGAAGAATGGAGCGTATTGAAGAAATTCAACATTCGTTGGAATCTGAACTTACAGTGGCTAAAGAGTCACCACCCCTTCTTGAACAAGGGTCAGAAAGTCCAACATCAGCACTTTCGGTATCTACTGGACAAGAACCAACTCCATTAGCTAGTCAAACCTCTTCGACATTAACTCAAGCAAGTAAGACCTATCATTTCAATTCAGAAGAGGCAGCGGCTTCTGCAGTAGCAGGAAAAGTATCCGTTGAAGCACTATCACAAGCGGTTTCTATTGGTAAAGTGAAGGCAGTCGCTCCAGAACTTTACATGCAGGTAGAAAAGATGCGTAAGAAGTCAAAACGTCGTGGTGATCTCTCAAATGAAGAGTTACTCTATGGTGACATACACCACAAACCAGTCATTGTATTGGCGTTTATCGCGGGTATCATATTATTCGGCATCTATGTTGTTTGGAGTTTAGGCTCAGCTTCCGCAGGAATTCTTGTAGTAAGCGGAGCAATCAGTCTCGTGTTAATTGGAATTTCCCGTTGGCGAGCAAGTAGTAACGAATTGACACTACCTGACTTGTTAGGGATTGAGACACCTTTCGCTGCTACAATAGCCGGCCTTACACTAATGCACTTTACTGGAAGATTAGCACCAGGTGCTAGTATGGGTAACCAAGTTGATTTTGCAGTGTTTGCCATTATTCTCCTTCTTTTAATAGGCATTTCACTTACTGGAAGAAAGGACTTAGTCCATCGAATACCCGCTGCAATTGAGTGGTATATCGCCACCCTTGTCATCGCTCGTTGTGCTGGTACAGTAATGGCAGGCACTATGCCTATGCCCATTCTTACAGATCCATTGACCCCACTTGCAGGAGGCACAACAATTTCCTTTACGGTGCCGTGGATTATTGTTGAAGTAGTCTTACTTGTATGTGTCATAGGTTGGGATTGGATAGAGGGCGTTCGCCGTAAGAACAACCTCCCAGATTTCCATGGTGCTGCAGGACGGGGCGGCTGGGTTATTCTCATCACGATTTTATCAATTGGGCCAGTTGCTTTCTTAGCAATCATTCTTGGCTTACGTCGCGGAATCCAATGGAAGCAACCCGCTGCCGTTGGCATCAATATTCTTGCAATAGTGTTGGCATCTCGCTCATTAGCAAGCATGTATTCCGAATTGATTCCATATATCACATATGTAATGATAATTCTAGGGCTTTTCACTCTTGCCTGCCTAGTGGCCACAGTTCCTATGCGAAGGCCAGCATGGTCGACCACATGGTCTTGGGATGCTCACTTGTTACTCCCTCTAGGTGTACTCCTTCTCACAGGGATCAGTCCTTTTCTCGTAGTCTCTATTCTCGCACTCTCTCTTGTGATTTGGGTTACGGGAATTCTCCAGTTACGACGCTCTCTTAGGATATGGGGTGCTGCTGATCTCATCCTTGCTTTAGTCGTTGCAGCACTCGCTGCACAGGGAGAAATCAACCCGACGTCTCTGCTTTTGATGGGAATCGCATTAGGCGTAGAATTAGGAATTATAGCATGGCTTGGACAGAAACATGAGGGTCAAATGGCAGTAGATTGAGGTTATCACTCAGTCCATATCTTGATTTGAGATGGCATCTACCCAACACTGTGTCCGGACCGTGGATTAGCGATGAGCCCGAGGACCCCCCAGTTCCTCTTGGCCTCAATGAGATGACAATTCCGCGAGCCGCTATTCTAGCATCGCTAGGCACAATTGCCATGTTGTTTCTTTCGATAATTTGGATTGGTTGGGGTGCCTATTCATTTCTTGGACAGATGGATGGCGCATTTGTTACCGTAGATGAATCATCCATTAAGGAGGGAGATCGTTGGGCATGGGAAGTAATGCTCTTGTTCGATACTTGTGAACCTAAGGATGACGCATGGAATTGGCCCGAGAATCTTTCTGCTCAAGATGAACCATTCTGGTTGCCGGGCGAATTATCTTGTGAATGGCGCCATCAAGGGCAAGGTGATACTGCTGTTGTTACTGTAAACAATGCTGGTAATCAAACATTGGAATTACAGGCTAGTGTAGATTCCGAATCAGTATCCATAACGCGCCCATCAGGTGGATTATTGGAAATAGAACCAGATAGTGCTGAAATGTTAGTACTCGAATTAGATTCTGATGTGGACGAAGAAGTATTCATCGTAACAGTATCCCATCCAACTGTTGAAGGGGCTGAAGTTCAATTAGAGGTTAGATTGCTTGCTGACGATGATTGGGCTCTTCACGTAGATTACGGTAATCGAATGAATGTACATTACAAGGTATGGATTTCTGATACAGGTGAACAACTCGATGAAGGTGATTTACCAGTTACTGCAGGTTCAGAACCCACCTGTGATGCTGGCGCTCCAAGTGCTTGTTACATCAAAGGATTTCATTGGGGAGTGATTGGTTTGGATTGTGATATATTTCGCTGTGCGATTGGTGATGGAACTACACATACAGTCATTCTTCCACCTGAACTTGCTTACAAAGATAGACCAGATAGAGAGCCCGCAAATAATCAGTGGTTGGTGTTCGAGTTGAGCATCAATGAACTTTTAATTTGAATAGAAAGGTGCATAACGGCGACAGACTTCCTATGGATTGATACAGTATGGCGCGACATACAGTTCTCCCTCTTTCTTCAGATGTCCTTGGCTTTGCTGAGGTAATTTCTTCTCGTGATGAACAGGTAGAATCTAATGAGAAGTCAAGTGAACCGGCTTTATTTCAAACGGAGAGAATGTCCCGCCTTTCTACCCCATGGGCAGTCTGTTTAACTAGGGCAGAGCAGTTGGCAGATTGCCGGCTTGGAAAAGGAGTAATCCTCGATCCTGCTTGTGGTTCTGGGTCACAATTATTCGCATATTGTGATGAATTGAATAGGCCAGGATTGGGAATTGAATTAGATGCAGATTCAGCAGTACTTTCTGCTGCTAACGGGCAAGTAATCTCAGAATTATCAGAAGGTGATTATCAAACACTATATCATAATAATAAGGATAATAAGGATCATAAAAAATT
>NYYK01000009.1 GCA_002685895.1 Methanobacteriota archaeon
AAGGTCAATTCCTTGTGTGTGCGGCTTAACTAGAGGGTAGGGCCTGCTCAGCCCCGCAGTACGTCATTCATCACCAGTATACTCTGTGACGCGAATGCCGAGTTTACCCCTTCTTGCTTCCCTCAGCATGAGGCGATCCATCTTCTTGTGGAACACTGCCTCTAAATCAACTTCCATCGCCAAAGCATTACCCAATGTCAGAATGAATACATCGGCCAACTCTTCTGCCGCTTCTTCATCCGGTTTGCGCTTGGTTATGGCCGCTGACAATTCNCCTAANTCCTCAATCATTAGTGCAAGTCGGTAACCCATGTCGTGCCCATTATTATCTGGATGTGCGAAATCATGTTTATCATGAAACCTAGCNACTCTGCACATCATTGTCTCCCATGACCCGTTAGGAGTTCCACTATCCCCCAACCCATCTTGNCNNGGNTGCGCCATCCATTCNCGTACATCTCTTGCTCGCTCGCTCATGCNNACTCCTTAGGAGAGCGGATGATTATTCTTCGTATGNCAATAATGCGTTTAGGCAAGCCCANATTGTACCNCGCATNCCGGCAGCCTTGGCTTCTACAGATGCGTGATCGATTGCGGCCTCTGAGTCGCCAGGAGTCTTTCCCGCTGCCCAGTTGGATGAAGCTATCAAACCAACATGAGGAATTCCAGTTTCAGCAACTAACCTTGCCTCCGGNGATATCGTCATGCTTGCTGCAGTAGCACCAAGTCGGCTCCACGCCTCGATTTCTGCAGGCGTCTCAAATTGAGGGCCTGNCATGTGAGAGACCACGTGGTCAAGGGCTAGAGGAGAGTCTGATTGTTCTGCAAGTATTGGCCTTAGCAGGTCTCTNAGGTGTTTAGGNTAATGGTGAGTCATGTCTGCGTGGTGTGCATCATCCTCTGAAAAAGTGACTGGCTCACTACAAAAGTCGAGNGTATGTTCTGCCATCCCNACAGTACCGGGNGGGAAATTTGGATCTATNGCCCCAACTGACTGAATNGAGANAATNACACCTGGTTGACAAGAGGCTGCAGCCCTCACATTTGCCTGATAATTGATTAGATGTGGGGGCGTAGTCTTTCCGTCACCATGATGGCGGTGAATAATGAATATCCTGCTATCCACCTCACCATCATTTGAGAGCACTAGAACTTCTATTGGAACTTCGCCGTACTCAGTTTCAAGGTGCAATGAATCTACCATTGAAAGTGAAAATCCTGTATCACCGAAATCGGCCTCTGAAACCAATTGCTTCATGCCAGTACCGCCGATGACGGCGATACGTTGCATCACTCATCACCTCACTCACTTAGTCTGGCAATCAAATCTGCTTTCTTGCCACCCACTTTGAGTCCAGCCGCCTTGCAGCGCTCCTTGAGTTCTGCTACTGTTAGCGCTGAGAGATCTTCATCACTTGAGGTATCAGGTTCATCAGAACTTTCCTCTTCTGATTCAGTGGCGCCCTCATCCTCTGCTTCATCTTCTACTTCGCCACTTGCATCTTCTTCAGATGATTCTGAATCATCNTCAGCCTCAGCACTGTCTTCGTCATCATCTTCCCCAGCCATTGCCTTCTCTAGTGCGGCTGCTTTCTTTGCCGCTCTTTCGGATGAAGCATTCTTCTCGTCTTCATGGATTTCATCAAGAGTTGGTCCTTCATCAGTAACTACTCCAGATTGGATTAACTGAACTTTGCGAATCATTACGCTCTTACTAGGGTGAATGGGCTTGATGGCTTCAATCAACAACTTCTCCATTGCATCGGTGAGCAATGAATTCTGTACATCCAACCAAGTTGAACGTGCGGTAAACTGTAGAATTGAATCTTTCATCAACTTCCTCATCTGACTCTTCTGGCTACTCTTAATTCTGTGAGAAGCTACTGCGACTGGCTTGATACGAATGTAGTAACCATCTGCAGTCACACAATCAATCACATCGTCTACTCTGCCACGATGGCGGCGGATTTGACGGCGAACGTAGTCATTCTGAAGTGCATGTCCGATATATTCGGTCAAAGCATCCTCACCGCGTGTATCAATAACACGAAATCGAAGTTTGACGTGCATCTTGCTGAAATCACCATCAACTTCGTTCTGGGTAGTTTCATAGATTCTGTCGANGATGTGTTCTCGGGTTTCGCCGAGAGTTTCTCCNATGACTTTGTATTGCCACGGTTGTCTAGGTGCTCGAATGGTGAACCAACGCTTTGACTTCCACTTATCCCTCTGTTTTCGTGCTGCTGCGCGTGCTTTCGCTCCTTTTGCCGCCATTCTCAACACCTGTGGTCTCACGGGGGCTACCCCATTAGCGCCTCGCCGACCTTACCCCACTATTTGAACGCCGCGACTCACTCAAAGAGTGACTATTGGTGGTGTCAGCGGCGGCACAGTCATCAATTGTTGGCCGCCGCCCCATATTAATGGCACTTCCAGTACACCGCGTCGAGTGGTCAGTACACGCTTCTGGCGTTGCGGATATCAGTGTAATTGCTGATGCTCTGTCTTGGTTAATTGGGGATGAAAAACTCTTAGAGATTGAAAAAACACAATCATTTCATGGCTCGTCAATGTACATTCTTCGCGCGGACGCAGACAAGAAATCAACTGCTCGTCAAGCCTTCCCTCGCATTGGTGTACAGTTGATGGAAAAGTTGAGTAGTTCTCTTGCAGAAAGAATTGATGATGAAAATTGGTTGCATTTGCGCCTCGATTTGGATGAACTGGTCTGTGGTAGAGTAGTTCTCGCGGGTACTCGTGATAAAGCAGAGTGTGTGAAAGGGCGTGTCAAACTAGAGATTTATCCTAATGACAAGACAGAGGATGTTGCCTCTAGATTATTGGCAGAAGCATCCGAGATTGCTGAAAGAAAAGGATTTCCGGAGTCCGCCACCACTGATGTCAATAATGAGTAACTTCATAGAAGGGTTACTATTGGCATGTACAAGAGGGATTTTATGGCCTATGTAGTAGTATCTGGATGCGTTGACAAGAAATATCAGGAATGTGTGGCTGTTTGCCCCGTTGAGGCATTCCGTGAGGCTGCTACCTACCTCGTCATAGACCCTGATGAGTGTATTGACTGTGGGGCCTGCGTTGATGAGTGCCCTGCAGATGCAATCTTCGATGAATTTGATGTTCCAGAAGCAGAAACTGAATGGATAGAACGCAACGAAAAGGAAGCACCTGATCTACCAGTCGCCGAGGGCGATTCTCCAGTACTAGGTTGAATTAGTACCATTGGCAACTTTGGGGTTAATGGCCCCTCTCTTCCATACGGACTTCAAGACTCTCAATTTCAAGACCAGGCATTGGCGACAACATCATCGATGATGCTTCTGCAATCTTGATTGGGTCATTGAAGTGATGCGTCGCGTAAACTATCGCTCGAGCAGTTGTTTCTGGGTCTTCCGACTTGAAAATCCCGGACCCTACAAAAATGCCATCCATTCCTTGCTTCATCATCAAGGCAGCATCAGTAGGTGTGGCAATGCCGCCAGCAGAAAATGTGACAACAGGTAGACGCCCTAATTGTTTGACTTCAGATAGGATTTCTTCTACCCCTACGGCACACTCGGCAACAGAACCGAATGGGGTGTTTTGCAATTCGAGCCCCAACTCACTCTCATACTCAAGTTTGAGGAAGCCTTCAACAATCTGCTCAACGGCAAAAGAGTGCTCTTCTTCATTGCAATTCTGAATCCAGCTAATTTCTTCAGTAACCAAATGGGAGTGTTTGATGGCACTGACGACATTTCCAGTTCCCGCCTCACCCTTAGTACGAATCATTGCTGCGCCTTCGTGAATTCTTCTAACTGCCTCGCCAAGATTTGTACAACCGCAGACAAATGGAATGGTGAAGTCGTTCTTGGGAATGTGGTAAAATGGATCTGCAGGAGTCAACACCTCTGATTCATCGACCATGTCAACACCCAATGCTTCCAAGACTCGAGCTTCCTCGCTGTGACCTATTCTTGCTTTTGCCATCACAGGAATAGAAGTAGTATCTATGATTCCTTTGATCAGGGCTGGATGACTCATCCGCGCAACTCCACCATGGGCACGAATATCTGCTGGCACCCTTTCAAGCGCCATTACTGCCGTTGCACCTGCATCTTCTGCCACTTGAGCCTGCTCGGGGGTGACGACATCCATAATGACGCCACCTTCCTGCATTTTTGCAAAGCCGCGCTTCAGCAGTTCAGTACCGTGTCGCATTTCATTGAGGTCAAGAGCCATATGAACAAGCCTCACGAACGGGGTGCCTCTCATCAATGTTAGTAAGGATAAAATAATTAATTTTCAGTGAATAATATGTGATTTGGATTATTCTAGAGGGTGGTCAACCCCTTCTTCACCCAATACCCACTTCAAACACTTGATGACTCCGTCAAGTGCTTTGAAATTGCGGGCTGCCTCTTTCATACCTTCGCGGTCGCCATTTTCGCGGCACTCTTCAAACCACGTTTTCCACTCCAAACCGCGTGAAATTGCAAGTTCTAGCATCTCCTCTATCTCGTCCCACTGTCGGTTGTAAGAACGATGGGGAGTTGTAGAGGAGTCATCCATGTATGTTCCTCTTTAACAGGACTATTTTAGAATAATGCACCCATGATAAAACACTTTGCTGGTTGCAATAAAATTAGCAATGTGGACCACTAGAAAAAAGCAAGTAATAATGGCAATTGATGATTCCAAACAGGTATCCCTTTGAGCGCTCGCTTCCCTGACACATCTAATGTTCCCAGAATGTCTCGAATGCCGCGGTGTTCGCGCCATGTGTGAGATACACCCCTGTCCTCTACTCTCCGAAGTTCGTCGGCGACTACCACAAAAAACCGCCACACAAATAGAGGTGCTTTCAGGACCGAGCCCTCCTTCACTTTTTGTTGGCAGATACGGCTACCCAAAAGTCACCGTTGGCCCGCAAGCTTCTGCGCTTCCAGATGAAGATGAAATTCTGATGTCACCTGCTGATCCAGCAGAAATGTTTGGTCAACCATTGGAGGTGGTGGCAGGTAGGCATGCAAATCTTGTGCGTGGTCGCTCTGAAATTTCTGTTAAAGATGCGGCTGTGCCAAACAAAGTCTTGCAAACAGCCCAAGAAATAGCCATGGCTGTGCGTGATGTAGATGTCGAAATGGAATTTTCTAGTCCAATACATCTTGGCAGAACACCTACGTTTGATTCACTTTCTAGGCCACTTGGGCCTTCAGGTGATGTCAAGCGAGCTGACATCACCAGCAATCCTGTAATTCCACGCAAAGTAGGCAGTGTTGTTGATGAAACTGACCTNCTTGCTACTGAGGCAATAGAAGAATTGAATGCATCCAANATTGGTGAAGCNCACCTCACAAGACTTCTTTCAAGTGGGCTATTGGGGCATGAAAAACGCAGAAGAATGGTTCCGACTCGCTGGGCCATTACNGCAACAGATGATACACTTGGCAAACAAATTTGGGGGAAGGTTCGAGATAACCCCACTATCGATAAAGTAGAAGTTTACCATGCCGAGTACCTAGACAATCATTTCCATATCATCCTAACGCCTGGATATTGGGCATTCCATATGCTAGAAGTCTGGATGCGTGGTTCTCTTTGGTCCGAGAAAAATCGTATTCTTGAAGATTGGGAGGAGGAGAAGCCGCGCACCGCTTATGCTAGCCAGATAACTGGTGCTTACTATTCAGCACGGCTAGCCGTGCTAGAACAATTGAATGACAGACGCCGTTCAGCAGCAGCGCTGGTTTGGCGAGATATTGGCGCAGGTTATTGGGCACCAATTGGAGTTTGGTTGATTCGCGAAACTATGCGAGAAGCAATGAAACAAAAACCAATTATTTTCGATAGTTTGNATGAGGCNATTCATTACGTAGCCCCAATAATTTCNAGCGGTGAGAAATTGAAAGAGGCATGGTTTGTCAATAGAAGTAGGCAAACCAGAGTTGAAGAGTGGTCATTCTAGTGAACTACAAATTACTCTTTTTTCTTGGAGCGCCCTCTGTTACCCCTTTTTGGTGCTGTGATTCGTCTACCCTTACGCTTCGCGGGTTTACTCTCCTTAGGTGATTTGGCGCCAGCCGCACCACCAAGTGAAAGTGCCCCAGAACCCATTAATTTGGAAACTAGGCTATCAGCTAATTCAGCATCATCCTTGGGGGTGCTGGTCGAGTCCTCAACTGATTTGTTGTGTAGGGAAATCCACGACTTCCTCTCAGCCTGTAATGCATGCAGTTCGTTCTTCACCTCAGTTACTTGTGCCCTTAGTTCCTCGATTTGTGCATGCACTGCATCAGCATCTTCACGGCTCTTGGAGAATAAATTGTGTAATCTATCACCTTCGGCCTTGAGAAAATCTCTTTCTTCGAACTTTGGCTTGATTCCATCCCATATCTTGTCAGCCTCATCATGAAGGGCAACCATCTGTTTGTGCTCATCATCAGCCTCTAACTTGAGTTGCTCGATTGAGCCTTCTAAATCGTCAATATCGATCTTAATTCGCATCTCTTCTTGAACAAGTGGTTCTAGTTGCTTGATTTCGGATTTCAATAATTTCAATTTCTTGTGTAATCGGTTCTCCACTTCGATTGTGAGTGTGCCATCAATCACCAGCCTCTCCTCTATTTTCTCTACTTGGGCACTCTTCTCAGATAATTGCAGAATCACTGATTTTTCACGACCCGACTTGGATGACTTTGAGCGAGAAAACAGATTCCTAAGTTGTTCTTGGATTGCATCTCTTCGAGCTTGATGAATTTTCGCTTTGTTTCGAACTTCCTTCTGTGAATCTAATATCTCCTTAATCTCTTCACGGAGTTCTGAATACTGATTCTGTACGGCATCTCTTTGGTCCGCATGAGCACGGGCAGATTCATTGTGTGAACGGCGCTGATCTGCCAATTTGCGCATCTTTNCCTCCATTGTCTGAAGGCGCTCTTTGACCTCGTCACCCTCTGGGTCAACTTCAGCGTCAGAATTCGACATCATGCGGGCCGAGACATCAATCCCATATCAAGGCGTTCTTTTGCATAGTTCAAAGGGTCCGGACCAAAATTCGTGATTGCAAAGCGTTTGATATTGACATTTCAACTCCACCAACAGTAAATCCATCATTGGATTTTTCGATTTGGGCATTCACCTCTATACCTGAATCCTGCAAGGTTTTTGCATCTACTCCATCAACAATGACCAATTCAACCGTAGATGACGAACCAACGGGGAGGGCGGTAAGAGGGAGTAGTATTCTCTCAAGATTAGGATTGATATCGCGAGAACGAGGTGGTATTTCGGACCCATCTGGTGCATGACTTGGGAATCCAAGTAATCGGTCTATTGCTAATTCTAGTTCATCTGTCAAAGCGTGTTCAAGTCTGCATGCGACATCCTTAATATCGCCATTGAAATCTAGCATCTCAACAAGAAATACTTCCATCAAGGCCTCTCTTCTCTTGACCCTACTTGCTGCTTCAATCCCCTTGCCAGTAAGGGTCACGCCCTTGTATGGAACATGGTCCACGAAACCTTTCGTACCNAGTCTCTTCAACATCTCACTAGCACTGGCAGCAGTTACAGACATTGCTTCAGCAACCTGATTGGTTCTGATTGGCAATTCTGAATCAATCAAATGAGCCTCATAAAGAACCTTAAGGTACATCTCTTGATCTTCAAGGATTGGCGTTGACATTTCTGCACCTCATTTCTTCTCAGCTAGAAACTTAATTTCGCAACGTGGGCATCTTGCTGTCACGGGGCGTTTATCATAGGGAACTCGTAATCTTTGGCCACAAGAAGGACAGCGGATTTCATCATTTGTGGATACTGAAACTAATTTATCATCAGCGGATGCCGTCTTACTGACAGAAGGCTTTGGTTCTGACTTCGACTTTTCACGAACCTTCTGCCTAGGTTGCCTTTGCTTCACCTTGGGCGCTGCTACTGGTTTGGGAATGGCTTGTTCTGGTTCTTCCTCTTGAACTGGTTCAACCTCTGGTTCGGGTGTGCTATCGACCTGAACAGAACTTNCTTCTTCCTCCGCAGGTCNCTCAACTGGAGTGACTGGAAATACATGCGTGCATGCGGGACATCTCGCTTGACCATCATAATCGTGCGGTACCCTGAGCACCATGTCACATGAAGGGCAGGGGACCTCTTGTTTCGCCTTGGGAGTCACCTTCTCTTCACGGGCTCGTCTAGCAGCGCTTCTAGCATCATCTCGTGCTTTTCGACGAGCCTGTTTCATTTCTTTTCTCTCACCAGGATCTTCCCCTTGCCAGACAAATACAAAGCGAGCTATTGATGCAAGTACAATACCTGCAATGGAGCCATAAATCAATGCTGACCATGGTATATCAAATTCTTCACTAATAATTCCCGACTTTGATGGATATGATTTCATGGTAGTAATTTCTATTGTAGTTGTTCTCCATTCTAATTCAACATCAATCAAATTTCCTTTGGGCCATGAATCAATTTCAATTTCGCCTGATTCACTCCCTCCTGCCTCAACCAAAGGTGCAGAGCCTTCCCACAATATTTCATTTGTAGAAGACAATTTTAGCAATAACCAACCGCCTGCAATATTGTCAGTGCCAGCATTTGATAATGTGTATGCGAGTGTGACTGTGTCACCATTTACTGGAACTGCTGGATTAGAAATCCCAAGAATTGCAGTTGGTATAACATTTGGTGCCGATACGGAGCGTACGTCACTCAACGTTGATGTGCCGGAGGGGGACCAATCCGACACGACCACTTGAGCCCAGACTTCATCGGCCGCTGTAGGCTCTCCCAAAGAGAATGATAAGGTACGCAAACCTGGCGACAATTGAACTACGCTATTGATAACCGTTGTAGAATCTCCATCGTCGGAAAAACCAACTANAAGTTGGACATTCCTAGAACGACCCTCTGAAAGGCCTAGTTCAACCTCTGCGGAGAGGCCGTCAGAAGTAGTCCATACAGTTGTCGCGGTNGATACTGATAATTGCTGTGAAGGATTCACTAGTACACTCACAATCCCTGAGAGATTAGAGTCGACCAGCCCATCTTCACTAATCACTGCCCAAGAAATATCCCTATTACCCGAACTACCCGCAAGAATATGGGAAATACTCAACTGAAGACTATTGCCCACTTGAAATTCACGAGCAACACCCTGAGAAGTACTTCCTGAATCGGTGAGTACAAGACGTGCATTCCCAACAAAATCGCCACCGTTATGGACTATAATTGTGGCATCTAAGGCATCTCCAACATGAAAATTTGTACCTTCAACTGCCAAACCAGTACTGCCTGCTGTTGAGAAATGGGCTGCATCCATATCGTAAACATGTAATGATGATGTCACAGAATCATCATGGAGCCGCGCTATGCCTTGTAATTCACAAAACAGATTACCAGGCCTCACAGAGAGGGTGATTTGTCTTGATTCAACAGCACCTATTGCAATAAAAAGTGAATCATCGAAAAGTGAGCCATTAGAAAAGGTGCAAACAAGGTTCCCGGACCAATCGACCTCACCACTGTTACTGGCATTCAGAGTCCATGTCACCTCATCACCTAAGCCAGCAGTAGAATTACTCACTTCTGCAGTCAGAATCAATCTAGCTAGAGGTGGTGGACCTACGACAATAGATTTTGTTGAGATTGAGCCAGAAAGATTGACACTCAANANNGCAGAATTACTTTCACTCAATTGAGGAATNGTGAAATTNNCTGAAGAGGTGGATTGGGCTGAAACGCTCATATTCTGATATAGATAATCGCCGCCATTAAGGGAAAATCCGAGAGAACCATTCCACTCAACCTCTCCTGAATTGGTTACTGGTATCAGTGCCCAACCACCATCCCCATCACGGAAGGTACTGTTTCCACTAGCCTCACCGCTATCGAGATTTACTGGTGTGACGCCCCACGAACTCTCATCTCCAACTATCGGATTTGCCGGAGCCAAACGCTTCACAAATTGACTGATATGGTCAGTATAATTGCCTCCAGAAATGCCCACATTACCATGCAGTTGTAGATCCAAAGTATATTGCCCAACAGGCAACTGAGAAACATTGAACTGAATTGTCATTATTTGTTCAGCACTCAGATTGAGTGACACATTTTCGCTTGCTATCAAAGTACTCTCTCCCTCGACCAAAGTGAAGTTTAGTGAGCCAAGTGCTGAAATATCGTGTGCCTCAACATCAATTGAGATATTGACATCTCCTTGGCCCTCTTCCATATCTCCTAAAACTGCAATGGTGCTAGAATCCAGTAGTAATCCCTGACCTGATGCAGAAACCGTTGCTAAAAGGGGTATAACGAGCAATAGAACGGCCACTAGCGCCGCAAATCGCCGCGCATAGGACTCCCTCATACCTACTACCTGCTACAAACCAGTTGAATGACCTTTACTGTTAAACAGAAGCGAAAGCCTAACTTTATCAAAGACGGGTGGGTCGACAGCCTGCCTATGGATGTCAGTACACTACTTGCCATGACTCCAGAGGAAGTGGCAGAATCAATCATTGCCCGACGACACGAGTTAGTAGAGGTATTGCCTGAAATAATTCGTGAACGAAAAAAAGAGTTGGATTATCTCAATCCCCTAGTTGATGAAACTCTTCGCGAACGTGATTTGGCCACCAATAATGTCCAAAATTTCAAGCAGGATAGAAATTCTTCACGCCAAGAAGCAAAAGAACTTCGAGTGAAACTAACTAAATTACGAGAGACGCTGATAGCAGAAAAGCGTTTGAAGAATCCNAACCCNGGNTGGGCGAAAGAAAAATTGGCTAGTANATTGACCGACCTTGACGAAAAACTGGAAACTTCTGCACTTGATATCAACAGCGAGCGGAAATTTCTCAGAGAAATGCGTGAATTGACTCGCTCACATGAAGAATGGGTTGCTAATCGCATCGAATCAGACCCCGATATGAAAGAATACCAAGAAGGGTGGAAGAGGCATCGTGAACTTCTTGATGCCGCAGATGTTGCTCATGAAAAATTAGTCGAACTTGCCAATATTAGCGAAGAACACCACACCAAGTACGAGGAGCACCGAGATGTACAGAAAGTAGCTTTTGGCCAATACAACAGAGCAAAATCACTACAATCCTCTGCAGACGACATTGTCAGTTATTGGAATCATCGAATCGACAATGGATTTGGTGATTTGAAAGATGGTACTGGGGATCTTTTCGCCGCAGCTAGATTCGTTTCAGAAGGTAAACCTTCCAGTATGCCTAGACCACCACCTAAAGAAAATAAAGGAGGTGAAGAGGAATGAGTAATGCGCGAAAGAAAGGAAAGAGCGGGAAGAAGGGACGTAAGGGCCGCAGTGACAAAGATTTCTTTGAAGATTTACGCGGACTAGAAACTCATCAATTAGAAGAGCGTTTGAATGACAACAAATCCTCAGCACGAGCAATTGAATCACAACTAGATTCGATGGAGAGTGAGAGAAGTTCACTCATATCTACAGTCCAGGTACTACGCACAGCCCTTGGTCAATCCGGAAAGATGAGCAAGGAGAGGCACTCCCTTCTCACTGAGTTGAGAGCGCGCACACCACAAATTAACGAAGCAAAAGCGATTCGTGATGATATCAACGAGAGGGTGGGTCCGCCATCCAATGTTATTGAGAAATTGCTCAAGCGTACTTGGAGAGATTTGACAACCATTCGAGAAGATGCGTCGCGCGCACCCCAACTAGCACAGGAGATTCAGAAATTTTCCTTCTTTTTTGAATTAATAGAAATGCACAAATTGAAACAACAATCTGATGCTGCACATAAAAAATTCGTTGATCTAATTCGAGCACAGAAAGAGACAATAAAAAAACTTGACGAACTAAAAGATGGGGGCTCCGAAATAGCCGAGCAGGCATCAGAAGAAAGCCCTCGACTTTCTGGAATATCAATCAACCGAAAAGAGGAAAGGAATCTGAACAAGCGAATTGAGAAAATGCTTGAATCTATTCGTGCCAATCGTAAAGAATTGAAATATTTGAAGCGCGAAATGGGACGTCTTGAATCATTTATCAGAATTCGCAAAGGAGATGAACAACGNGGCATCAAGGTGAGGATGCGAATCAATTCTTTGAGAGAACATGCCGTCAGTGGNGGATCTCTTTCTGTTGAGGACATGGCTCGATTACTCAAGAGTGGAGGCCTTTCTCAGTTACAGCAGACCTCAGAGGGCCCTCAACCAAAGAAGAAGAAAGAACGACGTGGGGGGAGAAAAAAATCTCAGGCCCGTCGCGGAGTGGCTCGCTCCTTCAAGAGACGGGAAGACTAGTCTTCTCTACCCAACTTGTTTTATTGACCGCTAATGGTGCGGCGTAACCATGAGGAGGGAGATTGTCGCGAAGATTGCTTCTTTGGAGGGAGTGATTTGGTGCGCCATAACTACCAATGAGGGATTTATCGAAGAAGTTGCTGGTGCTCCCGCGAAATTTCTTGAATCGACCGCCTCACTACTACCATCGATGCTAGAAAGTGTTGCAACCGTTCTCGCAAATGTCAATCTAGGTGAACCAACAACGGTGACAATAATTGGAGAAGATGGCATANTGGCTATTTCTAGCGTTAACGAACATTTTGCATTAGTGTCTCAATTAGATGATGGAGCAAACCTCGGCTTGATTCGCCGTTTAATGAACGAGGGCACAAGCCACCTTCGCCCTTTAATGTCTTAGAACTGGGAACGCTTAGGTCAATACTTCATCGAGTCTATCTTGCTCGACAGCACGACGTAATTCCATCGCAATCCTACGTCCACTACTCATTGGTTTTCTCCAAGTAGCATTACCATATGGATGGCCAACACTGACGTGAACATTTGTGCCACCACCAAGGCGAGGAGCAACATCGTAGATGTAATAATTCATATCCTTATCAATACATGTTTGTAGACAGAATGGTCCGATAATACCGGGGTCATAATGTTCCTTGCTGGCGTCGATGAACTTTTCCCCTAGTTCATACGCCTGTTCTAGTAGGCTCTCACGAATTGTTGCAGTATTGTGGCCCACCACTGTCATCTCTGGGATTTGTTGGTGGATGGGCATGGTCATCTGTTGGGGTGCTGGAAGGCGGACATGGCCGTCAAGGCTTGATTCAAACCTCCAATCAACACCCAACAATTCCAATTTATTGTTTTCCTCCTCTAGAGGACTGTAAAAGAAATTCAGATTGAATACTGGGCCTATCACATATCTTTCAATTCTGGCGCCCGCAAGACTGGCCGCATCAATGACGCCTTGCTTGAGCAATGCTTGGGATTTCTCTTCGTATTCCTCAAAAGATGCACAAGTGAAGAATCCTCTCTCCAATTGCTTCTCTGCATGATGGAGCTTGACAATCACCAAACAATCAATATCCTGTGGATCCTCTATGGCGTCAGGATAAGGAAGTCCTGCCTGTTCTAGAATCCAATAGTAATCTTGCTCTTCTGTGCGCTCCTCCATCCTAAGCATATTTCTGCTACCAAACATGGGTACGCGGAAATCTTCCTCAATAGCACCTATACCACAATAAGATGTGAAAGAACGGTTTGGAATGTATACCACATTTCGTTCCCTCATATTCTGTTGAAAAGAAGGAGCGAGAACGTCATCAAAACGATCCAATACAATAGCCTTGTCTACCATTCCCCGAACAACGCGACCAGACTGGTTTCTCTGAGTCTTGAAGTATTGGGAGTAAGTTTTCTCTCTTCCCTTTTGACAGTAAGCCACTGTAGGAAAGCCCTCCTCAATTGCACCATCACAAATATCCAATGCAGAATGGCTAGCAGTCATTCCAATTCGCAACTTCATGCGGTCATAATCTTCAAGAATTTCTGAAATATCTGTCTTTGAAATCATGAAATTACCCCCTCAATCTTTTCTTTGCATCGCCATTACTTGCTCAGTTGAAAGTGGTTGGCCGGTCATCAATGCGCTCATCAAATCAACATTTTGTGGTGTCGCATCAGCCTTAGATGGCTGGATTCCATCTGCACGATCTTGTATCGCTTTCAATAGATGCCTAGCACTGTAAGCACAGCGCATTGCCACAATGTAGTGTTGATGCTCTCCATCTGCTTCTTTTTTTGCAGCGATGAAGGCGCGGTGAGCCATTTCATGCTCACTATTCATGCGCTTGGTCTCATCGCGCAATTTACCCATCAAATCGTGAGCGGCTTGAGCGGCTTCAGCAGATTCTATGACTTCTTTGTGGGCGGCTTCTTTAACATTATACAATCTATCTAACTCAGCATTGGAATTACCACCAGTTGAAGGAGTTTGAGCAGCCTTTGCTTCTTTCAACTTGCGTACCCAAGATTTCATCTGTTCAGAGAATTTAGCATCCTTAATTTGGCCCGTCATGTGAGCCATTTCTAATTTGTTCATCTGTTTCTGAATAAATTCAGGACTATCTCCTCTTTTTCCCTTATTGCGTTCATTCGCCTCTGGACCAAATAATTCTTCACGGAGAGTAAAATATGCCTCATTGGCAGCCTTTCTCTGAACTTTAGCCTCGCGCGCTCTAGCATTCTCTTTATCACGAACAGTTCTCTGTCGCTCAATTTCATCGTATAACTCCCGCTTTTGACCATTTATTTGGTCTCTGCGAGAACGATTTTCAACAACTTTAGTGTTCCACTCGTCCCGTTGTTTCTGATGTTTTTGAATGTAAGATTCTGCTTGTGATTCTATTTGTTTCAATGCCTTATGCATCTATCACAAGCCTCCAAATCCATTCACACGACTACAAACTGCCGGTACTGCGCACTACTTCGAGATAGGAGTGGCATTTAACCACTATGATATCTTGAAGCAATGGTTAATTGGCAATACTACCACAATTACTAGTGCTATCTGAGATAACGATTAAGACCAAAGACAAAATCGGTAGCCTGAGTGAGATGTTTATCGGCGGCATTGCAGGAATGGAGCGAGTGATTAGCCATGATGTCAACCCCCCATATCTCAGCCTATTAACTGGGCCTCCTGGTTCCATGAAAACGAGTTTTGCACTTTCAATAATTTCAAACCATCTTCGCCGCACGGGGGGATTTGGATTATACTGCACAGTCGAGGAAACTGTTGACAGTTTGCTAAAAACCTGTAATTCTATGGGGTTGGAACTACCCCCCAATCTACAAATCACCGATTTGACCGAGCTTAGGAAAGAAAATGAGGCTATGGATTACCTCAAATTTACCCGTAGGATGATTCAGCATTTCAAACAAGAAAGGGGCGAACAGTTCTCAGTTTTCATTCTCGATAGTCTTGGAGCAATATACAGTTTGACCAAGGTTGATGAAGAGATGCGAAAGAAGATGTTTGGATTCTTCGATTTCCTAAGAAATCAAGGGCTCTATACCTTCATCATCACCGAAAGGCAATCTGGTGAATTCGCAGAACTACAAGGTAACGAAGGTTTCATCGCTGATGGAATCATCAATCTCGGCCTTGATAGAAGGAATGGAAAAATTGTCAGAACCATGCAGGTTGAGAAGATGCGTCACATCAGACACAGCATGGAAAAGCAGGCAATTGACATCAGCCCCGGTGGAGTCACGGTCTTGGGCCCACTTTTCGATTGATCGAAAAACAGTCCTATAATTCCAATATCAGTTTGCACAAGGCGAATTCAGGATTTCCCCGCTCAAGCCATGAACCAACATCCAACCTGTACTGGGAAACTCTACCTCCCACCCAGGTATCAGAATAGGTGAATTTGTTAATTCAGCTGTACCTTCATCGATACGCCACCAGTGCAGGATGCTACCTTGGATTTCACCATCTGATGATGATTGGCTAATATTCCAATGTCTCCTCTCTTCACAGACTGAAGTTAGTTCTGAACGCACCATTTCTTGTGTTTTCCAAGATCTGGGGCTTATTCTTTCTAGATGGGGAGCACATGGTAAAGCCTCCACATCACCCTTTTTAGATAATTGGCCCGTGAACGGGTCGTCTATCAATGTCCACCTATTTCTCTCACTCGCACCCTCAGGACCAATCAGGTGGCCATCAACATCCCACTCTCTTCCTTCTAACAGGACTGGTCGGACTGGAAGTCTTTCGTATCCTCTTTGAGATAGCCACTCTGTAAGTATCACTTTTGGTTTCAAAGTGATTGCTTTTATTGGCGGGGGTGTTGATTTTTCTGTTCTCTCAGAAATAGCGCCCATAGAATTTGAATCATAATTGTGCATAGATAGTTTGAGTCGGCCTATAAGAACGGCATTACCCAACCATTGAGCGAGGTCATCAGAGCCCCAAAGCTCTAACTCAAGTTGATCTCTGATAGGAATTCTATCCAATTCCAGTAAACGCCTCTCTGAAATCAACCAATGTGAACCAGCAGGTGAATCAACCAACCAGCGCTCTAGTTCCATTCTGTCTATTGGAGCCCATCCCGGTTCTGCGTGCCAAACGAATGAACCGATTGATACGGGGCATTTTATTTCCCCATCAGTTATTGATTCGATAATTCCAAGACAATTAATACCAGGCGTTCGACAGACGATTCCTGCCGGCTTGATTCCTATTCCTAGTTCGTCAAGAACAGAGGGAATCGAAACTGGCATTGATTCGCGGCCGCTCTATAGGCTCATCAATGCTCGCCTCTGTAAGAGGCGTAGATTGCGAAAACTCAGTGAATCAATTGATGCGGCTAGATTACTCTAGATTGCTTTTTAGTGAAAGCAAATCACTGTTTCCTGCATCTATCACACAAATAGTGCTGACATGGAAAGGCTTGGCACAGGCAGCACCTAGTTCTCTGTTGACCATCATCAATCGATGCATAGGCACATCAGGGTGACTTGTATGCAAATCATCTACAAAATTTGCTGGGCAGTTTGCCGCCATGATGACCAATTTGGCTTCACCATGCGCACATGCCGCGGCAGCCTGATTTTGACCAAACAGCAACTTCCCAGTCTTCAATGCCATTTTCAGTTGTTTTACTACATCCATTATTATTCCTCCATACTCACAATTGTTTCTCATGGTGGGACTCTAATCAAGCATCCTCAGGGATGTAGAACAATTCTACACTACCTGTTCCTAGTGCGACTGGTTGGCCGACAATAATGTTCTCAGCAACTCCAGCGAGTTCATCTTGCTCGCCAATGATTCCAGCACGCAATAGATGATTGACTGTAACTTCGAAAGCGGCACGAGCAAGAATGCTGTGTTTGTTACCCGATACACCGTGACGGCCAATTGCGCGAACTTCACCCTCGCTTGTCATCACATCTGCAACCGTAATCAAGTGACGAACGTCAACATCGAGACGGGCATCATTGAGAGTTAGGACTAACTCGTTTATGATTGCTTGNCGGGCNGCTTCAATNCCTAGATATGCGTGAATTTCTGCNAGATTATTTGTGTAAGTACGTGCTCTGTCAATACCCTCGAAATCACTGACTGCTGCTAAATTNCTACCAATGGTTGCAATGTAAAACTCACCAGTNTCAGCATCNTTCTGAGTGTTCGCTCTTTCAATACCAGCTACACCTTTGAGACGCATCGTCTTGATCTTTTCTTCAAGTGCCAGCAATTCTGTATAGTTTGGAGTGACTTCATCTGATTCCTTTTTCCTACCAGGGATGATTGTCAAAACCTTTGGCCTAACTTCCTTGTCTGCGTCGATAAAGAGACGAAGTCTGCGGCTCAAAATCTCTTTCACCTCAATTGGTGAAATGTCCTTCTGCTTCATGTTTGCAGGAATCAACTTCAATGTGATTCTGCGCTGAGTGACATCAGTTTCAATGACTGCAATGTCTTTAGCATCTGTTATTTCAAGTGCCGCTGCCAACTTTCTGACCTTCTTCTCATCAACTTTCAATTTTTCATCAAGATGAATTCTCATTGTTGGTGTTGATGATTGTTTACGCGCGTCAACAATTTCAATGATTCTTGGCAAACCTTGAGTGACGTTGACTGTTGCCACACCAGCATAGTGGAAAGTACGCATCGTCATCTGTGTTCCAGGTTCACCAATCGACTGAGCAGTCACAATCCCAACTGCTTCGAATGGGTCAACTCCGGTTTTATCCATGCCATTGATGACCTCTTTGATGACTGATGCGGCTTCCTTAGCAGTCAATTTCTTGATGCCACGATATTCGACTGCATCAGCCAAATCGCTTAGAACCAGAACTGGTATTTCAACTCCTTCTTTAGCTGCTGCAACCTTCAAAGTTTCAAAGATATCGCCTGTATTCAAACCNAGGTAAAGTTGTGACATCTTTGCATCTTGGTCGAAANCCTCGAGTTCCTGCTGAACCTTCACTCTTCGCTTTGCTGCACGCCGACGAACTACGGTTGTAGAGGTTGTTGANGAGCCNGAAGAGCGAAGNCGCTTGCCGAANTTCTGAATCACTTGAGACAATTTGTCNGCTTCGTCTGATGATAATCCNCAAATCTTAGCNATTTCACCCTGAGAGAGTATCTTCACATCATCCCACTTGCGGCCATCAGCCAAATTGTGAGCGTAATCCTCNGGAATNCCCATATCCATGAGTTTCTTCTTAGTTGCTGACTTTACTACCATCAGTTCTCACCCCCCAANACATTATCCAAAACAGAGCGAATGTTAACNGAATGACCTCTGATACTACGAGTTGGGTCAGTACCATCTTCACCATAACTGAACTGAATGATTCGGTCAGCNGTATTACGAACTGAGTGCTTNCCNTCATTGTGAACCTTCAAGTCATCCATTGCGTTAATGAGTCGACGTTGCATNTAACCAGATTTACTNGTACGNACAGCAGTATCAACAAGNGATTCGCGACCTGATACAGAGAGCATGAAGAACTCCGTAGGCTCTAGTCCACGNTTGAANGATGAAGANACGAATCCCTTCTCNCTAGCNCCCTTGGCTTTTCGCTNAAAGTGTGAAAGAACACGGTCCTTGTAACCACGCTCCAAACGTTGACCACGAACTCTTGTTTGACCAATTGAACCGGCCATCATCGAAAGGTTATCCATTGAACCACGAGCNCCNGAAACCGCCATCATTACAGCGGCGTTGTCACTAGCCAAGTGATCCTTNGCAATTTCNCCAGTTCGTGATCTTGACTGNTCAAGTATCTGCATGATGTCTTCCTCAAGAGTTTCGAGAGGTGTTCTCCCNGGCCTNGCTTCATACTTCTTTCCATCCTTGCCGAATAGTTCGAGTTTATCATCCACATCAGAGCATGCTGCTAAGTTGATTTCTTTGATTTCATCACGTGCTTCAGGTGGTAAATCTTCATCGTCAATTCCAGTAGTGAATCCAAGCGCCGTACAGATACCAATGGTCAATTGAGTCATGTCATTGAGGAATTGGGCACCACGGGNACTACCATGTGTTTGCATGACTGCATCNAGAAGTTTACCATCNTCAGCACCAATACCAGTCTTATCGATTGTTCCAGAAATAATTTTNCCGTCAATTATNTCGACTAAATCATTGCTTCGGCTCTTGTAATTCAGATTGATGCCATCAGGNAGAATCAGATTAAGCAATTCNCGGCCTTCGTATCCTGCTGANCCATCATCGCATTTGACTTCCTTNGGCAATTCNCCAANCCAANNNATCTTACTCAANACTTCAAGTGCCTGAATTTTGGGNACTATCCTATCACTGTTAGTCAATAGATATGCTCCNGAAANGTGATCGTGAATNCCACCAATGACTGCGCCACCATAACGGGGTGACAAGATGTTCTCTTGCNCCCGCATCAGTATTTTCGCTTCAGCTCGGGCCTCTTCGGATTGAATGATGTGTAGATTCATCTCGTCACCATCGAAGTCAGCATTGTATGGCGTACAAACTGATAGATTGAAACGGAATGTCTTTCCAGGCATCACACGAACTTCGTGAACCATCATTGACATTCGGTGTAGCGATGGCTGACGGTTGAAAATGACCACATCTCCATCAATCAAGTGACGCTCAACTACCATACCTGGTTTTGGATTTCCATCAAGGTCTAGTGTAGAAAGCCGGTCTTCAACGGCAGTTCTCTCTTCACCATCCTCATCCCATGGCGAAGCGCAGTGAGGGCAAATGACATCCAAATGATCGGGATATGGCTCATCTGGTTTTTCCTGCTCCCAAACCCAGCGGTTGTGAACAATTGTTCGGGGATCATCATCTGGCAATTTCTTACCATTTTCATCCTCACCTCGAAGGTTGCAAATCGTGGCCTCTAAGTCGACAACCCAGTTTTCTTGCAAACCCTCGACAGTGCGGCGATTTTCCCTCTTAATCATTAAGCCAGGCAAGAAATTGGGTGCCTTCAAAACTTCATTGAGGTCATGTGCCATTCCGGTATATTCTTCATCTCTTTCAGGATCTCCGCCATCGCAATCAGGATTCAAACAGCGGAAACCAGACCAAATATACTTGGTTCGGTCGGTGATTCTAACTCGGTGAGTATCTCCGCGCACGATGTAATTCACGCCGGGGTGGGTATCAGGTCCACGTAGAATCATCTCACGCAGTTGTTCCCGGTTTCTCTTGGTCACACGAATAGGTACTGTTAGGTCCTTTGCTGACATTTCAGGGACTCCTACAGCGTTAATTCCTAGGAATGGATCAGGGGATATCACTGAACGTGCACAAAAGTTGACACGCTTGCCCGAAAGGTTGCTACGGAATCTTCCTTCCTTACCTTTCAATCTCTGAGTGAGGGTCTTCAGAGGTCTACCGCTACGGTGGCGTGCTGGTGGAATGCCGCTGGTTTGGTTGTCAAAGTAGGTAGTGATGTGGTACTGCAGAAGTTCCCAAAGATCCTCAACAATCAACTGAGGTGCACCTTGGTCACGGTTTTCTCTGAGTCTCTGATTGATTCTCAATACGTCTACGAGTTTGTGAGTCAAATCGTCCTCTGAACGATCTCCACTTTCTAGGGTAATTGAAGGCCGCACGGTAATTGGTGGCACAGGTAGAACACGCATGACAATCCACTCAGGACGGTTTGTTTTCTTGTCCATCCCGAGGAATATCAAATCATCCGTAGGAATACCCTCAAGCCATTCGCGAATGTCGCGTGCGTTGAGTTTATGCTCTGACTTATCCTCTTTCTTTTCCTTAAAGGTCGTTGGTTTCTCAAGTATAATCTTACCTTGTTCACTTCCACAGTGCATGCAAACCAATGCCTTTTTTGCAGAGCAGGTCTTTTCTATATCCTTGATGATTTTCTTCAATTCAGGAGAGCCTGGTCCGTGCTTCTGAATAATATCCATCACGCGACCTCGGTAGTAATCCTGCTCTGAAAGCTCGCTGTCGTGAGGATGAGTCCCCGGTGATTCGTGCAGCAGCACGCGATTACACTTGTTACAGGTAGTCTTGAGAGTTGTCTTGATAAGTGGTGTGAATCCAACGTGAATAACTGGCAATTCTAGTTGAATATGGCCAAAGTGACTTGGACATTCATCGTGCTTGTTCCCACAGGTTTCACAACGAATTCCTGGCTCGATGACACCCATCTGTGGGTCCATCAAACCCTGGTGGAATGCGTGCCCATCATCCTTGTAGGTGTCAGCAGTCTTTACTTCAACCGCACTGAGGCGGCGAATCTCATTCGGCGCCATTAAGCCGAATTTAATCGAAGCAATACGCTTTGGAATTTTTGATGCATCTAATTTCTTAGCCATGGTAATCACTTCCTATCCTCCAACTGAAGCCGCATCGCGACTCCAAGGGATTTCATTTCATCGAGAAGTAATTTGAATGCGTAGGAAGTTTCCACCAAGTGGACTTCAGCGCTTTCACCGTGAACTGGGCTGATGTAACAACGACGTCTGTTATCCCAGTAAGCAACATGGCCACTCTCAGCACACACAGCTAAAGTTACACCATCGGATTCATCGAGCAATCTGTCTTTGATAACCATCGATGCACCGTGTGCAATAAG
>NYYK01000010.1 GCA_002685895.1 Methanobacteriota archaeon
TGAAAAGGAAACAATTGGCTCTGGCTCAAGAGCTGCTGCGGCAGGTGGTGTGACATCATTCTTGGATATGCCAAACAACAAACCAGCCGCAACAAGCCTAGCCGCTATGCAAGCAAAATTAGATTCATCCTCAGCGACCGCTGTCACAAACTACGGATACTTCATTGGCGCTACTCCAACTAACATTGCAGACCTACAACAAGCAGTGGGAACTGCAGAAGCGCCCTTGCCAACAGATGGAATCTGTGGAATCAAGGTATTCATGGGCTCTTCAACTGGTGACCTTCTAGTCCACCAACAAGAACATCTTGAGAACATCTTTGCTAACACCGGTGGAATCATCGCTGTACACGCTGAAGATGAAGACCGCCTCAACGCTCGCTGGCCAGAGTTTCAAGACCGTACTGATATCGCCGCTCACGCTGAATGGCGTGACTACGAATGCGCGTTGATAGCCACCAAGCGGGCAACCGCTCTAGCAAAAGAATTCAATCACAAATTGCATGTCCTTCACCTTACAACTGGTGTGGAAGCAGATTGGCTAGCCCAAAACAAAGGTGATTTGGTAACAACAGAAGTATGCCCTCAACACCTAACATTTGACCAAGATGATGTAGAAACAATTGGAACCCGTTTGCAGATGAACCCTCCAATTCGCTACACAGAAGACCGTGAAACGTTATGGCGCCGTCTCAAGGATGGAACCATTGACTGCATTGCTACCGACCACGCCCCTCACACTTTGGAAAACAAGGCACTAGGGTTCCCTGCCGCCCACTCTGGAATGCCTGGAGTGGAAACTTCTCTCCCCCTCATGCTCACCCACGCGAAGGATGGAAAGTGCTCTGTCTCAGATGTGGCACGCTGGATGTGTGAAGGCCCTGCCAAAGTGTATGGCATGAAGAACAAGGGCCGCCTTGAGGAAGGGTTTGACGCTGACCTTACACTAGTTGACCTAGAAACTCGCCACACGATTCAGGATGCAGACACTTGGACTACTGTTGGATGGACGCCTCTTGCTGGCATGGAATTGACTGGATTTGCACAACTGACTATTGTCGGTGGCATTCCTGTTCATGGTCGAGGTGTCGGCGGCTCGCTGCGTGGCGAGCCTTTGTGTGAACCCGGCGAAGCCGGAAGTGCCCTCAAATTCTGATTTCAGGATCTATCTGGGTCTGATGATGATTCTCCGCTTCCACTGCTTGAGCCCTCTCCATCATCATCTCGCTCACCATCATCACCATCTTCACGGACATCATCGCTCTCAGCGTACACGACATCATCCCAGTAATCTGGAAGATTAACTTGTTCNGGAAGNTCAATGGATGCTGAAAGATTCATTGAAGTGTAATTNGTCACAGTAACACCTTCAGCAGAGAAAGCATAGATGTAATCACCCATGAAAATNGAGCGCCTAACATTTGGACTACCGTAGTAGTAGGATTCACGTAGACCGCTNTCACCATTGTAGAAGTCGGAGTGNTCNATNGTNCCNTACTTGNTCAGTGTGTTATTNTCAGNATCAACCTTGACAAGCACTAACTGAGAGACATATTCGTAACCACTGCGAGAGTATTTTTGCCCGTCAATCATAACTTCATCGTAGGTGTAACGGTTGGTTGAAAGGGGAATCGCTAGTAGTTCAGCGGGTGCCCAATAGGTGAACGCCTTGTGNTCGTAAGTNGCCTCNCTGTAGGNCCATGNCCAACTCCACCAATCCTGGCTGTTGCGGTCAACTGGTGCAAGTTGTAGTGCAGAAGCCAATGTTGGGTTTGCAAAGTCTGAGACATCAAACAACGANATNTGNGTGTTGCCCCAGTCTAGGCCCAGTCCATTTTCACCACCGGCAATACCGATGGTCAAGAGGTGGTCGTCACCAAGTGGGTGAATGTAAGTCGATACGCCTGGAACCTCTAACTCACCAATCACTTGNGGATNNGTTGGGTCTGAAAGGTCAATTGTCCAAAGNGGGTCNATNTTTCTGAATGTAACAAGGTAGCCCTTCTCACCTATGAAGCGGCATGACCAGATGGTCTCGCCAACTGCAATGTCGCCAACATGNCCAATCTGCATCAGCTCGGGGGTCTGGTCGTCACAGCCCTCAGGAATCATGCACTCTGCTGGTGCAAGGACATAGACATCGTTAGTTGGGCCNGCCCANTCCTCGCCATCTAGCCACCAACGGCCCCAAACATCCTGTGTTGTTGCAACACGGATGGTNCCGTTGTACTCTGAGAGTGAAAACTGGTCGTTGACTGTGCCAGTGACTCTACCTGAGCCGATGTAGGTAGTTATTCCACCATCTGAAATATCGAAAGCGTGGATATTTGTTGCCTCTTCAAAGGCATCATTGCGCCAGTACCACCACCAATCGTTTGCAGGCTCTGCTAGAATCAGCATGTCTTGGCTAGCATATACTTCAACCCAAGATGAGGANACNTGATCAAGTTCATACTCGATGATATCGCCAAACAATTCGATGGTCATAATAGTTGTAAATCCTCGTCCTACTGAATCTGCTGCTGCTGAAAATTCTTCGCAGGTTGCACTTACTGTTGAGAGTTCAACAACTGTGCCATCTGCCATGCGCTCATGCATACGAGGTGCGAAATCCGCTAATGTCAGAGCCTCAATAACCCCAATGTTGTAGGCAACTGCTTCATCCACACTATCATTCCAAATGTTCTGACGCGCTGGGTCATCATAATCGATTTCCCAATAGGTCTCGGGAAGATCAGGGTAGGTTCGCAAACCCTGTAGTTGTGCGTATGAGTGAGTCACTGCGCGTAGGGTTCCATCAACAAGCCTTGAGGTCTGGTAAGAGCCGTCAAGGTAGAGTTCACGGTCAATTTGTGGGTCTGAACGGTTTGTGATATTCAGTACTGAATACTTCACCTTGTTACTATAGCGATAGTACGAATAGGCTATATCATCTTCAGAATTCTCTGCCATCATAGCCANGCGAACCGGGTCATCAACCGTTAAATCCCAGTATGAGACTAAAGAGATGATTACTAGTTGGTCACCACTAACAAGCATCTGCATAGGAGAGCCTTCTAGAGTCATGTTTGATTCTAGAGTAATATTACCAAATTCTGGCACACCAAGAATCACTAACTGACCATTGTTGATCATGTAAATGTGGTATCCATCT
The DNA here is from genome assembly GCA_002685895.1 of Methanobacteriota archaeon. Taxonomy (GTDB): domain Archaea; phylum Thermoplasmatota; class Poseidoniia; order Poseidoniales; family Thalassarchaeaceae; genus MGIIb-Q1. Next base: position 3,155 of record NYYK01000010.1, read on the forward strand.
GTCTTCAGGAAGTCAGCTTCATCNACACCNTCTTCTTGATTATTAGTTTCAGAGTACTGCCCTTCACGGTCCCCAGCACCTGAAGTGCTTGGTGGGGATGAACTATCCATTGCTTGATTGCTTCCTGCACTCTCAGACATATCTGCTACTGGAGCGCCCCCATCCATTTCCATAGCCATGTCATCTACCATCATGCCGCCACGGAATCCCCATGAATTCCAGTGCCAGTAAGATGCTTGGTCAAGTCCGACCATCATTTCTTCAATCATGGATGAGCGCAAATCTTCCTCTAGTTCTGCACAACCCTCGTAGTGGTTCAACGCGGGGGATGAACGCACACGATTGCCTAGTAGTAATTCTGGAGTTATCCAATCAAANTNTTGTTCTTCCTCTTCATTATTATNGTTCTCAAAATAGCCNAGGCAGCCCGCCATCAACATCGAAGCGAGTACCATCAACACCATCACAGGTCTTCTTACCATGATTATCCCATGCCCACCTATACATTAAGGAACTTGGTTCAATGATTTTACCTTCAAAGCGGTTATTGCCGGAAAAATGTGTAAATTGTGTATCCGATTGCAAACACAAGAGCAATCCCCAAAGTCCCTATGAACATAATTGGACCTGTTTCTGAAAAATCAGTTAAGTCCTCAGTCATGTGCATGAAAATAATCCAATCGCCCCATAGCAGTAAGCCAGACAGAATTATTGTTACGAATTTTTGGGTTTTGGGGCCTAGGGCTTCAAGACCCATCACTATCAATCTAGAAAACGCTGCTTGAGTAATTTACACGCCCCCTATTATTCATNCCAATGCAGATTCGCGTACCGCAGTAAGCTGTCCTTGCCCATGTTCTGATAAATGCCAAGTTGCCTTTCGACCTTTGCCTTCCTTGGCAATCAATTCACGCTCATTCAACTGACGCAGATGATACGCCATCAACTGCTTGGATGCCTCTAATTTAGTTCTAATTTGAATAGATGTGATTCCCATTCCGCCAGCATCTGCTAATATTTCGAGAATTGCTCGCTGCATCCCTGTCACGGGGTGTTCAAGTTCGTGTAATCTCTTNGGATCTATTCCAGAAGTAGCATATCTTCGGCGCCTGCCATCTTGCCAAGAGATGATTTGCCCTGTCTTTTCCAATTGGTGTAAATGGTGTGCAGTAACCCCATTGGCCAATGTAAGAGCGTCACGAAGTGCAGAGAAGTGGATTCCTGGATGTGCCTCGACATAACCTTGGATTCTACCCCTTGTCTGGACATCCGCCTCTTTGCCGTGAAGTTTAGCCAACAATGGACCTGCTAATGCCAAAACCAAGCCAGTCTTGACTCCTTCACTCACTAGAACACCTACTCCAAGAGAGCCGACTAAACCGACTGTCATTACAGCAAGAAGTAGTGCTGCGAGGATTCCGGTGATACTATCCACTGCTAATTCATTTGATGCCTCTGGTGCAGCATCATATTCGGGCGCTTCAGCCCCCCCTGCATCTCCATCATCATCGCTCTCAGCCATCGCCATATCATCATTGATGATTTCCTCATCTAGTGATTCATCATCCACATCTGCCGAGAAATAATCGATTAGAATTGCACTGTTGTAGGCTGTTGCTACAACACCTAATATTGCTAACAAAGCCAGCAGACGGTAGCCTACAATTCGGTTCATGTCGTCTCCTGAGAACAGGATTGCGCCCATAACCGAGTTGGTTCAACGATTTTACCAATTACCACTCTGATTCATTCTGATTACTTGGATTATCAGCCGGAACTCCTGTGCCATCATCTTCCCACCACATATCTGCATCTACTGACTTTTCATCTCGAATCTTGAGCCGTGCCGCTTCTAGTATCTTGTCGCGCTTTTTCCTACTATTATGACGGCTCAGTAAAATCAACGCTAGAGTTCCACCGCCTGTAGTAGCAACTGCGAATGGTTCTAGGCCCACTTCTTCAGAATCTTCATTATCATCATTATTGGTACCATTCCCATAACTTTGAGAATCACTAATCTCAATTTGTACATCTAGACTGATATTATCACCCCTAGCATCAGTAATGGCTAGAGTTACATCATACACGCCCCAATCAGCGAATTCGTGTACCAACGATTCATTGGTTGAAGAGTTACCATCACCAAACTGCCATTGGTATGAATATGGTGCAAGACCACCTAATGCTGTAGCATCAAAATGTATCCCTCCAACGTTATCTGAAATCATTGGTTCTAGCAAACTAGATTGACCGATATATCCAGTTAGTGACTGATTGACTGTAATTGTGGTTGTTTGGCAACGTTCTACTCCATCAGAGAAACCAACACAGACAATAACATCCGTAGTGCCTCCGCTTGGAATACTTGTGTAGGTATGTACAACATCGTGACCATAGATAATTGTGCCATCAAAGCCCCAAGAAATATTTGCATTGCCATAGAATATCCACCCCTCTGTTCCGGTGACATTAGCAGAGAATGTCGCAGGAGTGTTTACCGACACTAGGTCTGGGATATTGTAAGTGAAATTACAGAGAAGACAGGTCGGTGGTTCGGGTGGTCGAGGGTATATGCACGAGTCATCATTTTCTGTTGCATTGGGATTGAAATTCTCAGCATTTTCATCCATACATCCCTTAATCAAGCTGGGCGTAATTGTTGTATTATTTTCTTCAATAGTATATTCAATAATTTGTTGACTAGTATTTGATGTCCAATTAGTTACATCTTCAGAATAAATTTCAACTTCAATTGAAATCGAGCCATTAGTCTCTTCACAATTCGATGGTGTACCGCAATCTAGTGAGAAAGTAAATTCCGTCCTACTATTATTCGAGAGTTCACTCGGGAAATAAGATAATCCAGTCATATCAATACCAGCGCCATAAGAAAGACTTGGATTTTCAAATGATAAATTAAATAATATTGAAACTGAATTCGTATTGGTTAAACTACATTCTATCATACCTAAAACACTAGGATAATCTGTT
>NYYK01000011.1 GCA_002685895.1 Methanobacteriota archaeon
AGTTCCCAAGACTCACAAGATAGTATCTCCATTGCTTACAGTAATTCCATTGCAATTGATAGCATATCATACAGCAGTTGAGTTAAATCGTGATGTGGACAAGCCGAGAAACCTTGCCAAGTCAGTGACTGTTGAGTGACCACTTATGGCACTGTCACTAAGCCCTTAGGTAGGGATTTTCAGTCTATTCTGAATTTACAGACTCCAGAATCCCATCGATATGGCCTATATCCTAGGATGTGATCGGTATGGCGCATCTTTACGACAGATATCTTCCGCTGAATGCTGTCCACACTACGCTCCATCGTAAGGTGAATAACGCCGTCTGAGAGGTAATCTTCTATTCCGAATTCTCCATACTGATTCTTTGATTCGCCCATCATTTCACAGATGACAATACCAGTAAGACCCATTCTGCGAATGGCCTCAAAGAAGCGGAAGATTTCATCTCTAGGATTTTCCATTTTTGTTAGAGTAAAGAATGCTCCCAAACTGTCGAATACAACAACTTCGAATCCAATGCTATCGCGGTAGTTTGCTAACTGCTTGATGAGTTGCCCCATCCAATCAACGCTGTCAGTCATGCCTTGCGAATCGAGTTGCACGCGCAGGTCAGCGAGGTCAATGATTGCAATACGGCTGCGAACGCGTGGATCTTGGACATCCATTCCCATACCAGCCATATGGCTACCCAAGCTATCTTTACCCTGCTCAAGAGTTACATAAATTCCAGAGGTTTTACCTTCTAGAACTGCATTGTATAGCATCGAGAAGCCTAGGCTCGATTTCATCGAACCAGAGACTCCAGCAAACAGGACAATATGTCCCTTCGGGATACCTCCCTGCATATTTTCATCAAGTCCGGCTATATAGGTTGGAATGCGCTCTTTTGACCCAGTCACCTTCAATCCCCANCACNCCCACAAAGGTCCGCATGATAAACGCGCTCCCCATCCCGTGTAGATGATGAAGGCCCTNAAGGTGCATCTNGCATCNGCCTCAACTCGNCGTTTTGAGTTGCTNAATGAGGCACTCAAAGGCNTTGATGTGGAGTTTTCTGCTANCCCNTTGGTTAGTTCTGAGATTATTCCGCCAATTGGTATGAATGTAGGTNGTCAAGTAGAAAAAATACTAGNATCNAAAATCNATTCAGCCATTGCTGAATTTACATTNCAATCAGAATCTGAAAATGAAATTCCANATTTCATTNTAGTTGCAGACACTCTAGTTGAGGACCCAGATGACATCAATATTGCAATGGGGCAACCAGTCGATCGAAACGGGGCTGCGGCGATGCTGTTACGGCTAAGTGGTCGCCGTCATAATGTCTGGTCAGGTACTGCACTTATCCATCGAAAGGAATCTATTTGGGTTGTAGAAACAGAAGTTGAACACGCCACTGTAGAAATCGACGAATTATCATCAGAAGCACTTTCCACATTGCTTGAATCTGATAGTTGGGTTGGTAAGGCCGGAGCCTATGATTTAGCAGGCGCAATAGGTGCNCACGCTCGNCTGGTAGCTGGNGCAAAGGAGTGCGTCCTCGGTTTTGCTCCTACAATAATTACTAATTTAATCGAGTATTCTTCAGGAAAATCTTGAACAACTAATGGTGGTGGCATTGGACATGGGCGAGGCAAGTTCTGCAATTTCAGTTGATGCGCTCGTACGCGGTTATGGGANGGTGAGAGTCCTAGATGGGCTCGATATGTCGGTTCAAACAGGTTCCATTTACGGCTTGCTCGGCCCTTCAGGTTGTGGTAAGACTACCCTACTCAAAGTGATTCTCGGACGTTTGGTTCCTGAGTCTGGAAGTACCATTGTTCTCGGTGAAACTCCAGGAGATAAGGGCTCAGTGATACCTGGGAGCGCGGTGGGCTATTCCCCTCAAGAGATTGCTCTNTANCCNGACCTCTCCATTGCAGAGACCCTATCTTTCCATGGCCGACTACACGGAATGAGCAAAGACGAGGTGTTGACTCGTCAGGAGTGGCTACTAACATTCCTTGCTCTCCCAGATGGCTCCCATCAAGTGGGTAAGTTATCTGGTGGTCAAAAGCGAAGAGTCAGTCTTGCAGTTGCCCTATTGCATGAACCTAAACTACTCTTACTCGATGAGCCCACAGTCGGAGTTGATCCAGAATTAAGGGCGAGGCTATGGGGGCACCTGAAAGAGATTTCAGAGGGTGGCGCTACAGTGGTAATCACAACTCACTACATCGACGAGGCAGGTCATGCGGACCGTGTCGGTCTGATGCGGAACGGGGCGCTTCTGATTGAGGATACCCCAGAAGCAGTGATGGCGTCTCAAGGCGCTTCTTCACTTGAGGAGGCTTTCCTTTCCCTGTGCAAGCGAGACTCGGGGGGTGACTCAGAGTGAACGCTGGAAGAGTCTATGCAATCGCTGCGAGGAAGTTCACCAGTCTACGTCGTGACAAGAGAATGTTCGGCTTCATCATCATTATGCCAGCAATTCAGATTCTCTTGTTCGGCATCGCTATCGGACAAGCACCAACTGGGCTAGACTTTGCCATCGTGGATGATGGGNCAGATGATATCGGGGCAATAGTGGTCGGACACTTGGACGGCTCTGAGTCGTTGGTCATCGATACTGAGTACAAGGATATGTCATCTGCTAGACTCGACATAGAGGAGGGTGAGTTGTGGGGGGCTTTGCACATTCATCCTAATGGCACCTTCGAGATACTACTCGACAATTCAAATCAGCAAGTATCCAATACCATCATTGTCGAGGTGAGAAATGCTATGACTGCGGCTATGGCATCACAGGGAGTAACCATTCCAATGGAAATTGCAGAACCAGTCTATGGTGACAAGGACCCCGCCTTCATCGACTTCCTAGCGCCTGGAATCATGACTATGGTCTGCTTCATGTTCAGTCTTATTCTAACCTCTATGGCATTCGTCGGGGAGCGCTATGATGGAACACTTGATCGCATATTCGCTGCAGGTACTCGACCCAGTGAGGTACTTCTCGGCCATATGGGAGCGTTCTCGTCCATTCTAGTAGGGCAGGTGTTAGTAGTAATTCTAATTGCCACTTTCGGATTTAACATCACAATCGAGGGTAGTATTCTTCTCTTGTTCATACTTGGTCTGCTATTGGGATGGGCAGCGATGTGCTACGGCTTGTTCGTCTCAAGCAAGGCGAAGTCGGAGTTTCAGGCAATGCAACTCAATATGCCAGTATTATTTCCAGTCTTACTACTCTCAGGCATCTTGTGGCCGGTGCAGGCACTGCCGTCTTGGATTCAGCCGCTCTCATGGGCACTGCCAACCACTTGGACCGCTGAAGCATTCCGTAGTATCATGATTCGAGGGTGGGGATTGGATAATTTTGGAGTACAATTCGCCTTTGCGTTCAATATCTTGTTTGCGCTCTTCGCCTTATTCATCGCCAGTCGCTCTCTAAAGGTACGAGAGTAGATTACTCAGCCATCATCCATTCCCAACATCGATGCATTCCTTCTTCGATGTCGACGGTGGAATACCAACCAAGAGCGGTCTCAGCGGCTGATGTATCAGGAACACGCCGAATTGTATCTCCCGGATGTCCTTCTCCAAAGGTGATTTGGCTTTCTGCACCTGAAACTTTCAGCGCGATCTCAGCAAGTTTCCCTATAGAGACTTCTTCCTTTGAACCGATATTGAATGAGGCGCCTTTCAAGGATGAACCATCCACGCCTTCATCTAATTCTCCTAGAGCTACGATACCGTCAATCAAATCTGAATACCAAGTGAAGCAACGGGTCTGAGTGCCATCTCCNTGCAATGTGATATCATTGTCTTCTAGGCACTGTAGGAGGAATATTGAGGATACCTGTCCATGTTCTCCTCCTTTCAAACGAGGTCCATATCCATTGAATGGTCTAATGATTCTCCCGTCAAGTCCTCTCTCACGTACGGCGTACTGAACCAAAACTTCTCCAAGGTATTTACTTGCACCATAAGAGTGTCTCAAATGGTGGTGTGGACTTGGGCAAATTGCTAGATCCTCCTCTTGTAGGGGCATTTCATTTTGAATTCCATATGCTTCGGGGCTACTGGTAAAAACTAGGCGTGCCCCACGCTCACTGGCGAATTTCACTACAGTATCTGTAGTTCTGATATTGACCTTTATGACAAGATCTGGGCGCTCGTTGAAGTAGCGTGTCCCATTGATTGCTGCGAGATGATATACCACATCGACTCCATGCAATTTTTCTTCGGCTTTCTCCAATTTTTCAATGTCAGCACAATCTCCCAAGACAAAGTGGAAATCGGGCATTCCTTTGCAATCCTCCATGTTTGCCTTGCGGCCGCGGAACAAATCATCGACTACACAGACGTTGTGGCCACGAGCAAGTAGAGATTCACAGAGGTGGCTTCCTAGGAAGCCGGCACCCCCTGTCACGATGCAACGCATGGCAGGCGGATGAGGGGGTAGCGTATTGCATTATAGTCGGACAAGTTCATTTGGTGCCTACTATCGGTATTACTCAATGGAAGGTAATTACGGCGATTGCCCTGTATGCGGCGAGCACAAACCCCTTGAGAAATGGCACAGGCCGTTACCCTACAAAGAACGCCAACTCACAAGTGCTTGTTCAGAGTGCTACATTGAGAAAATCTGGCCTTTCAGAGATCTAACCGATGATTGAATCATTGTAAAACACGATTGAGTACTTTCACTTGTACTACACCTTCGCTGAGTGACATTTGGATTTCATCTCCATTGTTGATGGCAAGACAGGGGTCAGAATCGAAGCCATAGGCGTATGGCACATTGAGCAATGACGCAGCAGGAAGAGTTAGTGGGCAGACATCTCGATTGATGATTCCCTTTGGCCCTTTACCAGTGTATATCAGACCCATCAAAACAAACGGAGCAACCGTTGAGCCAGATCCTTTAGGATAAATGAGAATGGTGTCTTCAACTGCAATGCCGTCAAGCGGATGTCCAGGTTCCTCAACGACTCCACTATCTCGATTAACATATCCAAGGTAGGTGATAGGCACGTCAGTCACCATTGCTTTTCCAGTAATGCTCCATTCAGTTTGACTCGGCAAGTTCTTTCCCGTAAGTTCACACTCTCCAGTCTGGTGGGTTTTGGCTGAGGCATGTGGTTCCTTAGCACGCGAGTCTAGGGTAGGTCGTGTACCCTCAAACAAGGAGGGATTGAAAGCGGCGGCAACACANGTTTCNATNNTGCCGACAGAGGTAGGCATTCGATTGAGNCCNCTTGTCAGATAGTGTTCTGCCTTCAGCGAGTTCGTCAGCAGATGGTTGTACTTGCTNCGATTGTATGGGGTTACTTCAGGACAGGTGTCCNTGAGNACAAGNGCNCCCGCTTCCTCCAATANTTCGATGGAACCATCAGCATCTGCAAGTTCATGACTGTGNCCACTTGTNAANACCCATAATCGTTGATTNGGNATNCTATTGCCCAATTCCATNTGGGTTCTGACCGCAGCNGCAGTCGAGCGNATTTCNCCNAATGATGCTTGAGGGCAGCCAATTACTACGAGATCCACTTGCCCATTTGGTTCTAGTTCTGAGTAACGTTCTGCTAAGTCTGATTCAGTGAAAGTGAGTTCACCCTCGTAGTCTGAGGTTGGTGCAGGTGGNGTATGCCCATCTGCCCAAAGNAGTGGTGTTCCATAGTTGGCCGCTGCAGATGTAAGGGCTTTCTTCATCTCAAATGAGGACCATGATGGCAGGCCAGTAATGTGAGGCATTGGACCCCAAGGCAGTTCCCAATCTGATTGTACTTGTTTTCCAATCCAATCTCCAAGTATNCTCCAGTCAGTGATGTCATTCATTTCTGCCTCGACTTTGACAAGAATGTTTGGCCTACGGTTTTTTTCAAGGTGGAGTCCCCACTTAGGNGCCCATCCGGTTAGGGCGGTAGCTAGTGCAGAAAGACCAGATTCTCTGTTGGTGATGAGTTCAGTATAGGAGTTTGAGAAGCATACAGCATTTGATTCAGCCCAAGAGCCGAACCCTTCAATTCCCAAATCCTGCTCATACGGAGTACAAGAGAGAGTTGGCGATATTCCCAAATTTTCATAGGCGAGAATAATTTCAAATTGGAGTTTCAAGAAATCTTCGTAGTCGATTCCCATTTCATCGAATTTGTTGCGGTCACAGCCGGCAGAATTGAGGGTTGTAGGTATGGCGACCTTTCCTTCTGTATCACCACCAAGGTCGGCAAGGAATCGCCTCAAGCCGTGACCACCAGTTATCACTGAGACACCACTAACATGGGCATGAGTACATTCAATGAATTCAGTAGCTCCTGCTGAAGCGGCTAAATCAACAACAAGGCGGGCGGCCTTCTGTTTCGTTGTACCACTTCCCCCCTCAAGCATCTCAGCAAGTGATGCAGGGGTGGGCATTGATGTGAGGCAGATGGCATCGCCCCATCAACTTGCGCATCAATTTCTCCTCTCTCCATTAGAATCAAGAGGGATGGCTTCGTGCCGGATAAGGGGGCTGAAAATGAGTGAAGAGTTTGTCAATATTGCCGGCTACCGTTTCATCTCAATTCCCGATAGGGTAGACATGCGATGGCCCCTTCGTGATTTCTGTGTNGACCTTGGATTNAAAGGTACNATATTACTTAGNGAAGAAGGGATTAACTTTTTCCTTGCTGGCACTCAAGAATCAATAGATCAATTCATTGCACATATTGAAGAGGATGAAAGATTCAGAGGGATCCCTCTGAAAATTAGTTATTCAAATCACCAACCATTCAATAGAATGCTAGTNCGTCTGAAAAAAGAAATAATTTCAATGGGGCATGATGATGTGAAACCTGCAACATTCACTGGCCCCTTTATTTCTCCAAAGAAGTTCAAATCTTGGCTTGATGAAGGTAAAGAGGTAATCGTACTTGATACAAGAAATGATTACGAGATGAGATTAGGGAAATTTGAGAATGCTGTAGACCTTGAAATTGAAACATTCAGGCAATTTCCCGGCGCAATCAAGCAACTTCCAGATGAAATGAAAGGAACNCCAGTAGTGATGTATTGTACTGGCGGTGTTCGTTGTGAGAAGGCATCTGTANTGATGCTTGAGGAAGGTTTTGAATCAGTATACCAACTTGAAGGTGGAATCTTAGGATACTTCGAAGAATGTGGCGGTGAGCATTGGGAGGGCGAATGCTTTGTCTTTGACCGCAGAGTTGGATTAGGGCCAGACCTTGAAGAAACTGCAAGCATTGTTTGCTATGAATGTAGAGAACCACTATTGCTGGAAGAGCAGAAATCTGCCGACTATATTATCGGAGTATCTTGCCCCTATTGTGCACTATGAAATATCATTTCTTAGCTGCAAGTGGTTGCCGCCAGCCTTGACCAAAAGCACGATTCGATACACGTGGAGCGGGTGGCATTTGCCACCTTTTGTGCTCATTGTCATGAAGTCGTTTTAGAATCCATCCAACCATCTTTTCATCATGGCCTAAATCAATCAATGTAGAGGCAGAGGCACCAGATTCAATGTGAGATTCAAGGATTGAGTCAAGTATTTTGTAAGGGGGGAGAGTATCTTGATCTAACTGGTCAGGTGCGAGTTCAGCAGAGGGTGGTTTAGTGAGTGTGCTCTCGGTAATGGGTGCTTTATCTCCAAATCGTTCTGCTTCTGAGTTGATGGCGTGGGCAACAGCGTACACCTCAGTTTTGTAGAGGTCTCCAAGTGGTGCATAACCTCCAACCATGTCGCCATACAGGGTGCAGTATCCCATTGCCAATTCTGATTTATTCCCAGTAGTGATGGCCATAGCGTTCCGTGAATTTGCCAAGGCCATAATCATCATTCCCCGTAAACGGGATTGTATGTTCTCAAGAGCAACCGGATTCCCATCTGCCAATTCATCGCTAAGTTCTGCTTCCGCAGCGTCATGAAGTTCGCTGATAGAATGGGTGTGTAGTTCCATTCCAAGTGCTTCAGCAGTCGCTTTGGCATCGCTGAGTGAGTGGTCACTGGAGTAACGAGATGGCATTGCTAGACCTAGGACGTTTTCTGGGCCTACGGTGCGGCAGGCGATAGCGGCACATACGGAGGAATCAAGGCCCCCGCTCATGGCAATTACTAGTTGTTTAATTCCCGATTTCCGGCAGTAGTCACCTAATCCTGTGGTGATAGCCGCTAACAGGTCAATTCCAGTTTCAGGATTTTTTGGGTCACTGCCAGCAGCAATAGTTTCCACATCGCAAGAGCATTCATCGCAGCATTCACCAGCCGGCCATGGAAGCCAGCGGCCAGAATTAGAGTCTTCAATATCAACGAGAAAAACTCCCATACACCAAGCAGGGGCTTGGGCCAAACGGCCATCCGGCCACGCTACAAGAGAACGCCCATCAAACAACAAGTCATCATTACCCCCCACTTGGTTGCACAAAAGATAGGGGTGTCCAAGTGTTTTGGAAGCAGCCCTTACCACGTCACCACGCATTCCTTCCTTGTGTAGATGATATGGTGAGGAGGAGAGGTTGACTGAGAGGGCGAGTGGCTCACCCTGATGTTGCCACGCTGCAAGTTGCTCAATTGGGTCCGCATCATAATCGGCAGGCACTTCACCCGCGTGTTGCCAAGCATCTTCACAAATTGTGACACCTATTGATAGGTTATCTGAGAGTCGCAGAATTCCTGGTGCTTTATCAGGTTCAAAGTAGCGCAGTTCATCAAATACATCGTAGGTAGGTAGCAGTTGTTTGCGAGTTGCAACCTTCGCTTTTCTACCCGGTACAAGGCGCATTGTCCCGTTAGACGGAAGGTGTCTGTCTGCAGTTGGAGGAAGAGGGGTTCCAACGATGAGTGGAATAGGTGTTTCGATGTTTGCAGTGACTTCAGCACACCTTACCACAAATTCTGGGTCGAGTAGAAGATCACGAGGTGGATAACCAGAAATTATCAACTCACTAGTGATGGCCATATCTGCGCCATTTTCTGCTGCTAGAGCAACAGCTCGTTCAACTTCGGCAGCATTTCCCTCTAGGTCTCCGACCTTAGGATTGAGTTGAAGTAGTGCCACAACGAGTCCCATATCGTACACCGCTGAAGTCCTCATCCATTCAATCTTTGCAACACCGTTACTAGGATTTAGCCATCCTTTTTCGCCGCCTCAACAGTTTTCTCACAGGCATTACGATAACAAGTAGGAATAGTGCGCCAACTGCTAAAGTCACCGATGTCCAAGCTAACCGAATAGCATCTTCAGTACGTGTATCGGTCAACATTCTAGCCATGAAATAGCAGGCGATTGATAGGGCTAATAGAACAGAAGAAATCTTTCTGCCGCGCCGGCGGCTTTCAGCGACGAATTCTTCATCACTCATCTCTAGGGTTGCCATCTTGGTCGGTCAGGCAACGAACTGGTCAATAACACCCTCGGCGTAAGTAGAAATCAGAACCTAGGTAAAAAGTTTCAATCAATGGCACGCTTTACCAAATTTCTTGAGGCGCCAATAGTTGTACGGCCACGGCGTTAGGAATCCTACTAAGAACATGAATGGAATGGCTATTGGGTTCATGCCGAGTTCTCCATTGGTGAACAATAAATCAGTAATCTCCATGGCGATTTCCATCATTAACATTGAAATGAAAGACATCCCGAATGCTGTAGATAGGGCGCTTCTGAAATCCATCTGGCCACGCATTAGGATACCAGTTTCTAGCATCACGCTAGTAGCCAGTCCATTGATGAGGGGTAAAATGGCGTAGAAATACCACATACTCGAGTACATCGATAGGCCCGAAGTTATTCCTGAGTAAGAGTAGTAAGCAAGCGTGCCAAATTCACCAATTGAACATCCAATCAAGCACCATTTGGTATTGTTAGCAGATTGCCTCCAAACAGGGCCATCATTCCAATTGAATTCTGGCTCACCAATAGTGAATCCACGCCCCTCAATGGCAGCCTCCATTTTCCCCGAGCATGCGCCTTCATGATGGACTACTGCCTTGCCTACTTCAGCCTCTACCGAGGTGACACCCTCAACCGCTTCAAGGGCTCCTTTTAGGTTACTAACGCAACCGCCGCAAGTCATGCCTCCGACTTCAAAGGTAGTAGTCTCCACGCCCTCTGCGGAACCAAGGAAGTGTTTGAACCCGCCGCACCCTTGAAATCGGGACCATAGGTCCCGCACGCTATGGCAGTCCCTAGACCTGCGGGCAATCTCAACCCGGTTGCGCTTGAGGAGTCTCTAATGGAGACTTGGCGCAAAGAGAGGACGTTCGATAGACAGGTCACCTCTCGCGCCTCAGGATTACCATTCATTTTCCTCGAAGGACCACCTACTGCAAACGGAAAACCAGGGATTCATCACGTAGTTGCTCGTACCTACAAGGATCTAGTATGTCGCTGGAAAGCGATGGAGGGATTTTTCGTTGAGAGAAAGGGTGGTTGGGACACTCACGGTCTGCCTGTAGAGATTGAAGTTCAGAAGCGTCTTGATTTGATGTCAAATGAAGCCATTGAAGAGTTTGGCATGGCCGAATTCAATGAGGAGTGTCGAAAATCAGTTTGGACCTACGAGGATGCATGGCGGAAGATGACCGAGCGCATGGCGTTCTGGGTTGACTTGGATAATCCGTATGTTACCCTGCACGATGAGTATGTCGAGTCAGGGTGGTGGGCTTTGAAGCAGATGTTCGAGAAAGATTTGCTCTACAAAGGTCACAAGGTTCTCCCATATTGTCCACAAACCGGCACATCCTATTCTTCACACGAGGTTGCTCAAGGATACAAGGAGGTAGAGGAGCCTTCCGTCTATCTCAAGTTCCAATTGGTCGATGATGATGCAAAGATTCTCGCTTGGACGACTACCCCTTGGACACTTCCAGGAAATGTTGGATTGGCTGTTGGACCAGATGTGACCTATGCCCGCATTCGAATTACTGATGCGCCCCAAGGTTGGGATGGGCGAGGCGGAGCGAAGATTGGTGAAGAGTTGATTCTAGCAGAGGATTTGCTAGCAGAAGTCTTGCGACATCAAATCGAGGTGATTGAAACCTTCCCCGGCTCTGAACTTGTTGGCAAAGCCTACGAGCCACTATTCCCAGATGCTGTTGACAGAGCTGGCAGCGAGACTGCATGGACAGTTGTTGGTGCAGATTTCGTAACAACTACTGATGGAACAGGTGTTGTTCACACTGCAGTCATGTATGGTGAGGATGATTACCATCTAGG
>NYYK01000012.1 GCA_002685895.1 Methanobacteriota archaeon
CCAGCAAGGATGTTTTCACTAACTTATGGAGAACTTGGTTTCCCCGAGATTCAAACAATCACTGTTGGAGGTGATGAATGATGGTAGAGGCAAAACCACCAGTGGAACCGAAACTTCATTCGTTAGATGCAGTTGAATCTGCACTAAATAGGGGAGATGTTTGGTCTGATGAGGTTAGGGAAACGATGGCCTACTTTGGTGTCAATGATCTCTGGCCATGGTTTTACTCAATTAGTGAGACAACAGGCATGGAAGCTAGTATGTTGATTGATGCCACAGGACTTTGCTATGTTGATTGGGGCACAGTATCCCGTGTTGGCTTGAATCCACCAGAGGGGGCCACTATACCGTTCCAAGTATGGACACACACACATCCAAAGGGATTTGCTTATTGGAGTGTAACTGATAAGAACACTCTAGCAATTACAAGTGTTGCAAAGATACTCAACAAGGCGATAGTTCTTGGTAAAGGCGAGATGAAAATAGCAGAATGGTGTGAGTCGGGCGCAGAGAGCCCTCTTGCATTCGACGGGCCGCTTTCATATTGGAGCGATGAAAGCGTGGTTTTCACTGAGTGCGGACCATCGCCCTGGATTGAGGGGGTGGATGCATGAGTGACTTTGTAAGAAAACCTTCAGATGATGATGAACGCAGGCGCGTAGAGCAAGCAATTGCCCAAGGTGCTGGTATTACAATTGCAGACTTTGCTGAACGAGTTATTGGTGAACCAGTAGATGCAGAATTTGTTGAGATATTGAAATCTAGACTTGAAAGAGCGGGTGCGAATGAGGAACCATTCGATTTGAAAGAAGAAATCGAAAAACTATGGTCATGGCGTCAGGAAATGGCTTGATACAGCGATTTCATAACATGAACAATTCATGTACTATTCATAGAGTCATTGAAATAGGGCCACGCTCTATCATATTATAGCGATGTAGGTGTTTGTATGAGTGGNAGCAANCANNTATCAAAAGAAGANATCNCTTGAAAAAAAGAGAGTNAAGAGNTTGACAGATGCCTTTNTAGTATGGGCNAAGGAAGANCCCAATTCATTTCGTGAAGTAGCTCCNGACTTGCTTCGTCAAGGTGTTAATAGGGCAACTGGCCACGACCCCAAAGCCACTCGCAGATTGGAATATTGGCTTCTTGATGAATGGAAAAGTGAAAGATTTGAAGGATTATTAGAATTTAATTCTGAAATATTATCTGATAATTCAAGTTCTGAAAATTTTAACATAAAACGCTTCAAAGGATCCAATAGAATTTGGCTCGAAACACTTGAAGAAAAGTTTCATGCAGGTGCTGATGAGCATTCAGGCACTTTTCGTAGATGGCCGCGTCATTTGAGAGACCAATTCATCATCCTCGGAATGATAGCGCAAGAAAAAGAAGGAGTTACCCAAGGCGATTTAGCACGTTACCTTGGAATTCAGTTTGAAGATGAAGCTAGCCGCCGATATGCGGCTAATGTAATTCGTGCTGCTAAAATAGCACTCACACGATTAGCAAAAAATAGTGCAAATATGGAAGATGGAATATTTGGCGACGCCAAGGGTCACGGGCTTAACCGCCGCCATTCTTTTGAATCAAACCAACTTCGCAAATTAACACTAAGATGGATAGAATCCCACCCAGCTAAAGTATTGGTTCCACAATATAGCACTGATTGATAATTCGTATTACGAACAACCAGTTGTTGANCCACATTCAGCACATTTGAGACAGGTGCCACTTCGTTGCATTTGGCTACCACCACAATTACCACAAATATCACCTGTGAATCCCTGTTCACGTGCCATTCTCATTCTTTTTTGCTCCCCAGTTTCAGTGACATCTAGAGTAAGTTGAATATCTCTCTTTTCACCTTCATATCTTACAACCCCATCTGGTGTTGACTCTGGTCGGCTGATTGACATTGCATCCATGTCTTCCAATGAGACTTGAGCTAAATCATCACGTTCAAGGTACTGGATAGCCAATTCACGGAACAAATAGTCAACAATACTGGTNGCCATCTTNACGCGGTTACTACCGCCNTGNACCATNCCACTTGGTTCNAATTTNTGGAANGTNAATGATTTNACAAANGCTTCNANNGGNACACCNTACTGCAAACCGATTGAAACAGNNATTGCNAATTGNTTCAACATAGAGCGCCATGCNGCTCCCTCCTTTGAGGTGGTGATCATTATTTCTCCAACCTTTCCATCTCCATAAGTGCTAGATGTTAGATAAACNGTATGCCCNCCAACNCGTGCTTTCATTGTGTTTGAACCACGGCTATCTGGTAGTGGTCGGCGGGTTGCAACATAATTCTGTGTCATAACTTGAGCAACCATTTCTGCTTGTGGCTTTGGAATTGGCAACCGTTCGACAACTTTCTTGACAACAACCTCAATCTCATCTTCCTCTTCTTCAACGATTAGTGTTGAGGGTACAAGCGAGGACATCAATGGCTGTGATAGTTTACTACCATCACGATAGAGGGCACATGCCTTNTTTCCAGTTTCCCAACTACGGACATACGCTTCTTTGACATGGTCAATAGTCACATCACTAGGCATATTGATGGTTTTGGAGATTGCCCCAGAGATAAATGGTTGAGCAGCAGCCATCATATCAACATGTGATTCCCAACGAATTGAACGTGTTCCATAAGCACCACAAGGCTGGGCGCAGTCAAATACAGGTAGGTGCTCATCCTTAAGATGAGGCGCACCTTCAATAGTTGCCTTCCCAAATAAGTAATCATTAGCGATTTGGATATCCTCAGCNGAATAATCTAACAAACCTAGTACATCTACAAATGGATCTGCCAAGTCTTCTTCAGTTAATCCAAGCGCCTTGATNCAGAAATCTTCACCCAATACGTTAGGTGAGGTTAGACTTCTAACATCAAAAACATCCCCAAACGAATCATCCATTTTGGCGAATTCAGATTCAGTGAATCCTTTCTCAATTAATGATCCGGTATTGATACTTGGACAACCAGCAAACGTTCCAGTGCCCATGACATAGTTGATGATGTCCTTCACCTCTGTTTTGCTGTAACCGAGATTGATTAGACCAGATTTGAGTCCCGTTGCAGGTATTCTTAGAGTACCNCCACCAGCAAGTGTTTTGTATTGTACGATGGAGAACATTGGCTCCACACCAGTAGTATCTGCTCCCATCACTAAACCGATTGTTCCAGTAGGGGCAATGACAGTAGTCTGTGCGTTTCGGTAACCATGTTCTTCGCCCATCATCACAGCTTGATCCCACGCTGAACGAGCGGCTTCTAACAAGTCATTAGGACAATTCTTGGCATTTATTCCCATAGGTAGTACTGAGAGATTATCATATTTTTCAGCAGCGACATCGTATGCAGCGCGTCGATGATTACGCATAACTCTCAACATATGTTCGTTATTTGCTTCATATTGTTCAAAAGCCCCAAGGAATGAAGCCATCTCTGCAGATGTTTTGTATGATTCACCAGTCATAATAGAAGTTAGAGCACCACATATTGCATAACCACGCGGGTCATCATAAGGAATCCCCATGTGCATCAATAGTGAACCGATGTTACACAACCCCAATCCAAGAGTCCGCGTTTCATAAGAAAGACGAGAAATTTGTTGTGAAGGGAATTGCGCCATTAACACGGAAATCTCCAGCGTAGCAGTCCACAAACGAATGGTGTGAACATAATCATCAACATTGAACACCCCTCTTTCCATATCGTAATAGTGAAGCAAATTGATACTTGCAAGATTACATGCTGTATTATCGAGGAACATATATTCGCTACATGGATTTGATCCATTTATTCGTCCACTTTCAGGACATGTGTGCCAATCATTGATGGTGGTATCAAATTGAACACCAGGGTCAGCGCATGACCAAGCAGCCATAGCAACATCATCCCATAATTCCTGAGCAGGCATAGTATCACACGGAACTGGTGCGCGCCCTTCATCTTCTGCAGCGGTTTTCTCAGTCCTCCAGTAAAGATTCCAATCACTGTTAGATTTCACGGCATCCATGAATTGATTTGGAACTCGAACTGAATTGTTACTATTTTGTCCAGATACTGTAAGGTATCCTTTGCCCTGCCAATCAGCGTCAAATTGTTCGAATGACATATTTGTATAACCCTGTTTTGCTAAATCTATGATNCGCTTGATGTGTGGTTGAGCGATATTTGCGTTAATTGCGCGCTTGATAGATTTCGCGAGTTCAATATTTTTTGAAGCATCAGTACTGCTATCAACATCACCATCAAAAGATTCAATTGATTCAAGAATTTTATTTGCATTATTTTGTAATGATGAGGCGCCGGCTATCAGTGCAGAAACCTTCTCTTCTTCTTTCATTTTCCAGTTCACATATTGTTGAATATCTGGGTGATCCAAGTCAAGAGTCACCATCTTAGCTGCACGACGTGTAGTTCCTCCAGATTTTATGGCCCCAGCAGCTTTGTCAAGAACCATCAAGAATGAAAGCAAACCACTACTTTGGCCACCACCAGAAAGCGGCTCACCATCACCTCGAATATTACTGAAGTTACTACCCGTTCCTGAACCGAATTTGAAGAGTAATGCTTCGCGAGCGACCAAATCAGTGATGCCACCTTCGCCAACCAATTTATCTTCTATACTTTGGATAAAGCAAGCATGAGGTTGCGGCCTTTCATAGGCGTTAATTGACCGAGTATCTTCTTTAGTGATTGGATCGACATACCAATGCCCCTGAGCCGGACCTTCGATGCCATATGCCCAATGTAATCCCGTGTTGAACCATTGTGGGCTATTGGGCGCCGAGCGTTGACTAGCGAGTAGAAAACACATCTCATCATAGTAAGATCGNGCATCAGTTTCGCAAGCGAAGTAATCGTGCTTCCAACCCCAGTAAGTCCAGCATCCCGCTAGCCTGTGAAAGAGTTGCCACCCACTCGTTTCCTTGCCTTTCCATTGTTTAGCCTCACTCTTTTTTGTTTCATCCGGCCTAGACTTCCACAACCATTCAGGCACCCCTTCTTCTGGTATTTTCACTAAATGATCTATACCNGGAACAACCTTGCGTAGATATTTATCCGCCGCAATTTTTCCAGGTACTCCATCAAATCCGCTTGGAAATGCAACATTTTTTATTTTTCGAACAGTATTACCCATCGCATCTTTCAATTTTAAATCTGAAGTTGACCATTCAAACTGTTCATAGACAGGTTTGTCGAAGGTAGTGAATCGCCGTTCAATTACCATACCGGAATCAGCAACGCCGACATCAGCATCTTCACGCTTCGACGTTTGCATTTTCTTNCCTCCTGNCCTCTATTCGCTTGTCANAANGNATTGTTCACTTGCGAAGTGACCACCTTATGCGAGCGGGATTTTATTGCCTATCGAGAGGGTACATAATACTTCTCAAATTTAGAGGAATTTTTTCTGTAGTTAATTGATGCAAAGAACTCTTTCCGAAAGTGAATAAATATTTTTTTACTCTGAACCGTACCACATTTTTTGAATTGAATCGCATAATATTCAAGTTGTTTAAGCCCAAATATTTAATCAAATATTGAATATATTGTGAAGAACAATTGACGGCAACTCCTTTGAAGGAATAGCCCTAGCAGTAGGTGTTAGTGAGTCATAGTTAGACTTGGATGGTTGATAAAATGCTAGAACCCGAACAGATACTTCACGCTTCGATGATTCTTACAGTTGAATCAGAAGATAGTAATGATGATGAATTAATATTGCAAGTCCAAGAGGCACTTGGCTGCGATTCATCCGACTATGATGCAGCGATGTCCCACATTAAACAACATCGAGATGATGGTAATTGGGGTGGCCGAAGTGAAGCGGTATTGCACCGCTCACGCGAGCGCCTACGCGAGGCAATGAATACCGACGCTCTCCCATCAACGGGCTCACTTGCAGATTCACTAAATACCCTAATTGGTGATGATGGTGATGATGGTGAAATAGANCCNTTCGCAGAATTGGGNGTNTCATCTAGTGGCGGTTCATTCGGCGCAACATCTGTAGAGAGTGATGACCCACTTGCTGCCTTTATGGATGATGAAGAAGAAGGGGATTTAGTCGATGAATCAGGATTTTTAGCTAGCGAATCATCTTCTAGTGTTGTTGAAGATGAAGAGCAAGACACTGTTGAAGTACCAGATGCAACAGTAGTGGCCCCCGAAGAAGAAATTGAAGAGGCACCGGTACAGGAAATTTCACCAACCTCGGGTTACGAAATGCTAATGTCAACATGTTGGATTGATGGAATTCTTGACCCCGCTGAAGCCAAACTGCTCGCTCGTAAGAGAGAGGAATTAGGAATTACCTTTGAGGAGCACTTAGAGATGTTGCGCGATATATTGGGGAACTCTTCATGATGGAAGAGAATACACCATTTTGGCATGCATTAGAATTGGCTTGGACAGGCGATGGCGCACTTTCATTACATAGCATTCGCCTGTTAGANGCTATGCAGAATATGATTGGNTTGAGCGATCAACGNCGCGCCGAAATTGAATCACGTTTTGAGGAAGAAGTGGTTTATGATTTAACAAGGGCTGGATTTGGTTGTGGAGATCAAGCACTTGCAGCATGGGTGGGAACTCTTACTTTTTTAGACGACCCAGCATCACAAGATGTAGCTCGCGCTATGGGCAAAGCAGCTTTAAACACAGGACTATCAAAAGATAGGTGGTCATCGAGTTTTTCATGGATGAGTCAACTTGGCTTAGGTGTGCCATATGCAGAAGGTGTGTGGCTTGAAGGCGAGGATGCAGGAGAACTTGCAAGGGTGCCAGCATTACTTGTACCAGTGGCACTTAAGATAGGATTAATCACTGAAGATGAGTAGTATTTATTCTACAATTAATTCCCAAGTGATCTCAGCAGTATGTTTCAACATATTTGAGATGGTACAATATTTCGCGTGACTATGCTCCACTAATCTAGTAACCAATTTTTCTGGTAAGTCAATACCACCAACGCGATAAATCATCTTAATTTTTGTGAACACCTTTGGATTTGTATCTGAGCGTTCAAGATCAAGATCAACAGAAGCATAGGTTAATTCACGATTTTTCAAACCATCGACAACATCGATTAGACTGCATGCCCCACACGAGTGTAACGTCGCAATTACAGGACTAATTCCTTCTCCACCCCAGCCAAGATCCATCTTCAAACCATTTTTGTCAGTACATGTAAGGGTCTTACTACCATTCCATTCCACATGTGAGTCCATGTAGTTAGGTGAGGTGCAGCAATAAGAATATGTTTGTGATGAAGAAGTTCTTCATCCATTGCATTGATGAAGGAGTTGCTAGTCGGCCAAAATAATGACTTCAGGCAACCCCATCACAATGAGCGACGGTAAGTTGCAAGTTCCGAATGACCCNATCATCCACTATATCGAAGGTGATGGTATAGGCATAGATATCACGCCTGTGATGCAGAAAGTGGTTAATGCTGCAGTCAAGAAAGCATATGGAAGTACACGTTCAATACATTGGAATGAGGTACTTGCAGGCCAGAAGGCGTATGATGCAGTAGGTGAATGGTTGCCCGAGGAAACGAAGGAAGCCATGCGTTCAGGTCTAATTTCAATTAAGGGCCCGCTAACGACCCCAGTTGGTGGTGGAATCCGTAGCCTCAATGTTGCACTACGCCAACAGTTAGACCTATTCGCCTGTGTAAGACCGGTGCGTTGGTACGAAGGAACCCCTAGTCCAGTAAAGGAGCCTGGAGCGGTGGACATGATTATCTTCAGAGAAAATAGTGAGGATGTTTATGCTGGTATTGAATGGGAATCTGGNAGTGCGGAAGTACGTAAAGTGATAGACTTCTTACAAAATGAGATGGGAGTCACAAAAATCCGCTTTCCAGATACAGCAGGAATAGGAATCAAACCAGTAAGTCAAGAAGGAACAGCTCGTATTGTTAGAGCAGCAATTAAACATGCAATATCACAAGATTTGTCTAGTGTAACATTGGTTCACAAAGGAAATATCATGAAGTTCACAGAAGGTGGATTTCGAGATTGGGGTTATCAATTATCTAGAGATGAGTTTGGGGCCATCGAGATAGATGGTGGGCCATGGTGTTCAATGACTAATCCAAACACAGGGAATGAGATTGTTATCAAGGATGTAATTGCTGACGCGATGCTTCAACAAATTCTCACGCGCCCGAGCGAGTATGGTGTACTTGCGACTTTGAATCTAAATGGCGACTACATTTCAGACGCATTAGCGGCTCAAGTCGGAGGCATTGGGATTGCTCCGGGCGCCAACATCAATTATGATACAGGAATTGCCATCTTTGAAGCGACCCATGGAACTGCTCCAAAGTACACCGGCCAAGATAAAGTAAACCCTGGCTCAATCATTCTCAGCGCTGAGATGATGCTACGATACATGGGTTGGGGTGAAGCAGCAGATCTCATTGTGAAAGGCATGAGTGGAGCAATTTCAGCCAAGACAGTCACATACGATTTTGAGAGGTTGATGGACGGGGCGACCCTTCTCAAATGTAGCGAGTTTGGTGATGCATTGATTTCACATATGTGACCCGAAATTTGGTACTGAATTTGTAGTAAAGCGGCACTCACTTAGTGTGAAATAACACATCAAGTAACCACTTGATTACTTAACGGTTTATTTATTACACTTAGTATAGAATATATATGTCCGCTGTGATTGTAGAATATTTAAGGTCACCATTTACCCCTGCTAGGAAAGGCGGCCTTTCGCGAATGCGCCCAGATGATGTGGCATCAATTGTTGTCAGAGAATTAATTGAAAGAACAGGAATTAATCCAGAATTGATTGAGGATGTAATCATTGGATGTGCATTTCCAGAAGGTGAACAGGGCTTTAATCTTGCAAGGATGATAACTTTTCTTTCAGACCTACCTAATTCATTAGGTGGGGTGACAATCAACCGTTTTTGTGGTTCGTCGATGCAAGCCATTCATGATGCCACTGGTAGAATAGCGATGGGTGCAGGGGAGGCTTTCATTTGTGGGGGTGTTGAATCGATGACGAGAATTCCTATGACGGGTTTTAATCCCATGCCCAATCCAAAACTCGCTGACGATTATCCTGAGGCGTTCACGTCGATGGGAATCACCGCAGAGAATCTTGCTGAGCAACGAGGTATCTCTAGGGAGCGTCAAGAGGCGTTTGCAATTGAGAGTCATCGAAAGGCGGCGAATGCTCAGGAGACGGGCGCACTAGTTAGTGAAATTGTGGCCATTCAAACTGGCGAGGGATTAGTTGAGATGGATGGCTGTATACGAGCAGACACAGACCCTGAGACGCTTGCAGGTCTTAGGCCGGCATTCGATGAGAATGGAACGGTTACCGCAGGCACATCATCGCCTTTGACAGATGGGGTGGCCTTCGTGTTGGTGTGTAGCGAGGCCTTCGCTGAACGCAACGGGCTGAATCCACTTGCACGTATCCGCTCGACGGCTATCTCTGGATGTGATCCTGATGTGATGGGGATCGGACCGGTCGGTGCGAGCCGTAAGGCGCTCGAACGGGCTGGTATGGAACTTAGTGACATTGATATTGTAGAATTGAACGAGGCCTTCTCGGCCCAGTCAATCGCAGTCATAGAGGAGTTAGAACTGGATGCAGATAAGGTAAACCTCGACGGNGGCGCCATCGCTTTAGGCCACCCACTTGGCGCTAGTGGAGCGAGAATTACTGGAAAAGCCGCACAATTATTGCAGAGGAACGGCGCAAAAACGGCCCTTGTTACCATGTGTATTGGTGGCGGACAGGGAATCGCTACTGTGTTGGAGAGAGTAGATTAGGTGGGTAGGTAATGGGAGAAATACAACGCGTAGCCATTCTTGGTTCTGGAGTAATGGGGGCGGGAATCGCTGCCCATTGCGCTAATGCTGGCTGCGAGGTTCTACTTCTTGATATCGTTCCACCAGACATCGAAGAGGGTGGGGACAGAAACGCTCTCGCTAAAGGTGCTGTTCAATCAATGGCAAAGGCAAATCCTGAGATGTTGATGCATCCTGACTACGCCTCTCGAATTGAAGTGGGAAATTTTGAGGATGACCTTCATCAGTTGGTTGACATAGATTGGGTCATTGAGGTTGTCTTGGAGCGATTAGACATCAAGCATCAAGTGTATTCTAATATTGCTCAATATCTCAACCCCGAAGCAGTTCTTTCCTCGAACACCTCTACCCTACCTCGCTCAGCATTAGTAGAGGGTATGGACAATAATCTCGCATCACGTTTTCTCATCACCCACTTTTTCAATCCACCAAGATATCTTCCGCTACTTGAGGTTGTAACAGGTCCAGAGGTATCAGATGAGTTGCTATCGCGCTTCACTAAATTCGTAGATGTGCGCCTTGGTAAGC
This sequence comes from Methanobacteriota archaeon, assembly GCA_002685895.1. Lineage (GTDB taxonomy): Archaea > Thermoplasmatota > Poseidoniia > Poseidoniales > Thalassarchaeaceae > MGIIb-Q1. Next base: position 10,396 of record NYYK01000012.1, read on the forward strand.
AGGTTGTGAACTGCAATGATTGCCCTGGCTTCATCGGTAACAGGTTGGGCGTGTTCTTTGTTCAGAGGGCAATTTTCGAGACTCTACAAAGGGGATACACTGTAGAGCAGGCTGATGCCATGCTAGGCCGCCCAATTGGACTTCCCAAGACTGGCGTGTTCGGTTTGATGGATTTAGTAGGAATCGACCTTATTCCTCATATTATGGAGAGCCTGCTCTCTAATCTCGGCGATTTAGATGCCCTTCACAAATTCGTTGGTGAGGGTGGTGATATGATTCAGCAGATGATTGCTGATGGATACACCGGCCGTAAGGGCAAAGGTGGTTTCTATCGATTGAACATTGATGGTGAACAGCGGGTGAAGGAAGCGAGAGACCTAGCAACTGGAGAGTACACCCCCGCTGACAGAAAAGCAGCTTTCCCCTCTGCTCAGATGGGTAAACAGGGCCTACGCCGCTTGTTGGAACACCCCGACGAAGGTGCATCATTCGTACGAGAGATTATTCTCGATACCTTAGCTTACGCCGCAACACTTGTTCCTGAGGTGACAGATTCTGTTGCTGACATTGATCTTGCAATGCGCATCGGCTACAATTGGAAGCGAGGCCCCTTCGAAATGATTGATCAATTAGGTGTTGATTGGTTCATCGCAGCACTTGAAGAGAGTGGCCGCGAGGTGCCACCCCTACTTCGCTTGGCAGTAGGTTCGACTTTTCACGAAGTCACCGATGGTGAGTTGAATTACTTGGCTCCGAACGGTGAAAGGGTAGTCATTGCCCGCCCGCCCGAGACGTTATCTGTGTCTGACTTGAAGCGCCGTNGNANTCCACNNGAAAAGAACCCTAGCGCTAGTCTTTGGGACGCCGGTGACGGCGTTCTGCTTGTTGAGTATCATTCCAAGATGAACGCGATGGATCCAATGAGCATGGAGATGCTTCTCTCTGCAGTTGATATCGCTGAGATAGAAGGCTGGAAGGGCATTCTCATAGCTAATGATGCTCAGAATTTCTGTGCCGGCGCCAACTTAGGCCTAGCACTTCTCGCCGCCAACTTAGGTGCTTGGAAAGAGATTGAGGATTTCATCACTCTTGGTCAAGAGGCGTATGCTGCTCTCAAGTATGCCGAGGTGCCGGTTGTATCAGCCTCAGCGGGGCTGTGTCTTGGTGGTGGCTGTGAGATATTACTTCACTCCGACGCCGTGCAGGCGCATGCGGAGTCATACATCGGCCTTGTCGAAGTAGGAGTTGGAATTATTCCGGCCTGGGGTGGCTGTAAGGAGATGCTCGGGCGTCTAGCCCAAAACGGATTTGCTCCAGGTGGCCCAATGGGGCCAGTCACAACAGCATTCGAGACCATTGGCCTTGCAAAGGTGGCCAAATCTGCGCAACAGGCGCAAGACATTGGCTATCTCACTCATAATGATAGGATAACGATGAATAGGAACAGGTTAATTCATGATGCAAAGCAACTGCTACTTGAGTTGGCGGTTGACTATGTTCCACCAACTCCACATGTATACAATCTACCTGGCCGAACCGGAAGGGCAGCTCTTGACCTTGCTGTCACTGATATGCGCCGTTCAGGCAGGGCGACGCCTCATGACGTGATTGTATCTAGCGCGTTAGCGCAGGTACTCACGGGTGGCGATACCGACATGGTGGATATTCTGACCGAGGAGGATGTTCTAAAGTTGGAGCGGGAGAGCATAATCTTACTTGCGAAGAATCAAGCGAGTTTGGCTAGAATGGAGAACATGCTTCTGACGGGGAAGCCGTTGCGAAACTAGGAGATGAGGAAATGGTGCGATATGATCCCCCGTTACGCGATTATCACTTTCTCTTACATGAGGTGTTTGATGTATGCCAAGAGATGACGACACTAGGATTTGAGGAATTTGATCAGGAGTTCGTTGACACAATGATTGATGAGTGGGCTAAATTCTGTAAGGAGGTATGGCTTCCAACTAACGCAGTAGGTGACGAAGAGGGAGCCAAGCTATCCAAGGGTGTGGTCACTACTCCCTCTGGATTCAAAGAGGCGTGGGCTGCTGCTGTTGAAGGGAGTTGGTTCGCCACGGTTTGCGAGCCTGAGCATGGTGGCATGGGCTTACCACTATGTTTTCGCAACACGATGGATGAGTTCGCCATTTCAACCAACATGGCATTAGCAGCAATCGGGGCACTTTGTCTCGGAGTCTATGACTTGATATCCGAGTACGGTATTGGATGCCTGCGGTCTTTATATTCCCCAAAAGTAGCAACAGGAGAATGGTGTGGAACTATGTGCTTGACCGAGCCTCATTGTGGAACAGACCTTGGACTAATCTACAGCAAAGCGACCCCGATGGGTGATGGAAGCTACCGTATCAAAGGTACGAAGTTATTCATTACTGGTGGAGAGCATGACTTGTCAGATAACATCATTCACATGGTATTGGCAAAGTTGCCAGACGCACCGGAAGGAACGAAGGGGATATCTCTATTTCTAGTCCCTAAATATCTCCCAGCAGATTATGTATCTGGACTTCCTGAAGATTGCTCAGACCAACTCGCCGCTGAAATCAACGGAGTTGGCTGTTCTTCCATTGAGGAGAAGATGGGGCTACACGGCCAGCCGACATGCGCCATGAACTTCGATGATAGTGTGGGTTGGCTCGTGGGAGAACTAAATATGGGCATGAAACTCATGTTTGAGATGATGAATAGAGAACGTCTTGCTACAGGAATGATGGGCCTTGGGCTAGGGGAAATCGCATATCAGAATGCTCTTGACTGGTGTAAGGAGAGGCGCCAAGGCCGTGACTTGAAAGGTGTAAACGATCCTACCGAGGAGGCAGACAATATTCTAGTTCATCCCGATGTCAGGCGCATGCTTTTGCGAGTAAAAGCGAACAATGAAGGTTCTCGAGCACTTGGAATCTGGATTGGAACATTACTCGATCAAATGAAGCGCGGTGAAGGTGAGGTTCAGGAGGCTGCCGAGGCACTTGTAGCAGTATTGACTCCTGTGGCGAAAGCACACATGACAGACCTTGGTATGGATAGCACCAACGATTGTATTCAGGTTATGGGTGGTGCAGGTTACATACGAGAATCTAGCGTTGAGCAGTTCTATAGAGACGTAAGAATCGCAGCGATTTGGGAAGGCACTAATGGAATACAAGCCCTTGATCTCGTAGGGCGTAAGATCGCCCCAAACCTTGGCCGCCACCTACGTCCTCTACTCTGGCCAATACTCGAATTTATCGAGGAGAATAGGGATATTGAAGGCATGGCTGAATTCACCAAACCGCTTTATCAGGGTGTACGAGGATTGCAACAAGTAACACTTCTACTGATGTCTGAAGGAATGGCGAACGCACATTTTTTGGCAGCAGGTGCCACAGATTACTGTCGCTACTTCGGTAATATCATGCTTAGTTATTTGTGGGCTAGAATGGCTAAGGTGTGCCTAGAAAAACAGGGGGATGACATGTTTTATGATGCAAAATTGGCAACAGCTCGCATTTTCTTTGAGAGAATTTACCCCGAGACAATTTCACTAGCGGCTAAGATTCAAGCTGGCCACCATAATCTGATGACCTATCCGGAGGCGATGATGTGACATTGATTATGGAGGATGATTACGGTCTTCTATCCCCTCATATTCAACCAGAGGCTAGGTACTCACTCACATTACCACATTTCCTTACATTAATTCTCATGTTAGAAGTAATTATGATATTCCTCATCCCTACTTGGATGTCGAATCCAATTGCTTGGGTAATGGTAGGCTTGTCATTACCAGTACTTGCCTGGCTTCTATTCCACCGTGTTGTTATTCGATTAGTATTCACGACCCCAGAATCAGTTGCAAAAAAATTGGTTGATCCACGTTGGTCACCCTTTAGGTATGTTGGTTGGGGTGGTGATGTTAAGACCGCCTACCTGCTTGAAAGCGAGGGTGTAAAGGAGGACTTAGTCGTAGTACTACATGGAAGAGGATCGTCATTATACAACGTGGAATCTAGAGCATTGCACATCGCAGAACTCGGAACCAATGTCATCGGCCTCAATCTACGAGGTCATGGGGGATGTGACAGAAGAAAGGATTGGACCCTTCTCAAAGTTGCGGATGATATTGAGGCCATGTTAGAATCATTTGAACATGAATTTGGAGAGAACCTTCCTGAGAGAATATGGTTTTATGGTCATAGCGTAGGAGGGTTCCTTAGTATTTGGCTAGGAGCGAATCCTACTGGTTGGTGGAAGAATCGTTTGGCTGGCTTGATACTTGAATCACCAGCGACATCATTTCCTCTAGCCGTTGAATCTCTTCTCCCACCTTATCTACGGACATTCAAACCGTGGGTACGGCAAATACTTCGTCGTGAACATGAGCGCATCCATCCGGATATTTCGATTCGCTATGCAACCGCGCAAGTACCTCATTTTGGAATGCCGACAGTTCCTGTATTAGTGCTGCAGGCGATGCGTGACGATCGTCTTGGAAGAGAGCATTACAATCTTCTCACATCACATTTAGGTGATGACGCATCTATTCATTTATTATCATCACAACCTCACACATCTGGGGTTGATAGTGAGGAGAGAAAACAGATTCTTGAGAAGTGGCTAAAGCCACGGCTTGGAGATGTGATGGATGGATTAATATGAGTTTGCAACGAAGATTTGATAGGGCCATAAAAAAGGTGTGGAGATTAAACACTAGACCGGATGATGACATTTTGTTAAACCTCTATGCATTGTATAAACAGGCGACAGAAGGAGATGCTGGAAGACGTGCGCAACGAAGAGGCATCAAAGAAATAGCCAAATTCCGTGCTTGGAAACGAATCCGTGGAATGACTTCTAATGAAGCAATGATTTCATATTGTGATTTAGTGAAATTATTAACCACAGATAAGGCAGCATCTTAATCATTAGAGGAGTTGATAATTAGTGACTGATAATTTTTCAGGTTATACTTTCCTTATCACAGGAGCGAGCCGAGGAATAGGCAAAGCGATTGCCGTGCGTTTAGGTGAAGAGGGAGCGAATGTAGCTGTTTGCGCCCGAAGTATGGACGAGAACCACAAGTTACCCGGTACACTTCCAGAAACGGTCGAGGCAGTTGAGGCGGTAGGGGGGAATGCGTTGGCAATTCAACTTGATGTTAGAGATGATGAGCAAGTGAATGTAGCAATTGAAAAGTGTGTATCTCATTTTGGTGGTTTGGATGGAGTTATTTGTAACGCTGGAGCGCTGTACATTGCTCCATTTTCATTTACACCTATGAAACGATTTGACCTCGTTCACCAAGTCAATGTACGCGCCACTTACGCAACAATCCAAGCAGCTCTCCCACACCTTCACAAATCGGATAGGGGAAGAGTGTTGGTGATATGCCCCCCAGTGTCAATGAATCCTAAATGGCTTGCAGGAACCACAGCCTATACTATTTCTAAGTATGGAATGTCAGTACTTGTGGGCGGTCTTGCAGCAGAATTAGTTGGCGATGAAATTGGAGTCAATGGCTTGTGGCCGGCAACCACAATCGATACTGCTGCAGTCCGTTACAATGAGGCGTTGGGTGGTGAAGAGATGGCTAATAGAAGTCGCAAGCCATCTATCGTTGCCGACGCTGCGCTCCATATTTTATCCCAAAGCAGTGATTGTACTGGACGTTTTTTCATTGATGAGGAAGCACTTGCAGAAGCGGGAATTACTGATTTAGAGCAGTATTCTGTAACTCCTGGCGGACCACTTCAACCAGATTTCTATGTATGAGTAAGATGTATTGTCCATAAACACAAGCAATCACTAAATGATTAATTGAAAAACCTTGTTATGTTTAATCATATTTAATGAGTATAATGAGAAAGTGCTTGAGCGTTATCAACTATAATGAATCCAAATCTTTCTTGGAATGCACGTGCAGGATAGGTGAAATCTGAATCTCTGGATGCTATTAGAATAGAACCAAATCCTTCTAGACATTGTTCAGCGATATATGCTGAGAAAAGCATGATATCAATATCACCCGCTTCAGGATAAATATTCTCTTCATTTATGGTATGCCGTTTGGATTGTGCGTGCCCTCGTTCAATTTTTGCGTCAGTTATGTCAGAGAAAACATTACGCAACTCAACAAAGAAATCATCCAAATCAATTTGCCTTGTCTGTAACAATTCATTCACTCCTTCATCAGTTGGTGGATTCCATGAATTATATTCTTTGATTGTATCATTTGCTAGAGAGATGAGTATCTTTTTGTTAATCTTTTTATCCCATAGTTTTGGATTCACAAGACGATCCCCACAAATATTTTTGACGCGCCCAGGAATCGCGGCAATAGTTCTTAGTTCACTTCTTGCTGCCGGTGGAATATAAATCTCAATTCTACCTTGCTGTCGACGATAAAGCAGTGTTTTGTGAAATTCTCTTCGACTATCAAGATGCATGGGGATATCACGCTCTATTTTCAGTTGATGTAGAACATTTTCAGCAAGAGCATCAACAAGAAGATTGGTATCAACAATTACAAGAGGCTTGAGTGCAAGATTACTAAGGTGTATTCTTTTTTGTATTGGAATGTCTCGTTCAGTGCGTGAATACATGTTTTTTTGCATTTCTGAAAGTCGTTGTAAGTCAGTGGGTTCAAATTTNCCACTATTCATTGCACGCTCATAGAAGAGCAAGCCGTGTTCAGGACCCCTTACTTCATTTGCCCTGTTTGCGACACTAAAAATTTCAGGCAAAGCACGTCGATTCAATGCCTGTTGGAACGCCCCTTCCAATTCCCCTCCTTTTCTATTATATCCTTTNTGAACCCAATTGATAGCGGCAAGTACTCTGCCCCTGAATGGTTCTTCTGGAAGCCTATGAATGGATGGGTATGTTAAGTGGAGATTCAAATCTTCGATAGAGTGGGCAGATTCTTCAACCTTGTAACCCTCTCCATTTCGTGTCTTCTTTTTGACAATTATTGTACTGGCAGTATCAGCAAGAATCAAATCNCTTGCAGCCTCTAGTTTTCCTCGATNTGCCTCATCATTTACTTTGAGGTATAGTTTGAATTTATCAGTTATGTTTGTGTTCAATCCTACTTCTGATTCAAGTAGTTCAATAGCTTCAGGCCAGTTTCCTGCGTGTGCAAAAGAAATCAAAGCCTCTTTGTTTAATTTTTGACGTAACTCAAAATCATCACAACGGACAGCGGCGGTGTGATAGGCTCTTGCAGCCTGCAAACGATCCCCTCTTTTTTCAGATAATCTACCAGTGGCAATAGATGCTTCCATTGAATGCGAATTATTACTTTTGTACCATTTTTCCAAAGCAGTACTTGAAACACCATGTTCCAATACTTGACTATTTACATTCTTCAATAATCTATGAGTTGGTGCTACCAACAACACATTTTCGATGATTTTTTCCGCTTCAGTATGACTTTCTCTTTCAGCTTTTTGTAATAAACTATCAGCTCTGTTAAGTTTTAGGCTCAATATTAGTTGTTCAAATAATTTCTCTTCAATAATCTCCATTGAAGATGTTTCAATGGAATCGCTTAGTGTNTCNAGTAATGTTGACGGCACCAATCCATCTCCATCTTCCATCATTGCTCTTCTACATTGTTTGAATGCTTGCAAGCCATCAGCACTGAGAAGCGAACCGACCTGTTCTAGATCAGCAATCCCCCCATCGAGTAGAGAAGTCAATGCAAAAGCAGCAGGAGATAGATAACTAGGCAAGTCAATATCTGATAACATCATAAATGCATCACGCCGAGCGTTGCTAATCCATTCTATAAGTGCAGGTTCAGATTCAGCACCTAGTAATCTAGCAGCTACTAAAGTTAAATGAGGATGATTTTTTACACTATTTTCATGAGATGATAGATGTGTAGCAAGCGCATGAATATTACCTGTTGTAGTGTATAATTGAATNANTNTTTCTTCAGNATGNNCATCNGTATCTCCACTAATTCCAAGNANTTCTGAGATTGCTATTTGCATCGTTATNGGTATTGATTCGTGATCTAATATTATTGAGAAATCCAGAGTTTGGTTTTTATCAATAACCCTCTCTAATTTATTGATAACTAAGTCATGGCAATCAGTTTCTAATAGAGAAAGTGCAATTGCAAGTTGCCAGTCATTACTAATGTCTAAATCACTAAAGTGTTCGCTTGCATCTTCCAAATTGTTTGTGTCACACATTGCCTCTATTATCCGCCAGCGCAATCTAGAATCTTCAATTTCAATATTTCTTAATTTACTCCATTCAATTACTTCTTCGAGTCCAGATTTCAAATCTTTTAGCGAGAGATCCTGAACATTTTCAGGTATTTTTGCCCATGCCTCTACGCGGCATGCATCAGAAAGCGAATCACCATTATTGAGAGCCATACAATCTTTCCATGTAGAGACGTCGCCTTCTCTAATTTTTATTAGCAATAGTTGGCGCTTCGCAATTTCACCAACAACATCATCTTCAGTTGAGAGTCTTTCAAATCTATCTTTTATTCCATCAGTTTCAGCACTTGCAGTTAGGATTGCAGCAAGAAGCCCAACCCTCCCCTTTTTTTCTTCTAGTAAACGTGCATCGAGTTGTTTTGCTAGCCATTGGGATTTTATTTTCCCTTTCCTTTCCATTTGGTCATATAGTCGTTTTAGTGGTGCAAGAGTCGTTGCTTTCAGATTTATTCCAATAGGTGGCTTAAGCAGATGAATTAGCATTTTTGTATCGCTTGGATCAATATTACAATTATCTAGCCAAGATAAGTCTTCATAGATTTCATCTTCAATTGTATCATAGACTTCCATTTCACTAAGAACTGATTTGAAGGTAGAAGAAAGAGTATGAAAAACAGGATGGACGCCACTTGATTCACATTTTGAACGTAATCGATTCAATGCTTGATTCCAATCATTATTCCACTCTTCATCCATTATTATTTTATGAGTTAATAGGGTAGCTAATCGATAGTCGCAATCATCATCTCCAATAATTAAGGAATCAACGCGTTGCATATCGAATTGTTGCATGTACGCCAGCCCACCGCGGCCACCTCGCCGCCCAATTCTTTTCTTTCCTTTATTGGGTGAAGATGCATCATTTTCTAAATCATATTTGAGCAAATTGAATAACAAACCCTTCCATTCCCCACTCATTAATTCCCAGGCATCAGTACTAATTGCGGCAGCGAGTTTTTTCCCTTTATCTCCTCTACTTCTTTCTTCGGCCTCTTGGAGGCATTCTTGAAGTAAATTTCTGGAAATGGATGCAGCCCCCTATTAATCAACGCCGCCCCGCTCGCTATACATCAACCCAACGATAGAGTTCCCTAGGGAACTCATGCTACACGATGAAGTAGTCATCCCATTTGGGGGGGATAATGGATTTCCCCTCAATGTTACAAACAGTTATCATTTTTATACATCCATTGTTCGCTATTGGCATTCTTTTTTGGATGTACAAACAATATCAGTATAGAAGCAAACGATTGGAATTACGTGGCATTGAGGCAAAAAAATATAGAGAAAATCATGAAAAATCAGGAGTTTTAATTTTTCGTTCAGTACTTGTTGTGATAACAATTGGTTTCATCACAAATAGCGGTATTGGTTTTGCTAGTGGTGAGGGTTATTATTCTCTTTTTCCAAGTTCATTGCATGGATGGTTTGGAATAATGGGCCTCATCTTACTAACAATTTTAGTCAACTCCGGAAAAACTGTAAAGGCTCTTCGAGAATCTAGCAAAGCCTTCGGTTTTGAACTCCAAAGACATGGTAGAGCGAGTGACTTAGTAATGATCTTGCTAGTTTTACATGCCTTCATTGGCTTCATTTATTTATTTCAATTATTGGTACTTTGACTCTGGTTCCAAGCCATCAACCAAGCAGAAAGATTTGCCACAATATCTTCAGGCGATAGGTCCCTTTCTTCAATCCGCCCATCTCCATCTAATGGAACAATTCTGCAACCACAGGCATTTCGATGGCCACCACCAAATGGGTCAAACATGGTGGCTAATTTAGTTAAATCAAATAGGCCACCATTAGGATGGAGAAAGGAGTTTGTGTAAAACGATGCAGAAAGCAATCTGGTATTATCACCAATTTTATTATTTTGTGAGCCGTGAATAATGAGGCACGCATCGCAATCATCCCCATAATGAGCGGTTACTAGATATCCGTTAGTATGCAAACCAGTTTCTTGTAATTCGCAGATTGCCAGACGATTTTCAATCCTTGATTTCGAGTCTAGAATTGTTCTGATTTCTTTCATTTCTTCTTTTTTATTATTTATTCTCTCAGCGACTACAGAATCGTTTACAATATCTGAAACGGACTCCCCTTCAACTAATTTATTTAGAATTTTGGTGGTGTATTGTTGATCGGAAGACGTGACAGTTCGAGCAAGCCAAATTGTCGCATCATCAGAAAGAAATTCATCTATACTTATTCTTCCACCATCTAGTCGGTCAACCATATACATAATTGGCGTTAGGGCTGAAAGATCGAACAGCGGAAGAAAGAGGTCGTAGGCAACTCTTGCAGCAGAATCTGCTTCACACCAGTGTATATGTCCCCCATTATCAATGAAAGTTTTTTCTTGTTCTTTGGTAGGTCTGTTAGTCGCGTGATGATCGATGTATAGCCCACAATTAGGATGGAACGGTAAGTCACAGATTGCAGTTTTTGAATTGATTAATTTCTCAAGGCTTCCACTTCTGATTTCGGTCGGGTGCGAAAAAAATACTGATGCTTCAGGCCATGCTGTTTTGAGTACTGCAGCTGCCACAAGCCCATCAAAATCACCGTCAGCAATGATTAGTTGAATGTCGAGTGAATCGACAAGGTTACGGGGTGGCATACTTCGTTGGGGTAGTAACACGCCCATAGCCATACCGTTGAAATCGCACATCTCTCTCGCAATGAATATGGATGCTCAGTGTTCCGCCTAACTAATGGAGACCTCGTGTGGGTTAGTATTGGTCAATTATGATTCAATTTTACTTCTTCAGTACCCGCAAGGCCACTGGGATTTCGTTAAGGGGCATATTGAGGACGCCGACACTTCTCTTCAATTGACAGCATTAAGAGAATTAACAGAGGAAACAGGCATTGAATCCGCCTCTATTGTTCCTGGTTTTCAGTCAAGAACACAATATCAATTTACTCACAAAGGTGAGGAAATAGAAAAACAAGTTCATTGGTTTATTGCAGAGACAGATGAGATGGTCGTCAATCTCTCTCATGAGCATATTGGCTTTCTTTGGCTTTCATGGGATGATGCATTGGAACAATTGACATTTGAAAACTCAAAAAATGTATTAATGGCCGCTAAACAATATATTGAGCAACGCTAATGTGCGGTAATTCAATTATTCAGCTCTCTTAGTTTTTTCACGCTCAGCAAGTGGCAACCACAAAGATTCTTCTTCTCCTAATGTTGCTGTAATCCATCTGCTGAGAACAAATAGCCAATCAGATAATCGGTTGAGGTAGCTAAAAGGCACTGTGCGCACGGATTCATCACCCTCTTGATTACGAAGTCCAGCTAGCCGTCGTTCAGCTCTGCGAGTAACAGCGCGTGCGAGATGAAGGTAAGCAACCACTGGGTTCCCTGTTGGTAAGATAAACGATGAGAGTGGTTCAATTTCGCCTAGCCATTCATTCATTTCATGAAGTAACCTTTCACAGGCATCATCTTGCAGAACTTGCATACCTTCCGGAATGGAATCTGGCCCTGCTGAGCATTCGGCACCAAGATCGAACAATTCCTGTTGGAGATGAGCCAATTTTTTCCCAGCATGTGATTGAATTTTGAGTACTGTTGCTCGAGGCCCACCATCACGGGTGGTTACTGGAATTCTTTGAAGTTCCATTTGGACAATTCCAATTAGTGAATTGAGTTCATCGATTGTTCCCACAACTTCGAGCCTTGCATCATCTTTGGATACATGAGTGCCGTCGAGATGAACGGTCATACCTTTGTCACCAACACCGGTATGAACTTTAGTGATTCGAACCATCGAAGCCCTCAATGTGGGGGGTTAAGATGTATGTTATCAATCCCGAGGTTGTATAATTTCAAAAAATTGAGTGAATTTTTTTTGCTCGCGTTGCCCTTATTTTTTGCATAATTACTACTCCAATAATTACCCACACACTAAATTCAATAGTGATTAGAACCCATGACCAAGGACCCAATGCTGCCAATATTGTGGCAGCATCGTAGGGTACCCCATGAGTGCCGATAAATGCGGCTTGTGAAAGGACATTAGCGCTGAACCAAATAATAACAGCGCCCCAACCCAACATGCTAGCCGTACTTCGATTACGAATTATCACATCTACCAATTATATTTTGTATTTCATACAATATAAAATTGAGTGAGTTATGTGTTGGGATATCCCACTTAACCATTTAATAGGAATGCGTTTATTCTTCGCTTTTAATGCCATCTAGGCCAGATAATGCAGATTCCACCACCTCAATCCAAGTAGGGTCCACACTATCAATCCCACCTAGGCGTTGTAACTTTTCATAATGCTCTAAATTGGAGCTATTATTGCCAAGGTAAGAATAGATTTTGTAGAGTGCAAGATGACTCATTGCATTGATGTATTCCTCCTCCATATCCCAAGCCCTCTCAAAGCAACCTATTGCCCCCCTATCGCCTTGTAATAACCCGCGTTGGATTTGTCTTAAACCGGCAGCGGACCACATCTTTGCAGGTGTTCCAATGAGCATTCCTTTGAAGAAAAGATACGCTTCGAGTAATAATAGAAATGAGAGAGTAATGAAGGCAACAGTTTGCTCACCCTTTGAAGACGCATCCCAATCATCAGAGAATAGGGCGATGGCACCCATACAGAGTAATATTCCAGCCATTGGTCCAACAATTACATCTCTATTAGAGGAAGTCATATGCCAGGCTCCAATCATCATCTGTAATCCCCCTACAATGGTGACCACAGTTGCTGCTACACGTGGGCCATCAAATTGACGAGGAGAAGCGGATGAAATCAACAATAATCCAGATAATCCAAGTAGTACAAAGCCATGTTGTCGGGAGACTTCTGGAAAGGGTTGATCCCTACTCAAGTAAACAAGAATAATACCAATCAACGCAAGTAACACCACCCACGCAACAATTTGCATGATATGTTCGTCACACCACTTAGTCAAGAACCCAATGGTTGGTCACTCAGGTTGATTTTCACGCCACCCAGGTTTCCAGAAGTTTTCATCATCGAGCCAGACAAGCCATTTTTTTTCATCGGCCGAGAGAAGATGCATTGTTCGTTTATTTAATCCATCTATCAGTTCGTCAGGTAGTTCTTCTCTTTGATGCGCTTGTTGCCACTCTGTTTGCAACTCAATAATTTTCTCTTTTCCTTGGAGGGGGCTATCATAGTATTCTTCACAAAGACTTCTGAGATCTTGCAACCAAGAACGCGTGCCTTTTACTTGAGGATCATTGGTGCGGTCAGCGCCTTTTCTAGAGAATGGCCACCAACCCATACCACAACCTAGACCCTGAACTACTTTGAGACTATCGTGCATAAGTTGAATGCCAATCACCATCTGGTTCACCCGTGGGTCGAATCACAGTGCATACACACGGTCGTCCGCGAGAACGCGCTTACGGGCGACTCGTTGAAATCTATTCTGAGCGATTAGCCATCCATGGTGTGAAATTGAATCAACATTCAGAGAAATTGAGCCATGATGAATATGTAAGTAAATTAGAGGCAGCAGCAGATGGTGCTACGTTGATTATTCTAGATGAGAATGGCGAAACTGGCACAACGGAGTGGTTTACTACGTGTTGGAAAAATTGGAAGCTTTCAAACACAAATATTCATCTTGCTGTAGGTCCAGTTGATGGGTATGAAAGTTATGTGACTCAACAACACACGACGATTGGTCTCGGACCATTAACGATGACTTATGAGATGGCAGCAGTTGTTTTACTTGAACAATTATATCGTGCCAGTGAACGAGAACGAGGTTCTCCATACCATCGTGATTGAAACTACAGTATCCATGTAATCAATATTTAATTTGAGAAAGTTCGTTTCCAATCTTTACGATGGTAGTCAGTAGTTCATCCACAACTAGTTCACTAACACTAGGATTGGCAACAACACCACGAAGAATAGTTCTTCCATTAATTAATGATGTAGAAATCATAAAGCGCCCGGATGACAATAATTCGGTTCTGATTTGCTCGTTGGCAATATCTTGCTTTTCCTGCGTCAACCTTGCACCTGTGTAACGAAAACAAACATTTGTCATTGAAGGCTCAATTACTAATTCAAGTAGCGGATTTTCAATAACTTGATCTGCAAAATATTTTGCAATGGAGAAATATTTCTCAATTTGTAATCTCCACCCTTCATCACCTTTAGCGCGCCATGCTAACCAGAGTTTGAGAGCATCCACTCTTCTCCCACATTGGAGACTTTTGCGCCCCAAATCATAATTTTTTGATTTATTTGAGAATAGATAATGTGCAGTGTCGGCATGGGAGCAGACTTTATTGAGGGTTCCAGAATTTCTAACAAGAAGCACTGAACAAACTAATTGTATTCCCATCATTTTGTGCGGATCCCAACCGATGGAATCCGCTTTTTCTATTCCACGAAGTAATCCACGTGTTTTCGGTGAAAGCAGAGCAGCACCACCCCAAGCAGCATCTACATGCAGCCAGAGATATTCTCGCCTACAAATTTCTCCAATTTCTTCTAGTGGGTCAATCGCCCCCACTACAGTGGTTCCTGCCGTTGCAACGACACAGAAGGGAATTTTCCCAGCACGTTTTTCTGTGATAATAGATTCTTCCAATAGTTCTGGAATCATTTTACCCTCATCATCACATGAAATTGGAATCAAGTTATTTTTTCCAATCCCTAGAATATTTGCTGCCACTATTGTTGAATAATGGGCATCTTCCGAAATGAACGCAACTAGTTCTTTCCCTTGAATTCCATCAGTGGGGGCATCAGGAAGTTTTCTATCGCGCGCACATAACATTCCAATCAAGTTTGCATTTGAACCTCCAGTGGTGAAGATGCCCTCTCCTGCTTCATAGCCGACAAGTTTCCCCATTGTAGCAATCATCTCATTTTCAATTAGAGTTGCCATTGGTGCTATTTCGTAAGTGTACATAGAGGTGTTAGTCAGTGCCGTAATTATTTCACCTGCAAATGAGGCAATATTGGTGCCACCCCATAGTGGATTCATGAAATGGGGGTGGCTAGTATTCACAGATTCTGCAAGGTATGTGTCAATATCTGAGAGCATCTCTTCAATATCAATTCCTTCCCTTCTAACAGCAAGATCAAGCCGTCGTTTCAACTCTTCAGGACTTACAGTTTTATTGATTCTACTTGTAGAATCTCTCTGCCCCCCCAAGTGTCGCCAGATGCGAGCTAGTACGCCCTGTAACAACCGTTCATCGAAGTCGCTCAACGCCTCTTTGTCGTCAGCCATCGAATCTCCGCTTCGATGCTGTCGGCGGTAGGGTCATCAATGATTTGCCTATAATCGTTCAAGTTCTTGCCGATGTGCATCAATTGCACAAATGGCTGTCATGTGAACGACTTCTCTTACTCCATCACCTTGTTGTAGAATTTGTACAGGCTTTGCCATTCCCTCTAGAATGGGGCCAGTCATCTCTGCGTCACCGAGGTGGTCTAGTAGTTTGTAGGCAATATTGGCAGCAGCAAGATTCGGGCAGATAAGAACATTAGCAGCCCCATTAAATTCCATGAATGGAAAATTTTCTTGAATATCACCTACTAAAGCAGTATCTGCTTGCATTGGCCCATCAATGACAAGATTTGGGTCGAGAGTTTTCGCAATCCGAATCGCTTCTTCAAGTCTATTTGTTCGCAACTCTCGGCTAGAACCAAAGTTTGAAAATGAGAGTAAAGCAACTTTCGGCTTCAACCCAAATCGTCGCGCAACGCGGGCTGTTTGTACAGCAATTTCAGCAAGCGTTCTCTCATCTGGATAGACATTTACAGTTGCATCTCCAATGAACAGCAATTTTCCTTTTATTGCCATCATGTACATTCCGACAACGCGTTCAGTGTCTTCGTCAGTGCCAATGACCTCCAAACATGGTCGAAGGAATGTTGGATAAGCGCGAGTTAATCCCCCCACGAAACCATCAGCATCACCTAATTCTACCATGATAGCAGCGAAGTATGTACGAGATTTGAGCATCCTCTGTGCATCAACAACCGTCAAACCCTTCCTTTCACGCTTCATTACGAGTGCATCACGGTACTGACCCTTTCTTCTCGAGTCCGTTAGAGGGTTGATGACTTCACATTCAAATTCAAGACTCAATTCCGATTTCATATTATCAATTACTTCAGGATTTCCAAGCAGTATTGGTGTACAAATTCCTTCATGTATTAATTCATAGACAGCCCGTAGGATGGAGGGATCATCACCTTCTGGAAATACAATTTTCTTCATTGAACGTTTTGCTCTGTTCATAACAGAACGCATCACAGAATTAGTTAGGCCTAGTCGCGCTTCTAGTTCATTACGATAATTTTCAAGAATAAAATGCTCACGTTTTATCCCTGCAACACCAGCTTCAACGGCCGCTTCAGCAACTGCTGATGCAACCCAGACCAAGACACGCTTATCGAATGGTTTGGGAATAATATAATCTTCACCAAAGGTAATGAAGTCTAGACTGTAAGCCTCGCTTACTTCATCAGGAACAGGTTCTTTCGCGAGGTTTGCTAGCGCGGTGGTTGCAGCCATTTTCATACTAGGGGTAATCTTCTTTGCCATGCAATCAAGGGCGCCTCGGAAAATAAATGGAAACCCGAGAACATTGTTTACTTGGTTGGGGAAATCTGATCTTCCGCTTGCAACTATAGCATCCGGTCTTGCCGCCTTTGCTACATCAGGCATGATTTCCGGTTCAGGGTTGGCTAAAGCGAAGATGATGGGTCGCTCAGCCATTTCTCGCAACATACTCGGATTAACGATGTCTCCCTTGGAGAGGCCAAGGAATATATCAGCCCCAATCATTGCATCTGCCAAAACACCATCAGGACCATCATAGGCAAATTTCTTCTTCTCTTCCGATAAGCCATTTTTCTCTAATCGAGATTTAGTAATAATTCCCTTTGAATCAACCATTTTGATATTATCTATATCGACACCGAGTTGAACCCAATGTTCAGCGCATGAAATAGCCGATGCTCCAGCACCGCTGATTACGACTTTCACATCAGAAATCTTCTTTTTCACCAATTCGATAGAATTCAGCATTGCAGCGCCCGAGATGATTGCTGTACCATGTTGATCATCATGCATTACTGGGATTTCGAGCTCTTCAACAAGTCGTCGCTCAATTTCAAAACATTCTGGCGCTTTGATATCTTCAAGATTAATCCCGCCAAAAGTAGGAGCAATGCGCTTAACAGTTTCAACAAATTTTTCTACATCAGTCTCATCTATTTCAATATCAAAAACATCGATATCAGCGAACGCCTTGAACAGTAACCCTTTGCCTTCCATCACTGGTTTACTAGCGAGAGCACCGATATTACCCAAACCCAATACAGCAGTACCGTTGGTTATTACAGCAACGAGGTTTCCTTTGGCTGTGTAGCGATAAGCATTGTCAGCCCATTTTTCAATTTCAAGACAGGGATAGGCAACCCCAGGTGAATATGCGAGAGATAAATCACGTTGAGTGGCGTGTGGTTTTGTAGGTGTGGTCTTCATTTTACCAAACGGTTTTGCCGAGTGGTAATCCAACGCATCCGCTCGCAACTTTTTGTCTTTCACCGCCGACTCCTCACCAACTTAGTTAGATACCGCCCCACCACTATCATATGTGAGTTCCGCCCCATATTTTAACAAAAAAAAGGTATTTATTACATACTATTATTGATGTAATCTTAGCAATATTAAGTTCCAGCCCATTGTATTATATTCTTGTTTAATGATATTTTTTTTCATACTATGGATATAAAATCAAGAACCAAACTTTGTCGCCTTAAACCTTGATGGTATACGAAGTATACATGTTGTCCATGAAGCCATCTCCTTCATAAGTAAAGCAGAGAGCGTTGTATGCATGGTTCTAGGACGTGTACGTCTCTCCCCCTTTGTTCTAGTGGGGCTGATGTTGTTCGCATCTTTATCTCCACTAATGCAGCTGGAAGTGTATGCACACCCCAGTCATATTTCAGAGTGGGGCTCAGGGGGATACAACGATACTGGCTGGTTGCGTATTGATGCTGTAGGTGCAGATCCAACTAGTGGCCAAAACGCTGAAGGTGATTTACATCTTGAACTAGCTCCAGGCGCGATGATTGACAATCTTTCTTTCGAAGTTAGAGTAAATGGTTCCAACGGCACTTGGATAGAACAACCCCAACTTTCCTTTGTTGATACTCAAACATCCATTATGGATTGGCGTGGCTTGGGTGGTTTTGGTCAACAGAATGACTTGATGGGTCCAGACCCCCATAGTTCAAGATTAGCACCCAATGCTGAGGCGGGTGCATCTTGGCTTATTCCGGGGGGTGCCGAGGTCACTGATTTGGTTGTAGAGGCGTTAAGGCCCGCAGATACTTATGTCACACTTTCACCGATAATTGTCAATGTAAATGCTACAGCAATCCACCCAACAGATGGGCGTCTTTACATGTTAATGGGGCCAACGCTAATCCAACTTGATGCTAATAATAATCCACCAGTTATTGAAATTGCAGACGATATCGCCGGCGCTAAAACGATGATTGTCGATGAAAACAACGATCGTTTATTGGTAGCAGTTGACGATAATGCAACTAAGTTCCGAGCTTGGTCTTTGTCTGATTCTAATGAACTTCCAGGTCCGCTAGCATTAGATGCAGCAATTCCATCTAGCCAATTCGCAACCGCGATGCATGTAGATATATCGGGAGTACTTTGGATTGGCACGAATAAGGCAGATTTGATTGCAATTGGACCAACGGGTAATCAAATTCCAGTAGTCTTGAATCCTTTCGGCGGTTCAGATTATGTGAATGATATAATTGAGGTATCAGGCGATATTCTTCTTGCCACCAAGGGCGGAGGCGTGATGCGCTACGATAGCATGAACAGTCAGTGGTTGACTGCTTGGGACACTCAAAATTCACTACCAAGTGATAATGTTGTTCAGTTTTCGGTTGTCAATGGCGTTCTAATGGTTGCCATGGCAGATGCCGGTATTGTACGTTACAACATTGCAACTAGTTCATGGCTAGCAACTTGGACTGATGCAAATTGGCTTGATTCCAATAATGTACATGGGATGGCAATTGGTGGAGAATGGTTCCACATTCTTGCCGGTGATTCATTGCATTTCTATAATATCACAATGGGTGCATTCTCTAGCAGTAAGTCGTTACTAAACGTGGGTCTTGCTCGAGGAGGAATGGACCTCGTCGCATGGCCAAGTGGTGGTGCGCGTGCCCCGTCTGTTGACACAATTCTTGCTAGTGATGGTAGTGGTAGTTTTGCTCAACTCGAGCCTGCAACCCCACCAATTCATAGTTCATCATTGATACTAGCATCTGGACCAACTAGCACGATAATGCATGATGTGTTGGAAATTAACGATATGGTATGGGTTGCTGGAGAAGAGGTCATAGATATTTTTGACAAGCGGCACAATCGTTGGCTAAATCCAATTTGGACAGGTACAATGAATCAAGCATTAGAAACGGATGGTACTAATGTTTGGTTAGCTACTAAAGACGCTGGAATAATGAAATACGCTCCTAATGGTAGTATGATAACACACCTCCTTGTGGCGGATGGTTTGAATTCTAACGATGCAGATTTCATGGCTTACGATATATCTACTGATACACTTGTGGTTGGTCATTCTGCTGCAGGGGTGACACTGATTAACAACACCAATGATTCTGTTTCGTCATCATGGTCAACCGGTAGATCTGATCGATTCTCTAACAATGTGCGCGATGTAGCAGCGCGCGCTGCAGTTGCTTACGTCGCTTCTAACATGGGAGTCCTACGCATCGATATTACAAACGACACACTTCTTTCATCATGGAGTTCAACTGGTATGGATGATGTTCTCTATATGCCTGTAGAGACGGATGGTAGCCTAATGTATCTCGGCATGTATGGTTATGGCGTTCTTGTATTTGATAGAATATCAGGAGATGTTATTGATACTTGGAGAGCTAGTTCTGGTTCAAGTGGTGGCATTTCCAACAACAATGTCTATTCCCTGCATCGAGATACAGGTGGTTCAATTTGGGTTGGAACTGCTAATGGGGCTGATAAGTGGGATGGCACCTCTTGGAGTCATATTCAGGCACAAGGAGGATTCAACCCTTCCAATTTCTATGATTTGACATCAGATTCGACTTACCTATACGCAGGCACCAACGCGGGCGCATGTCAGTACAGACTTTCGGATTTAGGTAGGGTGGATTGTTGGAATTACTACTCCTCACCAGAAGGTTTACCATCGTCATGGGTATACTCTGTTGCCATGTTGAGTAACGGTTTACTCTATGCTGGAACTAACTATGGTGCGGGTGTCATAGATGTCGTCAATGATACTGTCGTTGATGTTTGGACCGCAGGTGAAGAGACTTGGAACGCCCCTATTTATGAGCACGATGATGTGGTATACATCGGATTAAATGGTGCGGGGATTGCTCGTTATGATAGAATCAACGATGTATGGCTTCCTGCTTGGGACACCTCAAATTTTCTCAGTCCGCTAAATGATAACGATGTGTCTACACTAATTCCTGATAGACAAGCACATCGAATTTGGGTGGGTGGTGATTTCGGGCTCCGTCTAATTGATTTAGATAATGGTACAATGGAAGAGACGTTTAGCTTAGCCAATGGCCAAAATGCTGCTGGAGAATTAGTTATCATTGGGAATATTCTTTATTGGTCTGAGGATAGAGCAGGAACTCAATCTAATGATAACATATATCGCTATGATATCGATAATATGACTGCACTTTCATCAATAGATGCAGGCCAACGAATTGGCCAATCTGGACTAGTTTACGGAATTGGTGAAGGTCCAGATGGAATGTTATGGATTGGTGTGACCCCATCTGGTTGGCAATCTGGACTTTATGCAGGTAGTGTGGTTCGTTGGGACCATGCAAATGATACATGGGGCGGCACACTTGATGAGACAGGTTCAATTTTGCGTGTGAACTCTGTATACGCTGGCGAGTGCGCTCCTCTCAATATATCATCTTGTCACATTTTTGCCTCTTATGGTGAGAAGGTACACCGCCATTTCGATTACTATGGTAACCTGCTTAATGAGTGGGACGATTCGGTCATCCAAGGCCCAATCCGTTCAATTGATCTCTATCAAGGACTAATTCACTTCGCAACTTATGATGGAATTGCACGTTACGATATGTACAATGATACTTGGGTATCCACACTAACTCCAGGTAGCGGACTACCATCAAATTCTGAGGACACAATCTATGATATTGAGATAGTGGGAGATGATCTTTGGTATACTACAATGGCAAGCAGTGGATGGACTCGCAACAGTCGTATATTCCAATATAATGGAACCACCCAACAATGGACAAGTTGGAGTGCAGGTTCTAACAATATTCCCCAGGGCTTTGGATTTTCAATGGAAGTATGTAACAACATAATGCACGTTGCAATGTCTAGATACCAAGGATTCGGAAATCAAGGAGGGGTTGCTCGTTACAATCTCTCTTCAGGCCAATGGATGTCTCAGTGGACGCAAGGTAGTACCCAACAACGAGGACTTGATGATGATGATGCAATAGCGCTTGCTTGTGATGAAAGAGCAGATGTGGTCTATGTTGGGTTTGAGGAGAACGATGTTGGAATTTCACGATTCGGATATCATTCAAATACTTGGTTAACCTCAATATCTGAGACTACAAACGGCATCTTGCCAGACCAAGTATTCCCNGATGGGATGCGTTGGTATGATGGTGTTTTGATGATATCTCACACTAGTGATGGTGGTGGTATAGGCGGCATTTCTCGAATAGCTGCTAATGGTGGTCAACTTGGTTCCGGAATTCAACTTGATGTNGGTACTCAAGCATCTAGTATGGAGATTGTTCCATCTAATAGTAATCAGGTTGAGTGGTTGATTGGTAGACCGGGNGGAGATTCAGGTTACAACCGAGTTGATATCGTTAATTCAACAGGGATTCACAAGGGTGCAGTTGATATTTTAGCAGGACTTTCAAGTGGGAGAATGCTGGATGTTACTTTCCAAGGCACTGATGTATGGGCTACATTTGCATCTGATTCAAGCCAATACTATGGTTCTTCCATCCTACATGGTGAATTACTATCAAACGGCAGTATTGTCTGGATAGATGCTTATTCATTTGTTTGGAATGTCGTTAATGAGATGTTGCCAGTAAACAATGATTTGTGGGTTACTACATACACAGGCCTATTCAGTGTAGATATAACTACAGGGCAGATCTCTGGTACACCAGTACCTCTCCACAATCAAATGCATGGGATATCTAAACACGGTGGCGACCTTGTAGTTGGTTTGATGGGCACCCCCACCTCTTCTGCAGGATTCCAAGTGTACAATTTGACTACTAATATTTGGACTGATGGTTCACTACTTGCAGGCCTACCATCTAATCTTGTGAGAGATTTTGTTGAGTATGATAACCGTATTTGGATTGCAACATACAGTGGCATTGGAGTTTGGAACATCACGAGCCAATCATGGGATGATTCAATAACAACTCAAAATGGTCTTTCAAGCACCTTTGTTGAACAGATTTGGGTAGAGAATGGTGAATTAATGCTCGCCACACCAACGGGTCTTGTTCGTTGGGATGTGTCTAATGAGACGGTAGTAGCAACCTATGATAGAACGAGTGGATTAATTGGCGACCGCGTCAACTCAATTGCTTATTCATCATCCGTTGTAATTACAAATGGTAATTCTACTGTAACGTACGGTCCTACGCTGTTCCTTTCACACAATGGCCAGGGGGCGTCTCGTCCAGGTGCGACTGCATTTGATTTGTCAACTATGCTAGCAACTCAACAGTATCAAGTTGATATGTTGCCATCCAATGATGTTAGGTCTGTAGTGGGTGATTGGTGGGGTGTACATGTTGCTACAACTGAAGAGCCACTGATGCACTGGAATGCTGGTGCAAACCAGATGGAAGCTGGAAGCCCGTCATGGGCTTTCCAATCATGGCCAATTAGGGATTTAGTGAGCGATGGAACAACTCTTCTTGCCATCAATAATGGTGGTGTTGACTGGATTGATGTATCAGGCNCCCAACATGGAATTTATCACCAAGAGAGAATGTTTTCTTTGACTGGTGGTTGGGTTGGAGCCAATGGAATATGGCTAACTACACTAAATCAAGGATTGTATGGTTTTGGTCCAGCACCGAATTATCTTGAAGTTGAGAGAGAATCTATGAGGAGAGCGGACCCACTCACTGCAACTTTTTCAGGCACAGCATGGGACATCACGAACTATACAAAACCAGGTACGCTGATATCTCTAATTGATTCTTCAACTTCAGTCATTACTCCCACACATGCGAACAGCGCATCTCCCCTAGGGATTCCCATTCATCAGATGCCTTTGACGCTGTCAAGTCCTGTCGATGGTGCAGCCGTTTGGCTCTCATCCCATTATCTCAATTATACCGGTGTTTGGAATCTTACTGCTTTCAATTCTGATTTAGATGAAGATTTCTCTCTCGCAGCGAGACGAGGTACTTTGGCCCATGGGGGCAGAGATTTACACATTCGATTACAGAGTCCTTTGAATGGCTCCTTAGAGGTGCGTATCCAATATAATTGGAGTCGCTCTGAATCCCCTGTAGAGATACTAGACCTCTATGATCGACCAGACGATGGTGGTGGCGTATTGATTGCAGAGTGGACACCTAGCCAAGATCATGGTTGGGCGGCTTATCGAATTTACTTGCAGGAAGGTAATTGGTCATCAGCACCAACATCAGTAGACCTTGCTACNCGTNNNCCAGATATTAGAATCCCAGTTTGGTCTGTGACTTTAGCAGAAATTACCACAGCGAACGGAGCACCAATTATTGACGGTGCAGATATCTATGGTGTTGCTCTGATTGAGTACGATGATGGCACATTAGGGGAACCCTCGCCAATAATTGGACCTGCATCTTCTAGTGATGAGATACCTAATCCACCCGAATGGGCTAATGGTGGTCCTGCTGATGGCGGTGCAGATGGTGATCTTTACGTTGAGTGGAGGAAGTGTACTGCAATTGACCACGCTGGAACAAGGGCGTGGGTTGTTGAGCAAGAAATCAATGACGCTGTTGGATTAACATCACAAGGTCCTGATATNAACGCTCAAGCCAATAGCACAGTATTCCAACTTGAGAAGGGTCGCCCATATTGGGTGGCCCTTACTTGTGTTGATGAAGCAGGGCAACATGACCCTGCTAATGCCACGGTTATCGGCCCTGTTGTACCTACAGGTGGCATAAATGATGGTATTCCTCCAGCACCTGTTGAGAACATTATAGCATACGACACACCTAATGATGGCGGAGGTAGAATTACAGTTGAATGGACTCCAAACANTGAGGAAGATTGTGCGTGGCACACAATACTAGTACGACCTTCTCTTGATGAATTTGCCCCACCAACCAACGCGATGGACTTTGCTAATGCGTCAATTATTCCTGATTGCACCACTAACTCGACAATAATTTCTGATTGGGGAGGCGCACCACTGGTGGACAACACACTCTACTGGGTGACGGTTGTGGCCTTCGATGCGTGGGGTAATGGTGATTTAGGCAATGTTACTGCTGTACAGGCTTCACCTGAGAAAAACCAGCATGGCTCAGACCCTCCCCCAAGAGTGGAAAATCTTTCTGCTTGGGATCACCCAGACGATGTGGGTAACGCAATTGATGTGGCATGGAAGGCATCAACCGTTGATGATTTTGGATATTATGTGGTTTGGGCAAGTAACCAACCAGTTGATGATTTAGCACTACTATGGTCGCAATGTCAAGGAGATGTAGAAGCGTGCGGTGCTGTGAAAATCAATATCCAATATCCAATAGGTTCAGAAGGTGGTGTGATTGACTTTACACTCACTAAAGCGCTGTACGATGGCGATAGCATTGAGGATTCTCAGCCAGATACAATTCGGCCTAATGTTCCTCTATCTGTAACTGTTACAGTTCATGATTTGTATGATTCAGCATTCCTCACAAACCTGCCCAATGTAGTTGTTATTCCTATTGATAATCGAGATGATATAATCGCCCCTGACCGATTGCCTGCCCCAACGGTGACTGATGTGCCTGGGGATAATGGAACAGCAGTATATGTTGAGTTTGAGCCTAGTGATGCTAGCGACATTGCTCATTATGAAGTGTATGCGGATATTATCGCTTTCACAAGTACCGGACATCGTCAACCTGTGATGATTTTGGATCGAGCATTTGAGTTACCAATTATTCTAGAGAACATTGATGGTGGTGATATTGTGATGTCAGGAATTCCCATTCATGTCGCAATTATACCAGTTGATTCTTCAGGAAATGCACATCGTGATTCATTGAATGTAGGTTCAGGAAAGGCGATTGATAACTCTGGCGATGACCCAGGAGGACATCTACCAGATGTAGATTTCACTGCTAGGTGGAGTGAAGATGGTGTGGTCATTGAAGTTGATTGGGTGGACATGGCTGACATTGATATCAGAAGTTACCGCATTTATGTCAGCAAACAACGCTTTGAGAATACTGATGAAGCAGATCTAGCTAAAGACGGAATCATTGGCACATTCTGGTCTTTAGATAAATTCAATGGTTCGGCCTATGATAATTCGACTCAATGGTTTGTAGCGGTATCAGCTTACGATGGGAATGTTTGGAAACATCTTGTGCAAGCCAAAGAGGTGAAGCCATACAAAGCACCATCTGATGGTGGAGGCGGCGATAATAATGATGGGGAAGCAAGTGCAGGATTGTTTGACCTTCTCGATATCAATACATTGTTGACAATCATTCTTTCAATGGCCATTTTCACAGTTCTAATGCTTGCAGTACGTGCACGCCGCAAGCGGGTTGGTAGTGAAGCGTGGCAACTTGCACATGCAGCATGGGGGCTACCACAACAGGAAGAAAACTGGGGTGAAAGTGAACCATCTCAGGATGCAGATTTAGCAGGTACTTTAATGCCAGCAGCATCTCAAATCAAAGCAGAAGAGACGTCACAATCTTCAACTTCTGGTTACAGTGGCTTCGCTGATACTGAACCGCCAACAGATGCAAGCAGGCGCCTAGCAGAATTGTCTCAAGATCTCTTTGATGACGCACCTACAAGTCGCCCATCAAGTGGAGATTCAGAACTTGATTCACTGATTGACGACCTCTTGTGAGGTATTTATTAGGCCCCAGATAAAAGTGAGGTTTGATTGCCAATGGCGTAGCGTGAGGTATTCGGTGGCATCATGATTGAGCAAGCACGCGCATCAGTTTTTACCACTATGCGATGGGATGGAAAGTATTCAGTATCACATTATTCAAAACATATTGAAAGATTGGAAAACCATTCCTTAAGGTTAGAAATTCCATGGCCAACGAATGCCGAGCCATTAGCAAAAAATGCTCTATTACAAGCCTTCAAGGATTCAACGAGTCCAGTAAGTCAGGAAGAAGTTGGCCTTGTTAGATTACGTTTGACATCCATGGGTGAGATGAGTGCAAGTACGCGTTGGAAGGCCCCAATTAAGTTGGCTACAGACAAATCATCAACAACGGTTCAGGTGGCGGCAACAGCTCTACCTGCGCCCCAGTGGAATGAAACAATAGATGGTTGCAAACATGGAGATTGGCAACCATATCACGACGCAAAGAAAGTCATTGATGAGCGAGGATGTGAAATCGCCCTCTTCATCAAAGATGACGCAGTTATCGATTGTCTATCCGCAACCCCCTTATTACTAGATGATGATGGCGTTGCTTGGTATCCTGATCCAACAAATGGGGCAGTTGATTCAATATCAATTGCAACAATAATCCCCTTTTTGATTGAATGTGGGATTCCAGTTTCCCAAGGGCGTTTAACAAGGTCACTCCTCGCACGCGGGCGGGCGTTACTGGCTATTGGAACAGGAACAGGAGTCTTGCACATTACCCATTTAGATGGGCAGGAAATAGGGGATGGCTCAACAGAATTCGCTACACTTTGTGCTGAATTATTCCACACAGCAATAAATGAGTCATGGTTCAAAGTTAAAGGGGTGAACAGTTGATATCTAGTAAGCAATGGACCTTTGATAATGGGGATGGATTCGCCCCTTACCTTTTCGAACATTTACGAGAGGCTAATTTGATTGGAGAATCTGCGAGTGAATTTGGGGGCCCAGATGAATTATTGTTAATTTCAGATGGGCCAATAACAAAGGATTCCAATCTTACTTTGATTGCAGGTCCACCAACAATTCGTTGCACGGCAACACAACCGAGTAGAGCAAGACAACCCCCCTCAAAAAATCCTAATTCTGCATTTGAAGGCAATATTGATCTTACAGGGGCTGAAACAACTTGCGATTGGCAGGTTGAGGAGTGGGATGGAGATGGTTGGCGCACTAGAGTTACAATCGAGAGAGAAGACCTCGCCTCNTCTTTACGAGCCCTTTCACCACTATTACCTGAACTTGAAAATACAGAATATATTGTGCCTGGTGGTTTTGCTGGTCTTCTAACATATGATTTGGTACAATGGACTGAACCGGTGAGACTTCGTAATCTTCCTGAGCCATCAACGCTTCTTGGGGTCCTATTTCGGGTAGACCGTTGGATAGTTTACAATAGGATAGAAGGAATTCTTTCAATACTATCTTTACACTCCGATGATTGGTTCAATAACTGCGTTGAAGTGGTAGATAAATGGTTGAAAAATCGTTCTGTAGAAACTTTTTCTGCAGCAGAGCAGTCATCTTTTGAATCTGCAATATCAGATAGTGAGCATTGTGAAATCGTTGATACAGTACGTTCTGCTATCAAGGATGGAGATTTTTATCAGTTGAATTACGGGCGCGTGTGGTCTGGTGGAATAAATAAACCATGGNCAGTTTTCAAGCGTTTGATTGCATCGAATCCAGCACCCTATTCTGGTTGGATATCAATTCCTGACCACAACTATGTCGTGGCTAGTGTAAGTCCTGAATTGTTGTTATCAATACATGGAGATGAGTTGTCAACACGCCCAATTAAGGGCACGAGACCACGAGCCCGTAAGAGAGATCGAGATGAAGCGCTGAAGAGAGAGTTAGTGGCAAGTCGCAAAGAAGTTAGCGAGCATATGATGTTAGTTGACCTTGAACGCAATGACCTTGGTAAGGTGTGCAGAGTAGGTAGTGTAAAGTGGNACGATTGGAGAATTGAGTCACACCCCAATGTACACCATCTTGTAAGTGATGTTAGGGGTCATCTGCGTGAGGACTTCGATGGATGGGATGCTGTTCAGGCGCTGTTTCCAGGGGGAAGCATCACTGGTTGCCCAAAAACGGCAACCATTGCAGCAATTGATGAATTAGAAGCAACACCACGTCATGCATGGACGGGTTCACTTGGATTCCATGATCCAAGAAGTGGCGTTGCTTGTTGGAATATTCTAATACGAACTTTAGAAGCTAAAGGAGATGGGGCTGGGCGTTGGCAAGCAAAGGTTCAGGCCGGTGGTGGACTTGTATTTGATTCACTATCAATTCAAGAGGTTGAAGAGGCAAAGTGGAAGGCACAAGCTCTCCTAGATGCTGCATGGGGAATTTCAGAAAGTAATATTCCCAAAGAAGATATGTCAATTGAACCAGTTCCAGCATTAGATGAGCGAACAGAATCTCTATTGCAATCACTTAAACTCCAACCACAAATTTGCATTGCTCCTGCAGAGCCAATAAGGTGGATGCCTAGTGATGCCGCTCTTCCATCTCCTAATTTCGATGAGCGGCGTCTGTTGTTTATCGATAATTTAGATTCTTTTTCTTGGAATATNGTTCATGCAGTGGCTCAACTCGGAGCAGAAGTAGTTGTGGTGGAAGGACGTGGCGAATCAGCAATAGAAGACGTCAATCACATAATTCAATCAATCAAACCAACTCACATTATCCTCGGCCCAGGGCCGGGGCGCCCTTCGCATTCACCNCTAACTCAATTATTTGCNGATAGAGCAATTAATGGTAATATCACCAATCCCGACGGTGAAATAATTCCTCTTCTTGGTATTTGTCTTGGGCACCANGCATTAGGTGAAGCAGCTGGTTGGAAACTAATTTCTGCNCCATTGGGTGCCGTTCATGGTGTGCCCGATGACATACAGATTGAAGAAAATCTTCTATTCTCAAGAATTCCAAGCGTAACAAAAATGATGAGATATCATTCGCTAATCCTTAATTCAACGAATCAAGATCTTAACATCATAGCCACAGACGCAAAAACTCAATCTCTCGTCATGGCCTTGGCACATCCTGAATTACCTGTATGGGGGGTGCAGTTTCACCCTGAATCATGCGGTAGTCCNGAGGGTTGGAAGTTGTTAGATAACTTTCTCCTCAAGTCACACAGGATAGCGGGACAAAGTGTTGAAGTGCCGTTGCTTGGTCGAGAGGGATGAGGGATACAATGGCCACCTGTCGTATATGTCGTGGTATCTACCCGCAAGAGCACTTCATTACAGGTAATGGGCCACGACATTTGGTTTGTGAGGGGTGTGGTGTGGAGCAGGGATATGTCACTGCTGATGAGACTTCACATCTCTATGACGAGGCCACCTCGCGAGCGCGCATGGTAGTGGTAGGTCGCAGATTTTCCCCTTTCCTATGGCTAATCCTAGGTTGGGTTCTTTGGGCTCTCTACTTTGCAGGCCTCCCACTTTGGGGTAATGCTTCATTGGTGATACTTCTACTTACAACCTTAGCTGTACCTGTGATGTATTTCTTAGGTGGTGCTAAATATCAAGCAGACATACGCCGTTTGTCCACCAAATAATATGATTTCTAGCATGATGCTGGGTGTCAAACGGTTGAAATAGTATCAAACTAACCGNNAAGTTAGAGGGAACACAGGGTTCCCTGAATGAAAAAGTGAAACGGCGTGGAAAAAGGAGATAGTGGAAATAACTACGATACTGGGTTAAATTCGGAGCAAAGTGCTTCGCAGTCCATCGATTTGATGGGTTTGAACTCGGTCCACGACGCCGCAAGAATAGTAAAGTTGAGCGCACGCTCGNCTTACTGTTTTGCATACCCGTACTCCCAGAGTCAGACTACCCAGCGTGCTGGGGCTGTCCTGGAAAGAGAGAACAGCGGGTTCTCTGCAAATAAAAAATAAAGGAGAAATGAAAAATATGAACCGAAAAAACCTGAGTGTGTTAGTCGCACTCCTGATGATCTTGATGTCAGCATCTGCTGTATCTGGTGATGGTACCGATCCTCTCGACCCTTCCGATGGTGGGGCAGATTGGGACGGCGATGGATTGACTAACGCAGAAGAGCAGAACCAAGGAACGGATATGACGAACCCAGATAGTGATGGCGACGGCCTTCCAGATGGTTGGGAAGTGGCCAATGGCCTCAACCCTAATTCTGGTAGCGACGCCAATGCTGATGGTGATGGTGATGGCCTAACGAACGCCCAAGAGTACGCCAAGGGTACTAACCCTAACAGCGCGGACACTGACGGCGATGGCCGACCAGATTCAACAGATCCATTCCCGAACGACCCGAATGATGGCGAGTACTCAGATTCTGACGGCGACGGTATCCCCGACGCCTACGANCCTGATTATCAATCACCNCANGATGGCNCNGGAAACGGTGGCACCTCTGGCGGTGGTGNNTCNGANCAAGACCCTGNTGAAGGCGAAGGNCAAGGNCAAGGNCNANGNCAAGGCCAAGGTCAAGGACAAGGTCAAGGCCAAGGTCAAGGCCAAGGTCAAGGCCAAGGTCAAGGACAA
>NYYK01000013.1 GCA_002685895.1 Methanobacteriota archaeon
AGCGCACAATTCCCACTACATGTTTGGCTACCTGATGCAATGGAAGGCCCAACGCCCGTCTCTGCTCTGATTCACGCAGCTACAATGGTCAACGCAGGTCTCTATCTAGTTGCCCGCTTTGTTCCTTTCTTTGATGTCACAAGTCATGGACACGGAGTTGAAGGGCTTGGCGATATTGCAATCATGATAGCGTGGATAGGTGGAATCACTGCCTTCATGGCGGCTATCATAGCGTTTGTTCAAAACGATATCAAGAAGGTCTTAGCCTACTCAACAATGAGTCAACTTGCCTACATCTTCACCGGTCTTGGAGTCTCTCTCTGGTTCTACAACCATGGGGAACACCACGCCGCAGTCATCGCTTTTGGCGCATCAATGTTCCACCTCTTCAACCACGCCATGGCTAAGGGAATGTTGTTTATGGCTTCTGGCTCAGTCATCCACGAGATGCATCACGCTCATCATGAAGCCCATCATGATGATCATGGGGATGATTTTGATGCTCAAGATATGCGCAACATGGGAGGCCTTGCAGGCAAATTGCCAATCACTTCCACAGCGATGGCAATTGGTTCAGCATCGATCATTGGAATTCCTCTGATTGGCGGCTTTTGGTCAAAAGAAGGTATAGTTGCTGAAACTTGGAATGCAGCGGCATTGCATGGTGGAACTTGGCTGCTAGTACCCGCCTTCTTGATTCTGTTAACTGCTGGAATGACAGGATTCTACATGACACGTATGTGGATGATGACATTTGCTGGTAAGCCAAAGACGGAGTATGCTGATAATGTGCATGAACAGACACCATGGATTCCAACTCCACTCGTCACTCTCAGCATCATTTCTTTGCTAGGTGGATTTGCCTTAGCAGTTCTTGGTGCTACTCATTGGCTTGGCGAAGCAGAATTACTTGGAACTGCTATCCATGAGCATGGAATGGTCGTTGCTATTCTAGATGCACTTGTTCATGCATTCCTGCCAACAGAAATGTTCCTCTTCCTCATCACATGGGTTGCAATCACAATTTCGTTGGTTGTTGGTCCAGCAATGGCAATGCGTATTCACGGTGGCCAGTTGAATAGTGGTGAAAGAGCACCACGACTCATATCATGGATATTACCACTTTCATCGAAGTTTGGACGAGTGGATGTAGATGATTTGGCGAACTCGGGTCTAGCAGATGCTCTGCACCGGCGCCTTTACTTCGATGAGTTATATGAGTGGGTAATTGGAAAAACAGTCATTCCTTTTGCCAATGCACTTTCATGGTTTGACAAGAATGTTGTAGACGGTGCAATCAAGGGAATTGAATGGAGCAGTCAGAAGATTAGTGGCGATGTTCGCAAATTGACAACAGGAAGCGCCTCGGATTATATCATGGTTGCAGTAATTGGAACTTTCAGCATCCTTGTATTGCTTTGGGGGGTGATTTGAGTGGATTTGACAATGTTTGGAAATCCATTGACCATCTTGACCCTAGGTCCGATTTGTGCCGGCTTCGCATTCATGCTGGTCGCATGGGCTGCACCACCTTCAAAGAGAAAGGAAATCAGTCAATACATTCGATTGTTGATTTTCGCCTTTTCTCTGCTACTTCTATCACTTTCAACACTTATGTTCCTAGAATCATACAGTGGAATATCTTGGACTTCACTTGGCTTGAGTGATTATGCCTACGATAACTGCATCAACGCGGAGGTAGCAATCGAGGCAGGCGGATGTTCACTGGTAGATGGCTTTGGCGTTTCATGGCATGTAGGAGTAGACGGCCTCTCTTTCCCAATGGTTTGGCTCACCACGCTTCTAATTCCTATATCGATGCTTGTTGAGTGGAATGCAAAGAAGGGTGCGCAGTTCCACAGTCTAATCCTCATGATGGAGGGTGCATTGATTGGAGTATTTGTCTCTCTTGATTTGTTCGTCTTCTATACATTCTGGGAATTAACATTGATTCCGATGTTCTTCCTCATCCTCCTTTGGGGTGGAGATGATCGCAAGTATGCAGCACAGAAATTTTTCATCTATACATTCACTGCTAGTGTGTTAATGTTGCTTGGTATTCTTGTGATGTACTACTTTACGCGGGTACCTGTATGGGAGGGTAATATCACTGGTCGTGCATTCGATATCACTTTGATGGCCTCCTCATCAAATAATCTAGGTTCTGCTTTCCTTGGTGGCTTTGGGATGCAGAAGGCGGTCTTCTTGCTCTTGTTGGTTGGATTTGCGGCAAAGATGCCTTCAGTACCAGTTCACACTTGGCTACCAGACGCTCACGTACAGGCGCCCACGGCTGGTTCGATGTTACTAGCTGGAGTGATGTTGAAAATGGGTGCATACGGATTTTTACGGATTGCTGTTGAATTGTTACCAGCCGCCATGGTCCATTACCAACTATTGCTGATAATTCTTGGAATGGTGAGTTTGGTATATGGGGCGATGGTGTGCTTAGGGCAAACTAATCTCAAACGAATGGTTGCCTACTCATCTGTTTCACACATGGGTCTGATTTTCTTGGGTATTGCCACTATGCAACCGTTGGGAATTGCTGGAGCAATTTTCATGATGTTAGCACACGGCGTTATCTCACCATATCTGTTCGCTGTCTGCGGCGCATTCAAGCATCATTATCATACTCTAGAAATAGGTTCAATGCGTGGAATTGCCAAATTCTCACCATGGCTTGGTGGTCATATGATGACTGCATGGATGGGCAGCCTTGGATTGCCACTAATGGCTGGATTCGTAGCAGAAGTCGCCATTATGATCGCTTTCTGGATGGCCTTTGGCTGGTGGGTAATTCTACCCGCTCTAACCCTAATCATCACCGCTGCTTACTATCTATGGAGTATGCAGAGAACTATCTTTGAGGGTGGAGACGCGGGCGAACTTCCAGATACATTGCATGATGAACCGGTGGACATTTCCTGGCATGAGAATGCAGGAATGTTTGCGATGGCAGTGTGTGCAGTCCTTCTTGGTGTGTTACCATTCATCTTCTTCGACATGATGTCATCCTATTCCAACGATTTTGTCACAGAAGTTCTTCTTGATGTATTGAATGAGGTGATACCATGAGTACGCTGACTTTAATCTCGGACCCTCAGACAGCAACCGTTCTGTTACCAGAGTTCACCCTGATAGTAGGTATCGTGTTGTTGATACTCATACCAAATCTTGGCAAGGGGACCTTCCGTCTACCTATACCAAATACGAACATTCGTTTGCCCTATTTATTCGGTGGCGAGCGCTTTGCAATAACTTCGAGTCCTCGAGTGCCCGGAGCCATCAGTGTCTTCACCTTACTTTTCTCTACATCGTTAGCATTGTGGAGTCAAATGGAGAACCCTTTGTCAGATTCTAATGTCTGGTGTATTGCAACGACTGGAGAAGCATTCATCTCGTGTGCAGGTATGATTGAGCCTAGTTTGCTGCAAATTGATGGGTTCAGTCGTTTACTTGAGATTGTTTTCTACGGTGTATTGATGCTCTGCGGTGTGGCTATGTGGAGCCGAATGCCAGCCACCCCTCGCTTCATGATTCGCGCACAGGTGCTAGCCGGCAGGCGAGAAGATGAGCGCATCGTGAAGTTGCTTGATAACCGCAGGCAGGTAGATTTCCATCTTCTATTGTTGATGGTAGCACTCGGGATGTCAGTAGTCGCTCTAGCAAGTGATCTTTTTGTCCTATTCATCGGTCTTGAGTTAGCTTCTCTCTCATCTTATGTTCTAGTTGCCTTCATGAAGGAGACAGATGAGGGTCCGGAGGCTGGTATGAAGTACTTCATTGTCGGTTCTGTAGCATCGGCAATAGGGCTTTATGGAATCTCTCTGCTATACCTATGGAATGGTAATCTACAGATTTCAGAACTTGCTGCAAGTTGGCAAGCGATGGATAGCATTGATCCTCTAGCGCTAGCAGGTCTTGGATTCATAGTCGTAACAATTGGATTCAAGGTGAGTGCAGCACCATTCCATTTGGCCGCACCAGATGCTTACTCTGGTGCAGCAAGCCCTGTAGCAGGTGTTCTAGCAACCGCCTCCAAAGCAATGGGATTCGTGGTTTTACTACGAGTTCTTGTAGCAATCACAATGCCTGATAGCGGTGAAGCATTTTGGGTTCCAATTGTTGGTTTGCTCGCTGCAGTAACGATGACTTGGGGCAACTTAGGAGCACTCTCAAGTGAGAATCCAAAGCGAATGCTGGCATACTCATCAGTTGCTCACGCAGGCTATCTTCTTGCAGCAGTTGCAGCATTAGGCCTCAACGCATCAAGAGAAGGGGATCATGTGGTAGCAGAACTCATTGTCGCAGCAATGCTGTTCCATCTCACCGTGCTTGTCTTGTTCAAATTAGGATCGTTCCTAGTACTTTCCATGTTAGAGAGTGAAGGTCGGGGCTCGAAATTGGAGGATTTGTATGGATTAGCTAGGAGGGAGCCACTCATTGCAACCGCTCTTTTCATCTTCATGTTGTCATTAGCCGGCGTGCCACCACTGTCTGGATTCCTCTCAAAACTTTTACTTGTAAGTGGAATTGTTGATGCTACAGTTCACAACACCATGTCTTTCGATGATGGATTCATGGCTGCCATCCGTTCACTTCACTGGGTATTCTTCCTCGCACTGCTTGTCTTCTTGAACAGCGCACTCTCTCTATTCTACTACTTGCGGGTTGGCTGGGTTATGTTCTTTGAGAAACCACCTACTAGGAAGAGATTAGTCTATGCTCCCTTCCTTCGCATCACAATCATGCTCTGTATGGTTGGCACACTTGCCTTTGGAATAGGTCCGTTGGCTGACCATTTGTTGACGCTTGTCAGCAATGCTGCTACCGCATTCTTCAGTTGAATATATTCAACAATATAGTGCGGGCGTTGTTGTATTAGAAACAATTCTTATTCCCATGACTTTAGCAATTCAAATCTAGTTCGCTTGGTAGTATTCGTAGATCTCCAGATTTCCATGATGGGTTTTGGCACAGGCTTACTTAATTCTGCAAATCGCCCATCATCACTCATTGTTGGGTTTTTTAGTGCAGGCCAAATCAGAAGTATTCCGTATCTCAAAGACTTAGTTAGAGGATTGTTATTCGTCGGTCCTGAATTAAGATATGTGAATAGCTGGATGCGATTTTTGTCTAACCCCGGCGTGGCTAGGTGTTTGACTTCAACAACAATATTATGCTCAAATTTATTTGGACCACCAGGCATTATGATGTAGTCGGGTTTTGATTCCTTCACTGGAAACCCCTTGTAATGCAATTCAATAACAGATTCACTGTGAAAAACAAACCTCTTCCCCCTCAATTCAGAAGACAATGCAGACTGAAAGGACTCTTCCATCGAAGAATGATATTGGTAGTGTAATTCCTCGTTGACTTCACAAGCAAGTTCGTAAATAATATCACATGTATTGGACAAGGCTCTATCCATACATATCCTAATTACCTTGACTAATTCAACCTATCCTAGTTAATCCATTGGATATTGCTAGCGATTATTGATTTATTACTGCAATACTACAGGCTGCTAAATCTTCGATTGAGATAATATGGGCGCGTGAGAAAAGCCTCTTGTCCGGATCTTCCAAGTTACGGCGTGAATGCCTTTCATCAGAGCCTTTCGCTTTCTTTACAATTGTCCATAGTTTTTTGGTGGAAGTAACATAGATTTTCTCTGAGTTAGCCATGACCCACCAATCCGCATTTTTTCTTGCCAAACCAAATCCAGAGGATTTCCATTTAGAATCACGATCTGAGCGTTGTTCAAGTTCTAGATAATGGGCGCCGGAATCAAGAGATATTTCATCAAATCGAATAGCAATTTTGCTCCCATCTGGTGTTTCCATGTCCCAGCCATCGTTCTTGTGAACTCCACCTAAATGGGTCCACCCCATTTTATCAGCAATAGCCTGTTCTCGTTCAAGAATAGAGTCGCTCAAACCAATGCCTCAGAATGGCAGACGGCGCTCTTAGATTTGAGTACCGCGCATGTTATCTCTCTTTTTTCGACTCCAACCGTTTATGAGGGGCGTGTTGGTCGGCTGAAATCGTGGGTCGTCGTAGAGAGGAGACTGTAGACAAGGAATTGCTTGCCCAGATGGAATCTGGCGATGAGAAGATTCGTGTTAAAGTTCCCAATGAGCGAGTCAACGAGATGTTTGCAATAGCAGATCAGATTCTCGGTGGCCGCCGAATACGAGCAATATGTGCTGATGGTGAAGAGAGGATTACTCGAATCCCAGGTAAGATGCGTCGCAGGCAATGGGTTCGTGAGGGTGATTTGATTATCATTCAACCATGGGATTTTCAACCATCCAAGGCAGATGTAAAAATGCGTTACACCAAGACCCAAGCCCTCTATCTTTCTCGAAAGGGAGTACTTCCCGAGATTGTCGATATCTTTGGCATGGGCAGAGATGAACATTCTGGGGATGATGATGGTATCTGGGATATTGGTGAGGAAGAAGTCGCTTCTGAAGTTGCTTCTGAAGAGGCCGAAACAGAAGATGAATCTACTGACGAGACGTGAATGAGAGGGGATAACATAGCGCGCAGGAAGGGCGCAAAGCGCCGGTCAACCAAGCGTGATTGGACTGACCTAGCAAAAGAACAGGCAAAAACTAATCTCGACGCCTTTCCTGACCAAGATTGGTCTGAATTTGAAGCAGATGATGAGCGTTCTGATGTTGAGAAGCAAGAAAAATCAATTGACAAGCAACTTCAGAAACTCGATGACGCCGGTTCTAAATTTCACTGGATGAAAGAGAAAAAATATGCTCAAATGTTCAGTAAAATAGAACATAAATTAACCGGCGCTCTTGGTGTGGGTCAGTATGATTGGGTAGATCGCCGTGTCTTTGACCAAGTGTTCGACCAGTCGACTTTGATGGCTATTTACAAATTGATGCAACAAGACCACATTGATACCATCGAATGGCCGATAGCACGAGGAAAAGAGGCACATGTATTCTATGCAACATCACAATCTGGACCGATTGCAGTGAAGATTTTTCACACAAGTAATGCAGTTTTCAAAGGATTGATGCAGTACATCGAAGGAGACCCAAGGTTTGGTGGTTTACGCCGTCGCCATAGAGAATTGGTCAATGTATGGGTTCAGAAAGAGCATCGAAACTTGATGAGAATGAGAAAGAATGGAGTACGTGTTCCAGAGTCTCTGACTACACACAAGAATGTGCTTGTCATGGAATATTTGGGTGATGAGAATGGCCCTTCTCCGAGGTTGCGGGATATAGGAATTGAAGAGCCTGAAGAATTGTTTAAATCACTGCTAGAGCAGTTACGGATGATTTGGCAAGAAGCGGGGCTTGCTCATGCCGATTTCTCAGAATATAATATTATGATTCACCAAGGAGAGCCGTGGATAATTGATGCTGGGCAAGCTGTTGTCCAGAATCACCCGAAGGCAAAGGAATTCCTAGTTAGAGATGTGACCCGACTTGTGCAATGGGCAAATCGCAATGGTGTGGAAGCAGATTTAGCAGAGTCCACACTCCATGTGATAGGTGGATAAATTCCCGTCATCTAGTGAATTTATCTAAACACTTAGTGAAGGGTTGGCTTCAAAGAGGGGCGGTAGGTCGGGGTGACCTATGGAGACGTCTGTCCGTGTACCAAAAGACCGCATAGCGGTCTTAATTGGCAAGGCTGGGGCAACGCGTAAAGGATTAGAGAAAGCCGCAAAAGTTACCCTTGAAATTGACTCTACTAGTGGTGATGTTTCTATCATTTGGGACCCGGCCAAGACAGATCCAGTTAAGATGATGAAATTTCCTGAACTCATCAAAGCGATTGGCCGAGGGATGTCTCCAAAAAAGGCAATCAAACTAATGGAAGATGAGTGCTATTTCCAACTTTATGATATGCGTGAGTGGGTTGGTAAACAGTATTTGCAGCAAAAGAGAATGCGTGGGCGTCTTATCGGAACCGAGGGAAAGATACGCCGTTTTATTGAGCACAATACTGGTTGTGAGATGGCTGTTTATGGTAGCACTGTGGTCTTAATTGGTGATGAAGAAGGGCTCCCATTAGCCAGTAATGCTGTTGAGCGCATTCTGCGCGGTTCTGAACATGGCACAGTTATCAAGGCACTTGAGCGAGAACGACGTGATAGAAAGATGGCTGCTAGACGGCTTGAATACATCGAAGAAAAGGGAGATTCTGATGATACTGGATTTGAGCAACTTGTTCCAGGGCTTGCAGAAGCGCGTCAGCGAAGCCGCCGTTACAAGTCGTCACAAGTTGATCCTGAAGATGAAGAGGCAGTAACTGAAATGATGGAATTGGCAGAGGACGAATCAGTTTCTTGGGCTGAAGAATGAATCTCTTCGCCCTTTTTTCGTGTGAGCCAGTATCCTAACCAGATACCAGCAAGTGCTACTACCATTAGCGATGGTGAAAATGATGGAACAGCACCGACCATATTCTGACTAGCGCCCTGTACAACCATGTAAGCATCATTGTTTGCTTCATCTCTCTCTGAAACTGCATCATCTGGGTCTACAGTCAAACGAATATCATATTCTCCTTGGTTTAGAATATTGACCGTCCATGACAATTCTTCCTGCATATCATATAGTGCAATAGGAGGCAAAGTTCGAGTTTCTAAAGTAGTCCAACTAACATCACTATTTCTGTCAGCTGGTGCTGTCTGTAATCGTACAATGACATTTCCCGGATACGCTTCGTTACTGACTAGAATAGAGGTGATGATGACTTCTCCATCCGACCCCGCACGAACAACNAGTCTGTNTACAGATGCAGAATNCCATGAGAAATCAAAACTTGGNAAGACTACGAAATGNTGAGTTGCAGAGGTNTCANTNTTTCCNGCATCATCCACCATTACTGCTCTNAGNGAGAGNAATTGNCCTTCTTTAGTNGACCAGTCNATAGAAGTGGATAGNGTTGNGGATAGTCCNAATCCTACATCAANCCATGAACTCGTGATGTCTGGTGTTTGGCCAATACCGTCTGAGTCAAATCCATACTGAATTTTTGTGTGTGTGAGATTGATACCAGACAAGGCGTCACTTGCTTGCACTTCTATGTCTATGCCACCTGAGAGGGCAGTGGTTAGTTCAGGAACAATCCAACCACCAGCAACTGGGGCGTTATGATCGATTTGAAGTGTGTAATTGATTGCCTCACCTCGATTTCCTACATTGTCCACTGCTCTAAATTGAATCTGCCTCACACCTTCTTGCAAGGAGAGAGAGCCAGAGCCACCGAAACCCACAGCGGTCCATGTTGAGTCTGCAGAATCTCGTATCTCATATCCGTTGATTCCGCTTCCACCATTGTCACTAGCACCATTGAATAAATTGGAGAAAATAAGAGTGTAGGCATTATTCCAATCTGAACTGATNGAAAGAGATGGGGTGCCAACAGTTGGACCAACTGTGTCAATACCGATGTATCGGGTTGCACTAGTAGAAGAACCTCCAGAATCGTACACGGTCAATTGTGAATTCCATGTTCCCTGTGAAGGGAACCCCCCAGTAGTCCAATCCCATCGATAAGCGAGGAAACCAGGTCCATCGTTTGATGGACTCCCTGGCCCTGGTACATTTGTCAGGGTGGCGTGGTCAAGGTTTGCATCGCTAGCATTCCAGGTGAAGGATAGTGTACCATCACTTGGTAAAGAGTACCATGCGCGGTTAGCAAGCGAGATTCCAGTACCATAGTCGGGATTTCCTATCACAAAGGCAAGATTGCTAGGATCAGTGTTGTCAACGGTGAAATTTGCTCCGTTTGTAATCCCAGTGGCTCCTCCACTATTCCATCCCTCAAGCCTTAGCTGATAATTCCCATCACTGACAGTAGATGAATCCCAATTGTATATCCATGATGAAGAGGAAGTGATGTTTGTGACCTCAACCCAACCATTTCCATCATTTAGGTCTAGACTAGCAGCATCAAGCCCACTAGTAGTCGATACAACAATGGTAACAATTCCAGACACAACTTCGCCTTCAGAGGGGCCGGTTCCAAAGGTCGGAGCGTTGCTTTTTGCCCCCGTGGCACTAACTTCTGTGAGAGGAACTAATGAGAGGATGAAAAGTGAGGCAATAGCAACTGTCACTGCCACGCGTCGCATGAGCACCAATTTGAGGACAACTCACCTTTGCCTTCAACCCTTCCTTCACTATTTGCTTGCGCATCACTTTGTGATGCGTTACGGTTTTCTGCAACATTCATGCAATAGAGTTGAAGTGTGGCCGGTGACCTCGTTGATACATGAGCAGGGGTCGAACCCTATCTATCTCTCTTCTGTTACTACTGGTTTCACTATCCCCTATGGTGGCTTCTGAGAGTGCAGGAGACGTCACTTTTAGTGCCGATAGCATCACTCTTTCACCATCAAATCCGGTTGAAGGTGATGATGTTGATTTCACTGTGACATTGACCAATATAAATTCAAGTCAGATTTCGGGAGTTGATGTATCACTACATCCAGATAGCGATCAAAATACAGCCTTTCATCAAGAAACAGTCTCAATTTCAGCATCTGGATTTGTTCAAGTTACTGGTACTTGGGTAGATGTCTCATTTGGTTCCCATTCAGTTGTATTAGTGGTCAGTCATGATGGTTCAACAGCGTCGGTATCGAAGCCTTTCAGTGCTGCGGGCCTAGTTGATTTGATTGCCTCAGACATCCAACTCAATCCAAATACGGACCTACATCAGGGGGATGTTGTAAATATCTCAGTAANTGTGAGTAACATCGGCAATAATNACGCNCCATCATCTCATTTGTTGATTCAACTTGACGGGGGATTACTTTCAGAGTTGTCAGTTCAACCTCTATTAGCNGGAACATCNACAATAATTCAAACNTCATTCAATGCACCNGCNGCCGGCTCTCATCANATTGCTGCTATTGCCAACTCAGCAAATGATANTATTACTGAGAGTGATACAGGAAACAATGGTGCTATACCGCTTTCATTCAATGTTTTGACAAATCCCGACTATCTACATCACCAGCAACCAAGCCCCCAAATCACAGTAACAACAAGTCCGGATTCACTAAGTGGGCCTTGGACACTGAATGGCGAAATCTTGAGAATGGGTGGCAATGGTGAAAGTACAATTTCAATAGGAATTTACCGNGTCTCNGGTGAAACTGAAATCAGTGTTAGTAATTTTCAACTAACATTCAGTGACACTTCACCTTTACAATCGTGGCAACAGGTATTGACAACAACGGAACTACAATCCAGTGAACCAGGAACTCATACTTTGAGAGTGCGAATTGACCCAAGTAGGCAGGTTGCACAATCTATCCAATTCAATGATGACCTTGATACCCAAATAGTCATTCATCCCGAACCAAATGTTGTCGTATCCCCCCATGCATCAGTATCTAGCGATACGGTGTTATCTGGTGAGCAAGTCAGCTTTGAGGTCACAGTACTAAACACAGGATCTCTGCCTGTAATTGGTGATTTGTCAGCTACTTTTGACAGCAACACCCTCACTCCAAAATTATCTCTTGGAATACCTGCTGGGGAAGAGAGGACATTCACCTTCCAAGCAACTGCAGTAGGCGATGAAAATGGAGTCCTACAGTTCATTGCTACATGGCAAGCAAACTCCGCAAGTTATGATTCAGAAAGTAATGACAACACAGCCTTTGGCTCAGTTAGTCTTCGTAGCAATCTCCGCCTACGATTCCTTTCTGAGAGTGAGAGTTGGACCCCTCAACACACACCACTTGTGGTGGGAAACACCTACACTTACACTATCGAAATTGTTTCTGAAGAGGGTTCTGGAACTGAAACCTTCACCTGTCTAAATCATGGTGAAAACGATGTATTGAGTTCCCAAGAATTAAATTTCTCGTCGCCGGAATCCAGCAGCACTGTAATTTGCTCATTCAAAGCAGATAAGGCAGGTTCTTACGAACTGTATGTGATACCAGATGGAAGCAGCGTTGCGACTTGGACTG
>NYYK01000014.1 GCA_002685895.1 Methanobacteriota archaeon
CAGCAGTTTGTGATGTGTTCAGCGTCAGCGTCCAGAGTAACACTTTGGTAATCGACTTGAACGGGACCAATGAAGAAGGGGGAACTGGGGATATGGTCTTGGATCTCTCTGANGGNGCATCGGTCTTTGATGCNGCTNCNAGNGTGAGTGTTCCATTCACTNTCAACCCGGTAAACGACCAGCCAGAAATNCTNGACTGGAATGTTAGCCGAGGTGCGTACATCACCACAAGTTATCTCGACAGCAATGGCGATAAGGCAGCAGGTAAGATTACTGATACAACTGCAACACACGAACCATGGTACTGGCAGGTCAATGAGGACACCACAGATGAGGACCTCTTGACAATCGACCTATCAAGGATGATGAGTGATAACGACCATACTATCTCGCAACTATCTTGGGATGTTGATCAGACTCAGGCTTCGATGGACCAGTGTAACTACCACAACTACTTCGAAATCAGTATTGACAATGTCAACCAAGAGTTGTCTCTCACCNTAATTCCTGATGCAACCACAGACGCTGACAGCAGTGAGTGGGATATGCTACAGGATGCTGATGGTGATGNTTCACCTGACGATGGTATCCACCAGATGAGTCCACGAAGCGGAACCTTCTGCTCTGTAACTCTATGGATGAACGACACTGCAACTGCTCCTTCACAGTATGACTACGCACAATCTGCAACAGGCACATACAGCCAAGGTAGTAGTTCTGAGACTCTGTACATCCGTGTGCACAACCAGGTCGAGGCACGCCCCGACTTCAACTTCGATGAAACCCGTATCTCACCACAACCAGTTGACTTCCAAGGAATTGACGGTGTGCTACGCGAGACATTGGTACCAGTGTCTGTGTCCCTAGAGATGGAAGGCGATGAGCCNACCAACGCTGATGGCACTTACAAGTATCTTTACGACTTGCGAGTCTCATTCTATACGTCTGAGGTTGTAGGTGGTCAGGGTACATACCAAGGTAGTGTCCGACTAGGTAGCAATGGTCCCGGTGACGGTGACATGGCTCTACCTGACTGGGAGGGCTCAACTGAAGTTCTAAGTTATGCACGCCTCAACAAGACCTCCGAGGATGTGCGTGTCTTTGTGGACGTAATGACTGTGAATCCATTCACTGGTCNATACACTGACAACTCGAAGTATGAGAAGCCAGCACTTGAAGAGAAGAACTGGGCAGACAACAACATGTCTAGTTCACAGACCAACTCAGAACTACCACTGATTGTGGAAGTTCGAGCAGCAGCAAGCGTAGCATCGTTTGCTCCAACTCTGATGGCTGTTGGCCTAGTTGGTGTGTTCGTTGGTGCTCTACTCAGTCGCTCCCGAGCAATTGAGGATGAGGAAGAGTTCGAGGAGAATTCGTTGGTAGATGACGAGCGGGCAGTCAGCCCGGTCATCGCCACCATTCTGCTTGTGGCAATCACTGTCGTACTTGCTGGCGTAATCTACGTCTGGGCTGGTTCATTGGCGGATACAAGCACCAAAGGTGTGCCGCAATTGACTTTCACAGCTGAATCAATTACTGTACAGGAAGTAAGCAACCTACCTCAGGATCAGTGGCACTGGCGCATTACAACAACCTACGCTGCTACAGATCTAGCAACTCAAGCAATCAAGGTATCAGTGCTATGGAATAATGCAAGTGGACAGCAAGTGTACACCACTTCTCTCGCCCCAACTGGTGGGGATATTGAGTGGGTATACGGGTTCGCACCAAGGAACAGCCCAAACATGGTTACCTTCTGGGACGATGTTTCTGCCTGTGAGAAAGGTGGTGCACCTTGTA
Source organism: Methanobacteriota archaeon (assembly GCA_002685895.1). Lineage (GTDB taxonomy): Archaea > Thermoplasmatota > Poseidoniia > Poseidoniales > Thalassarchaeaceae > MGIIb-Q1. The sequence continues at coordinate 1,804 of NYYK01000014.1, forward strand.
TCACTCAATTCGGTGCTGGTGACAGAATCTTCGTGCGAATGACTGACAATGATGGACTCATTGACAGCGCACAGATTGACATCAAGTACGAGTTGCCTGGTGGCGCAGCATACGTGTTGAAGCAGTACACTGCATCAGCAAATAGCATCCGCTGAACTGGTCAATGAAGGCGCCTTTAGGCGCTGGAATGCAGGGACGCTTGGGGGCTTCGGCCCCTAAGCGCCCGAATCACCCTTGGGGTGGAGGCTTGCCTCTGCCTTTAGGTGTGTAATGACGGCCTCGGCGAATCTCTAGCAGAGATTCGTCGGGGCTTTCTTCAGTTTCTGATGTAGGTACAACCCCTTCTGCATTGTAAGCCCCATACTATCGTTGATAAGATACGAAGCACTGCCAATTTTAGAGGTGAAGTTGTGGAGTTGCGTTCTGTAGTTTTTGATTGCGATGGTGTTCTTATTGACACCATATCCTCTTGGCGCATCATCCACGAACATTTTGGTACCAATAGTGGCCCGATGCTTGACCAATTTCTGAAAGGTGGCATCAGTGACGAGGATTTCATGGCTGATGATATTCGTCATTGGAAGTCAGTACAATCTGAAATCCATCGAGATGAATTGATGCGATGCTACCAAGGTGTGAGTCTCAATCCTGGTGCTAGAGAATTAGTCGATGCTCTCAAAGATAGAGGCATCAATGTCTCAATTGTGAGTGCGGGTGTAGATCTTCTCATAGGCTCAATAGCTCAGATGTTAAAGGTCGACGATTGGGCCTCAAATGGCTTCCAGTACTGCGAAGACGGCTTTCTTCAAGATGAGGGAATCGTTCGTGTTCCTGCTCATGACAAGAGCATAATGGTTGAGAAATTGTGCCGTATCAATGGCTTTACCCCTCAGCAGGTATGTTCAGTAGGTGACAATCATACTGACCTTTCCATGATGATTCCAGGAAGCAGGTTCATTGGATTCAACCCTAGCAAAGAGATGGCATTCAATGGCTTCCGCAAGGCCGGTGTACCCATAGTTGAAGGAAATGATTGTAGGAATCTTTGGCCCCACCTTTTCTCTGGTGAACAATTTCCAGAGTAATCCGCTTCGTAGTAATGAAGGGGTGGGTTAACGCGATACATTCATGTTGGGGTGGGTTGGTAAGAGTTGCATGGAACTCTTCCTTGACAGTGCTGTGATATCTGAAGTTGAGGAGATATCCTCTTGGGGCGTGCTAGGTGGAGTTACAACAAACCCTACACTAATTCGCCGTTCGGGTGGCGATTTCAAGAAAACGATACAGCGAATTGCAGAACTATGCCCTGGTCCCATCAGTGCCGAGGTAAACAGCATGGATTGCGAAGGTATGGTTGGTGAAGCACGAGAATTAAAGGAATTATTACCTGATAATGTCATCATCAAAATTCCGTGCACTTCCGAAGGGCTAGCGGCAACTGCTATCCTGTCCAAAGAGGGAATAGATGTCAACATGACATTGGTTTTCAGCGTCTCTCAGGCGCTTCTTTCCGCAAAGGCAGGCGCTTGCTATGTTTCTCCTTTCATTGGTAGAATTGATGACAAAGGTGAGAATGGTATGGAATTAATAGCCGAAATTATGCAAGCTTGGAGTAATGATTCAAGTATTACATGCAAAGTTCTTGCCGCTTCTATCAGATCATTGACTCATGTGGAATTATCTGCTAGATTAGGTGCCCACGCAGCAACAATACCAACTGAAATTTTCCGTCAAATGATTAAACACGAGTTGACCGAAGTAGGGATTCAAAAATTCCTTGCAGACTGGGATGCAGTAGAATCCGAAGGTCGGGCATAAGAACAGATATTGTTACCCTTTCATCAGGCAAACGGAATAGTCGCAGTCTTGTGCGTGTGAAGGTTTACCACTGTGAGAATACATGGTTTTGGTTGAAATCCAAGCATTCGCATGTATCCAGTCTGGTCTTGCCAAGTGCTACTCTGAATCAGGGTGGTGCCCTTGTAATCCCCACAGTAGTGCCCGTGAACGTGCCCACAAACAAAGATATCAGGTATCGTATCGATTACCATGTGATCCTCTGGTTCTGGAGAGAGTGGTGTTTTTCCACGCCACGATGGTGCTAAGTGGCGCCGTTCTAACATCTCTGCCATTGCTTTCTCTGGCTCTGAGAATGTGACATGCCGAATAGATGAGACAAAATCCATGATACTAACGCCGTGATAGGCTANAGTTCTTACTCCATGGAGGCTGAAATCACATGGATTGCCAACGAATGTCGCCGAATTGAAATATTGCTGAATTAGTGGTTCTAGAGACGGTTGTGGTTCTGCAGGACGCACAGCATCGTGGTTCCCTGGTAGTATTATGGTCTCGACCCAATCAGGTAGTAATTCAACCAAACGAGCCATCTCCTCATATTGCTTGTATAGGTCAATAATTCCCAACTCCTTGTCTTGGTTTGGGTAGATGCCAACGCCATCAACAACATCACCTGAAAGTACGAAATATTTGATTGTCTTAGCAAGCGGATCTTCGTGGAACCATTTTACCATCTTCTCCCACTGTGCCTGAAGGAAGGTGTGGGAGCCAACATGGATGTCAGAAATGAATGCAACAGAAACTGCTTGGTTTTCTTCTGCTAATCGCTTACGATGCTTTGCAATCGGTGGAAGATGGATGTCCTCAACTAGGAACATATCGCGGCTTCCGGGGTTAATGAAACCAGTAACACCAACCACATCATCATTCATCAGTCCGGCAACAGCGATGGTATTGCGTCGTTTTGCTTCCGGTGAGCTATCCATGGCTCGTGGTGGCCTCAGAACGCAAAAGACATCGCCACTTTTGTCTTCAACTCTGAAATGGAGATTTTCTCCTTTGTACCTAACATCATTGACCAGTCCAACGATTGTTGCGGTNTTACTATTACTTGAGTAGCGAGATTGGTCCCGAATTACATGAGAGACATCGATTGGTCGATTTCGCATCCTTCCAGATTGTACCAGTATACGTTTTATTTTCTCCAAGCGGTTGTTGAAAAGTGAGAGCATATCACTTAGTTTCCCTTCAGTCGTGCTGTTTCCAGTGATGTCAAAGTGTATTTCCAATTCGGTATCAACTTCTGTGGCCACCATCGGAAAGCCATCAAGTGAAAAATGTGGTAAATTGTGGGGGCGAGATGGAGATTCTGGTTCAGCGGTATTGATTGGTGCAATTACTCTACCCTGTGTGGAGGTTTGTTGTTCTGGATGCTCAGTAGCATCGAGAACTGGCACCATCTCGTCAAGAGAGTGTTCCTGCTCCTCGTCAGGTCGACTCTCAGTGGAATCTGCCTGTTCAACAATATTTTGGAGTACCTCTTCGGTTAGTACGCCGGTAATTCCAAGGTTTTTTGCAACCTCTATCACTTTGAATGGATCATCCATCACCATCAATTTTGTTTGTGCCTCTGCGCCGGCAAAAAGGCCAATACTGGCCAAACTGAGAGAGATATCTCGCCAGCGCCCGTTCACCATACCCACATACGCAGGAGAGAACGTTCTAAGCCATTGCGATTGAATTAGGAACAATCGCAGTATAGAATAGATACTGAGCAATCTACTCTTCATTATCCCAAGCGATATCTGATTCAGGAATTGCAGGCACTTCTACCTCTGGTTCTTCATCACCTTCTGACCAAGCTACATCATCACTCCATTCCTCATCCTTTTCACCATTGGAGAGTTGTTTCAGTGCTTCAGGAATTGTGGGTTCTTTGACATCTTCCACCTCGACAACCAATTCCTCTTCCTCATCTTCTCGTATTTCATCCCACGCCTCAATAGCAACTCGTAGTGCGAAAGTAGTGAATGCCTCTTTGTTGCTGTGTCTATCACCTTGGCCAAATTCAGCACTCTTCGTGATAACTTCACCATCGACATAGATGCCAACCCAGACGAGCCCAACCTCTTTGTTTTCAGTAGCACCTGTTGGCCCAGCAATACCGGTCACACCTATTGCCACTTCACTGTTTGACTCTTTTGCTGCCCCCCTTGCCATAGCTTCTGCAACTTCGGGGCTGACGGCACCAGTAGCGACATCATCCTCAAAGAGTTCTTCTGGAACACCTAGTTGTACGGTTTTTGTTTCATTGGAATATGTAATCCAGCCTTGTCGGAACCATTTGCTGGCGCCTTGTATGTCGGTGAGAGCAGAGGCAACCATGCCGCCAGTGCACGACTCAGCAGTTGAGATGAAGAGGCCGGCTCGTTTTAGGCGGCGAGCGAGGATGCTCGCGAGCACAGAGGCGTCCTGTACCATGATATTGGCCGCGAAGCGACCCCTTTTGGAGATATTGCCACCCCTAATCCAATCTCATTAGCGCAATATTCCACTAGTATTGGCTTTCATGGCATAAAAAGAGGGTTTTTTATAGCGTGTATTTCAACATGAAANATNCTGATAATATCCGATTTTTGCTAATTTATAGCAATATTATGGTTGTTTGTTATGGGCCCGGCCAGATTTGAACTGGCGATATTCGCCTTGTAAGGGCGACGTCATAACCGCTAGACCACGAGCCCGATGGAANNGCCGAAGAANNNCCACAATATGAACCACGCGACCCCTTAGCCTTTTGTGTAGGGANTGTTGTGGCCCTNTTGTGAACGACATTGCGGGATTGTTAGAGCGCTTGCAAGCCGCTGATGTACCCTTGACTCCAGTTATCCGTGAGGCAATGTCAGCAATCGCTGTGGAATCTTTCACCAATTACGATTCTGAACCTTTCTACTATGATCGCCCATTGGTTTTCACTGANACTGATGGNGGTGGAATCAAAACCATATCAGCTCCACACATGATTTGCACCTTACTACATCATCTTGAGTTGGAACGTGGAGATGAGGTTTTGCTACTTGGTGCCAAAGGAGGGTATCTAGCAGCCCTCATTGGACACATTGTTGGCCCAGAAGGTGGTGTAACAGTAGTAGATCCAAATAGACAGGTCATCGAACACGTTAGAGAGCGTTTGAAAGAGTTTGATTGCAAAGCAACATTCCATATTCGTAAGATGAGACAACTTGATCACGCACCTCCGAATCTACCAAACCCATTGAATCGTGTATTAGTTACCGGTTCTTTACCAAATCTTCCTAATTGGTTGGAAAATAGAATCACTGATGGCGGTTTCGTGATAGCTCCGATTGGTGGCAAGGTGGCCCAACGTTTGCTCAAGCGCGAACGCCAAGGCGATTGGTTCGACACCGATCTTGGTGGAGTTCTTTTCGGACCTGTGGATATTTCCGAGACAGAAGATGAGGCGACAGATTCGCGACAACTAGCCTCTCTGCTAGAGAATGCCTTGGAGATTGGCTCTGAATTGGGAGTTTTTGATGNAGAACANATNNAGCATTTGNATGAGTTTNTNGAGCAACTACGNCTTTTACCNGCCGATTTACCTCCGGTNTTGCTAACTGGAGATGATGATGTTTGGGAGGATGATGAGGACGAGTGCTTCCAATTTATTGGGTTCGAGGGTGAGGTTGAGGATAACCCCCTCTTCGAAATGTTGTTGAATGCTTCTGATTGGCTCTCACCATTGTGGCCCACTCTCTTCGCATTGTTAGAGACTGAAATGCAACATCCTGGTGCACCAGATGATCTTGGCGACGATTTTGGATTCGGCAGCCATGAAGACTTGGTTCCATAACTATTCGTTGTGATGCCAGTTGCATCGCTAGTGCGCCCCAAACCTGTGATTTATACAGGATGCGGAATCACATACAGTAGCACCGCGAAATAATGGGTGATGCTACCAGTCAAGACAAATAGGTGCCAGACAGCATGATTGTGAGACATTCCACTCTGTGAATAGAAAAATGTTCCAATAGAATAGGATACACCACCTGCAACTACTAGTATCAGACATACCCAACCGTAATTTATTGAGTATTCAATCAGCGGTTTAATCATCAATAGTGCAGCCCAACCCATTGCTAAATATGGAGCAGTAGTTACAAATTTTGATACCTTATTTTTTGCGAGTCTAATAGTGATTCCAACCGAGGCAAAAATCCACACGAAGGCAAACATGAACCAACCCCAATTACCGCCGACGATAATCAGCACAAATGGTGTGTAAGAGCCAGCAATCAAAATGTAAATTCCAATCTGATCGACAAGCCGCATTATCGATTTCCCATGNTTATTTGTNANCCCGTGATATAGTGTCGAAAAGATGTAGGCAATCACTAGACTGAGGCCATATATGGTGCAAGTCACAATCTTCCAATTATCACCCGTTGCGATGCTTCTAGTAACTAGAAAATACAAGCCAATGATGGCTAAAAGGATTCCAATACCAGAGGTGACGGCATTCGAAATTTCCTCTGCCTGAGTATGAGAATTTTTTTGAGTCTCAATAGATACGACGGGGCTACTGTCGTCCGTCATATCAAATCCCCCTATTCAATCGCTACCTGATAATTAATCCTCAGCATTGGCAAGGGTCTCAAGAGAGATGTGTATTGGCGGAGTATTCCATTCAGTTGTATGACGGCTGGTTTTTGGTGGATAGAGTTCGTCAGATGCTGCCATGTCAATAACCTCTTGTTTGCTCAAAGATTCTAATCCACAATTCGGCCAAGCCTCTACTGTGATAGAGTCATCTTCCAAGTAATCGAACAATATAGCAGGAAGTCTAAGCAGGTTCAGAATAAATCCAACTTGATGTCGGTGATGCCCGTCTAGGATTGTGCCAGTCTGCCTGTCAACGAGGAGGGGTTTGGTGTAGCAACCCCATTTTTTCGTCACCTTTGCTAGTTCTTCGACCTTTTTTGGGCGGATTTCCTCGTGTGCCTTCAACCACTCGATGGGTACGAGTTCCACCTCCATGACCCTCCCTCGCCGTCGCCCTTGAAAGCGATTGCCGCCCCCCGCCCCCTTGTGGAGCATTACGCGAGAGTAGCCGCGCTGCCGAAAGGAGCACCTGCAGACATGGAGGGCGTAGCCTTTCCATCATCAATGCAGAGTTGGATAGAATCACTCCCAGATGACCTGTTGCAGGTGGTTTCCATTATCTCAGAAAGTGGCGGAGGTGTTTGGGTTGTTGGAGGTAGTGTTAGGCAGGGGCTCAGCGAAGTTGTGCCACACGACTACGACTTGACTACTAATCTCAGACCCGAGCAAGTGATGGACCTCTTTGGCTCCTCTAATTCGATTGATGTTGGTGCTAAATATGGTACTGTGATAGTAAGAGTAAGGCCTGATGGCGATTTGTATGAAATAACCACCTTGAGGTGTGATCAAGAATATCTCGATGGTCGCAGGCCGGAATCTGTGATTTTCGGTGATTCGTTATTAGAAGATCTTGAGCGTCGTGATTTGACAATCAACGCTATGGCTGTTGACTTGGCAAGACAGCTTTTGTATGACCCATTTAATGGATACCAAGATTTGCAGAATGGTGTCCTCCGTGCTGTTGGGAATGCCTCCACTAGATTGTCTGAAGATGGTTTGCGGGTGATGCGCGCATACAGATTAATGGACCAAGGAGATGCAGGACTTTGGAGCCCCGGAGATGATTTGGCATCAGCTCTTCGCGATTGTCAATATATGTTGAAAAATGTCAGTATTGAGCGTATTTGGCAGGAATTCAGGCGAATTCTAGCAGGTCAGAACGCCGCTCAAGTGCTTGAAAAAATGTCTGAAGATGGCGTGTTGTCGACAATTTTTGGTGGGCACGAGTATGACTTGACAGGTCAAGCGAGGCTTGCAGATATTTCCAGCGATGAGGTCGTTGAGGCTCGCCTTGCTATGATGTTTAGGGCCGATGATGCTAGTGGGTTGATGAAGCGTTTGACGATGCCGAAAGTAGTCATTACCGGAGTTCAGGAGTTGAACAGATGTCTATCCCATCTACCCA
>NYYK01000015.1 GCA_002685895.1 Methanobacteriota archaeon
CCACGCCTGTTGTGACCAAAAACATCCAGGTCATTTGACTCTTTATGAATTCGCTCGCGCAATGAAAATTCTCGCACCCGAGTTAAAACACTTCCATATCAGAAACTTATTCCACGAAATAGACCTCAACCAAGATGGCGTCATAGATGTTGATGAATTCCTTGAATCATTAGAAAATGGAAAACTCGAACAGGAGGAATGACTTTGGATGAAAAACAAAAAGATGCTGTTGCACTCCTACTTTCTACTCCGGCTTCATCGATTGCTCTTCTGGCCACCAATCTGTTCGCTGGAACTCTAGGTTCTATTGTATTCGCAGCAGGAAAACTTTGGCAGATGGGACTGCCCGTTTTGTGGCGTACCAAGGTAGAAAAAAAAGAGATCTCTTGGTCTCCAGTTAACCAAGGAGGCTGGGGTATCGCAGCAGGCTTAGGAATCGGAATGAGTTTGGTAATGTTCGTTTCTTGGTGGCTCTTAGGCGATCGTTTGGACGCATCTGAAATTAAGGGATATGTCGAACCATTTGGATTGTTGAATCCTTGGATGTACTTCGCCCTGTTTTGCTATTGGGTATTCATCAACTCAGTAATGGAAGAGTACCTGTTCAGATGGTTTATCTTTGAGAAGTTCGAGACATTCGTCGATGGGAAAATCGCAGTCATCCTATCTGCATTGGTCTTCACGGCTCACCATTTTATTGGTGTAGTAGTAATGTTCCCTCTACCCTTAGCGATTCTAGCCTCTTTTGGGGTGTTCTGTGGCGGAGCAATTTGGTCATGGCTCTATCATAGATATCGCAGCATTTGGCCATGTTATCTCTCTCATGCCATTGTCGATGTTGCAATGTTCGGTATTGGGGCATACATTCTCTTTTCATAGAGTCAATCAATCTTCCAACGTAGCAAAGCGATTGCCCCGCCAAGGCCATCTAGTTGTTGACCTGCATCATGCTCATTTGATGCTTGAATCAGGTGGGAACCGGTCTCATCAAGACGCGCTGTGAAATCTATCCATGATTCATCGCCAATCTTGGCCTCTAAATCTCTCAACATATCCGAATTGATGATGAGGGTATCAATTGCTCCTTGCTCAAATGCTTTGAGAATTACATCGTACCCATAAGCAACATCTCCATCGGTAGCCATTCTCCTCAGCGCTTCCTCAATTACCATCGTCTGTTTTGAAATCGCTGTCTCACCCAATAATTCCGCAGCTAACCCTTCTGCAAGGACTTCATTGGCAGCTGGACGGCCTCCTATATTCGTTGCAACATTCATTATTTCTTGTTCACAGCCATTTTTCTTGAGTAATTTCTCAAAATTTTGACGCGCCATGCCTGGTCCGCAAATAACTAGTGGTGTTTCTTTGCCAAGCAATAATGCAGATTGCTTCGCCGCCTTCACGAAGAACCCTTCACGCGCATCCAATGAACTCTTCTCACGCTTCCCGCCACCCCTCAAAGTGAAGGTTGTAAGATCTCTCATACCATGAGATGCTATTTGGAATAGCATAATCTCGTCATTCTCTACTACAATGATTGAAACTTTGGCACGGCCACCTTCTTGTACCGCTTCGGAAAGTAACTTTTCATCAGCACTGCTCCATCCACCCAATGCGATAAGTTCTACTTGATCCCCTAACCCAACATTGTGGGTGTGGAATGAACCTTTGTCAATCGGAGCATCAGTAATGACACCGTGCAATCTGAGGTTATCTGAAAACATCTGAAATTCTGTATTTTCAACAGCAATTTCAATCCACATTGGCTTTCGCTCTGCTGATTTAGCCCGACCACCGCCTTCTTGGGTTCCAGTGGTCTGGTCTCTTCTGTGCGATACCATGCCAGCGTGCTTCTTGCCCTTCACCAATTGTGACATTACCCACAAGTCATCCTCGTGTTCTACGCGTAGCCTTAGTAGGTCATCATCTCTCTTCAGAATCTGCATAGCACGCCTCCATGTATTGGTAGTTTATTCAACCTATTCAAACTCTCGCGTGATATCTTATCCTTCATACCGAGCAAGTGGTTCTCACGAGCCACGTGCCGCACCTTGATAACTGTAGAAAGTAATCATTGTCTGAGTATGCCCTATGCCTTGTATTTTTGACAAATTGTCTAGAATTGAATCACCAAGAGAATCCATTTCCCTAGCCACAACTTCAATGATAAAATCCCACTGTCCTGTAATGATATGGCAACCGGCAATGAATGGTAGTTTGCAAATCTCTTTGGCGACACTACGTCGGTCGGCCTTCGCACGGTCGCCAGCCCAGTTTGCAAGAATGAATCCGTGTAACGGGAGACCGAGTTTTTCGTGTGATAGTTCAATCGTGAATTTCTCAATCACGCCCCTCTCTTGCAAGCGCTTGATTCGGTCATGTACAGTCACTCTAGGAATATCTAATCTATCAGCGATACTCTTGGTGCTAGCCCGAGCATCTTGCAACAGCAATTCTAGAATTGCCGTATCCTTATCGTCCAATTGGTCAAATAGCATGGCTGCCGCTAAGCCGGCTTATTCTTATTAATTCCGTCATAATGACGAGGATAACGCCAATTATACTACCAANTTCCGACTAACAAAGNGTTTTATCGGCGTATTGTTGAAAGAGAATAAGCATATCAGGAGTCATGGGAGAAGAAAATACCGACACCGGTTTTGCCACCAAAACGATTCATTCTGGAACTAAACATATTGAGGGTGCAGTAAACACTCCTATTTTTCAAAGTTCAACCTACAAGTTGAATGAGGAACGGTATGCGGGTTGGGCTGCGGGCGCTCAGCACACTCTACTATATGCGCGACTTTCTAGCGTCAACTCTGACGCTGCAACAGAGAAAATTTGTGCTTTGGAAGGAGCAGAAGATGGTCTTCTTTTTGCTAGTGGAATGGCAGCTATCAGCACCACACTTCTTGGACTTCTATCTAGTGGTGATCACATCGTAGCAGCCCCTGATGTGTATGGTGGCACATACGGATTAATGACTGAAGAATTACCACGCTTCGGAATCAATGTCAGTTTTGCAGACATGACTGACCCTGCATCCTATGAAGCAGCAATCGAAAAAAATACCAAGATGCTCTACATTGAGACATTATCTAACCCGGTCCTAAAAATTGCAGATATACCGGCCTTTGCAGAGATTGCACAGCGGCACAACATCCTGCTTGTAATTGACAATACTTTCACAACCCCTTGGGCTACTAAACCAATAGAGATGGGGTGCGACCTCGTCATTCATTCAACAACAAAATATCTGGGAGGACATTCAGATGTCATCGGTGGTGCAGTTGTTGGAAATGCGGATTTGATTTCTCAATTATTCATCAAGAAGGTTCACTTCGGAGGGTCACCAGACCCACATGCATGTTATCTTCTAGAGAGAGGGATGCGAACCCTTCACGCTCGAATGCCTCTCCATGCTTCTAATGCACATACGCTGGCTACCCGTCTAGCTGAACACCCCATGGTTTCCTCCGTTAATCACCCTATGCTCAAGAGTGATAATCAATACGAACTAGCCACGAAAATTATGCCAAATGGCACTGGGATGCTCGCCTTTACTGTAGTAGGTGGAGATGGGGCCGCATCGAAATTCCTCAGTGGCCTACAACTACTTTTCGAGGCAACAAGCCTTGGTGGGGTTGAGAGTTTGGTGGAATGCCCCTTCAACACCAGTCACATGTTCGTTCCCGAAGAGGTACGGATTGCGGCTGGAATCAATCCCGGATTTGTTCGAATGAGTGTTGGTATTGAGGATGTTGAGGATCTTTGGAGAGATATCGAACAAGCACTCAATTCAATTAGATGAATCATTACTGCATTGGTCCAAAAAACCTCTGGAGTGCATCTGTTATTGATTCCTCATTCTCATCAGTATCACCATCGTGTTGATATTGGTGCCACGCTACTGTTCCATTAGGCATGATGATGACAAATAACGGAGTACCTCCTGCCTGCATTGCATACATCGAGGACTGATTGCGGTCATCTACATAGAGCCAATCATGCGCCTCACCTGGACGGGTGGAGCAGTCGTGATTGTTGCCTCGGCATCCTGAATGACTGGTCTTGTCTTGGAACGCTGCAATCTCATCCAAAGAAGAATTGAAATAATCATTCGATGAAAAGTTGACCGCAAAAGAGAGAAAATCAACCTGCTCGCTGTAATTATCATGGAAAGCGCTCATCTCATCAGCAGCGTTCCAGCAGTGTACACAATCTGTACTCAAGAATTCAATAAGAACCCATTTAGAATCTGATCCATTTTCTACTCCTGGAGTTGTACCATTCCACGAGTTATTGAAATGATTGTACAATTGCCACGCTTGCCACACTCCCCCCAAGGCACGTGCATCAGCAACGAGAGGATAGACCTGATATCCTTCCCAAGGCCCGTAATTTGGCACTTCAGGCACCTGAGTTTGGTTTCCTTCGTCCGTTGAATTGGTCCCATTAGATGTATTGTTTGTACCATTGCCGCCACTATTGGTGCCGTTTCCATTGGTTGTGTTCCCACCATTTGTGGTAGTGTTGTTTTCATCAGGCAATTCAGCCTCGCAATCTTGTGGCTCCTCATCTGGTTGGTTTTCGTAACAGCCAGGTATATTGTGAGATGGATTAGGATTTGATTGCCCAGATAAGCAACCAACAGAAAGGGTCGCGGCAAAGAGAAGGAACGCTAGTAACACTGCCCTCATAGAACTCCCTTGCTGCTGTTAGACTTCAAAGCGTCGTTTACTCGTTAAACCGGATTGGGCTTCAATCTCAACTGAAAGCGCCGGAAAAATTGCCATCTTCATCCATATCCATATCCATAGCCGCTGGTTGTTTAGGAAGACCTGGCATGGTCATAATTGAACCACATATTGGGACAACAAATCCTGCGCCGGCATTGAGGCGTATCTCTCGAATTGGAAGAGTAAAACCACTGGGTGCACCCAACTCTTGGGCTACATGGCTGAATGAATACTGAGTTTTTGCCATGCAAACGGCAAGTTTGTCATATTTCCATTTCTTGATTAATTTGAGATCCCTCTCCGCTTGTTTGTGAAGGTCAATTGAATCTGCACCGTAAACCATGGTTGCTATTCTCAGCATCTTTTCAACCACGCTCATATTACTATCAAATAGTGGTTCAAAAGGGCGGCCATTTGCAAGATGATCTTGACATGCAGCTGAAACTGCGTTGGCAAGGTCTGCAGCACCGGCCCCACCTCGTTGATGGCCGTCAAAGATTACTGCATTGTCAGCCTCGCACTCGCGGGCACAACGCAACAACTCCTGAACCTCGGCTTCAGTATCAGTAGAAAAGCGATTGACTGACACAATTACTGGAACAAGAAATCTCTTCATATTTCGTACATGCCGCGCTAGATTCGTCATCGCTCCCGAAGTAACTGCTGCAACATTTTCTTTGGCAATTTCATCAGAAGTGGGACGTTGGCCACCTGAAGATGAAAAACCACCCCCATGCAATTTCATACTACGAATTGTCGCATTTATCACAATACAATCGGGCGGAATACCACTAGCTGCCGTCTTGATATGAATAGCCTTTTCAGCACCCATATCTGAACCAAATCCAGCCTCGGTGATTACATAATCAGATGTTGCAAGAGCCAACCTATCGGCGATGAGGCTGGAATTACCATGTGCAATGTTAGCAAATGGTCCTGCGTGGATAAACGCTGGGTCACCCTCAAGAGTTTGCACAAGATTTGGCAACAAGGCATCACGAAGTAACAACGACATCGGACCTGCAGCTCCAATATCCTCAACCTTCACTGGATTACCACTCCTGTTTTGGCCAATGACAATCTGGGCAAGACGCTGACGCAAATCCTTGTAATCACTTGCTAGAGCTAAGATTGCCATCACCTCACTGGCTGCTGTAATGTCAAAACGCTCCTCACGTGCAAAACCGTTCAAAGCACCACCAAGCCCAATTGCAGAATACCTTAGTGAGCGATCATTCATGTCAATTACACGAGGCCAAATTACACGAGAGGGGTCGATATCCAACTTATTTCCTTGATGCAAGTGATTGTCAAGAAGAGCAGAGCAGAGATTGTGTGCCGCACTCACTGCGTGAATATCNCCNGTGAAATGGAGGTTGATTTGTTCCATCGGAAGAACTTGAGAATAACCACCACCTGCTGCACCACCCTTAATTCCAAAAACAGGACCCATGGATGGTTCACGGATGACACAAACTGCATTCTTACCTAGTCGATTTAGCCCTTGGTTCAAACCTATCGTAGTTACAGTCTTACCCTCCCCAAAGGGTGTTGGATTCACGCTTGTCACAAGCACCAACACTCCACGAACATTATCTCGTCGAGNCTTGAGGGCTTCCCAAGTTACTTTGGCAATACCATTACCTTTCAAAGAGATGTCTTCCACCCCTAAACCCAACTTCCAAGCGACCTCCTCGATAGGGAGCGGTGTGGCATCTCTGACGATTTCCAAGTCGCTTGGCATGAGGCTTCGTCTCACCATCCATTATTCAATGCTTCATACAACTTATATGCCACAAACGCTATTTTAGCCGTACTACGTACGGCCCATTTNGAAAAAAANACATTTGGNAGAATCAATANTTTCTCGATACTCGAATATNATCTCATAATAGCGTGAGTCTTTTCTGTTAGGGGGGGTAGGAGGTTACTATGGGAAGAGGGCCGCGTGTTTGTGCTGCCGTTGCCGGTAACCCCATCGAACACTCTTCGACACCTGATTTATTTCGTATTGTTTCACAATTCGTCCAAGAACGTGGACATGACATCACTTTTGATGCTTGTGAAAAAATCTCAAACGATGTTTTGGTTAATGCGCTTGCTTGGGGCCATGCCATGAATTCCTCCATAACCAAAGAAAACAAGGGAGCGGACCATGGCAGAAGAGAGGTGTGGCTCTCTCTAACCGCACCTTTGAAACATCAATTACCAATCGACTCNAGCCCTGANTGGATTTTGGGAGATCCNATGCTAGCATCTGTCAACCAGATGCNCCATGATGGGCATGTNTGGCNGGCTGCAGAAACCGATGGTGNTGGTTTNCTGATGGTGGCAGAAGAATTTGGCTTTGATTTCTCNTTGAAGGACGATTTGGATAAGCCATTACTTTGCATGATTGGAGGCGGCTCTACGGCCCGTGCATGTGCCGCTGCATGGGCTACTGCTGGCGGGAAAATTTGGTGGGAGAGTGGACGTAGGCCACTATCAGGTAGAGGTCCATGGCGAAATTCACTGGTTGATACATCCGATGTTTGCGACCATGTTGGGAGACGCCTTAATGTCGACTTTGACCAATTACCGGGAATAGATGCAGAAATTGTTGGCGAGAGAATGAATGCAGGAAATGATGCACCCCTGTTTCTCTCAATCTCATATGGCGATGGTGAATTTGAAGCGCTGATAGAAAATGAATGGGGTATTCATCTCAATGGACGTTGGCTCTTGGTCGCCCAACATCTCAAAGCATGGGAATATCTATTCTTCCCAGAAGCTACTGATGATCTCCCCTCCCTGAGAGAGGTAATGGAACTTCTCAGTTCTGTAGAAATGTAAACTCAGCGGCGACTGATTCAAAGGTAAAGAAGAGGAGCAGAATATGATGGAGAGGGGAGGCCCCAAGGCTGTCGTACTTACCACAGTACTGCTTTTCACCGTATTCTCATCACTAATCATTAATGTCACTGCTGAAGTAAGAGAGGAATCTCCAAACTTCATTGGCCCTGTGGGATNTGAGCGCTTTTCACCTGGNTGGATGGATTCATCATATAGTGATGCAAATAGTGACNTGAAAGATNTNCGCTTCTATTATCCTTCAACCAATGGTGGNGAAAATGTCCCACTAGATTGTTCTTGGGCACCTTATCCATGGATTGCTTTTCATGCAGATGGAGGTGAAGGTTTTGATGACTATTCTTGGATTGGTGAGGGGTTATCCAAAGCTGGATATTTTGTAGTAATAATTGGAGAAGAACGGGCTGGAAATGAAATTTACCGCGCAGTATCAGACCACTCTGAACTAATCGGGACCATCGGTTACATCAATCTCACTGGNGATACAGATCGAGGGCCAGCTGGAGCACAGGGTTGCATAGACATGGACCATTGGGGGGTAGCAGGACATGGACTCGGTGCGGGCTTGGCTACCGTTGTCAGCAGTTACTGGGGTGCTGTATTCACCACAGGTCAATTCCAGCCACCACGCGCCCTGTTTGGATTTGGCTTGGATACTGATGATATTGGTACTGGAGTCACCGCCATAGAGATGGCTCATCCCGCACACGCCCTATTCCTAACTGGTACGATGGACACCGTGGCACCGCTTGATGAACACGCTGAGCCACTACTAGACCAATGGAATAGTGGTTGGCAACTACTCGAAGTTGTAGGAGCAAACCATGTACAGTATGAGGATGATCAATCATTTCTCGATAATCTGTTTGATGGGGATGCTACAATGACTGAATCGGAGCAACAGCAACACGCCGTAAACAAAATCAAACCTTACCTTGATTTGACATTGAAAGGCCAAGATGAAAGTTGGTATGCTGCCAGTAGCCGAGAAAATAATCCCGACCAGCCATCAGACCCAGATTCATATCTCTCAGAAAATCTCACAAACAACCAATTGTACCGCGTCACCCAACATGAAAACATTGTGGGAGCACCTGCCGCTAGAGCACATCCCCTCCTCTTTTTCGACCCCTTAACTAACCGTACAGTTCTTGCAGCGGGTTGGGGAGAAGGTGGCAGTGGTTTCAGTGACATGTGGACTTTGGATCTCTTTGGCACACGTGAATGGGAGGAAGGCACTGGTGGACCCACCTCGGTGGGAAGTAATGCATTTGCTAGTGATGGCTGGGCAGCAGGTCTATTGTCTGGTGGAAGTGATTCGGGTGATTCAACACTCTGGAGGTGGAACGGATGGTCATCATCATGGATTGCCTATCCAGAAAGTGTTCGACCTGAAGGAGTTACAGGACAAGCCATAGCCTGGGATTCATTATCTTCCCGCTACATATCCTATGGGGGTTACAACTCATCAGGAGCATTTTCGAATGAAACGTGGGCGTTTGACCCCGGAGCAGCCGTGTGGCAGAACTTGCACAGCCTAAATTCACCTCGTGGAATTGCTGGGGCAACTATGTTCTTCTCAGAAGGATGGAATCGAACCATACTGTTTGGAGGAATGGGTGCTGATGGCAATCTCTCAAACGAGACATGGATGTTCAATGGAGAAACAAATAGTTGGTCCAAACTTCAACTTCCTGGCTCATTTCCTTCAGCAAGAATGGAGATTGCAACCGCCATGGATGTTGAAAATAAAATCGCCTACCTATACGGTGGGCTTGCGGTAGATAACTCCGGCTTTGGAGTTGAATACTCTAGAGAGTTATGGAGTTTCAACCTAGATACATTGACATGGGATATAGTCACAAATGAGGGGATTAAAGATATGTCCGCCTCTGCAATGGCATTTGATAACGCTAGCAACAACCTAGTAGTGTTTGGTGGCAACTCTTGGGAGGGGTTGTCCGATGAAACTTGGCTATACAATTTGAGTGAAAATGAGTGGGAACTTCACTCTTCATCTTCAGCAATTACTTCCACTGATGTGATACATATTTCTGCATCTGTAACAGAGCGTGATTTGGATTCCCCCCCAAATGCTCTTGAAGTCCACTGTCAAGTTGTTGGAGAGACTGCGTGGATAGCTGGAAATTGGGATAATGCTAATGATACTGCCAGTTGTAACCTCTCTCCATTTTCACTTTCTCCCGGCTTCCATACCGCCGTGCTCAGAGTATTACATGACGGGCAACGGGGCAGCATACAAACCACCTTTGAGAGAGCAAATGCGCCGCCACAATTAGAAAATCCAATGCCTAGTTACATCATTGAAGAAGAGGGTGAATTAACCATCAATGCAAGTGATATTGGTTGGGATGTCGACGGGCATGAATTGAGATTCATAGGTAACGAGTTCACTTTTGCGCCACTACATGAAGGAGATGCAGAACCAGAATTAGATTATTTCTTACAAAATGATAGAAGAAGACTCAAATTGGTTGATTTAGCCGATTGGTCTGGTCGTAGTGGGGATACTTGGTATACTGTTTGTGGGGAGATAAGAGATGAGGCTACTCCGGGAAATCCACCAGCACGGGTGCCATTTTGTTTTGAATTAATGCATCAATCAATCGATGATCCATTTGTGGTTTTGGAACATCCAACATTCACTATGACGGAAGACCAAAATGCAACTGTTTTCGACTTAGCCCCTTATGTGACTGATGAAGAGTTAGATACAGTTGCAATTAATGGGGCTGCACTCTTAGCGGCTGGGATTTCCGGCGAACTTAATGTTGGACTTGAATCAGTTCTAGATGATGCTGAACAAATGACCTCAAATGTTAGTGTGTTGCCAACAGAGCACTGGCATGGAGAAGAAAATGTTTCATTTTGTATGGTTCGATATGATGACAACTCTGATGAAAGTGACTGTGTCTGGTTGAATGCCACTTTTGTGGTAACTCCAGTTGCAGACTCGCCTCTTTTCAATTACACCCAGTTTACTCTTGACGAGGACAGTATTAGCACTATTCCACTAAGCGAGATAGTTTGGGACCCTGATGGGGATGAGGTAAATATCACACTAGAATCTGGAGAAGATACCGTCACACTGGATATTTGGCACGAACAACTCAGAATCACACCAGAACCAAACTGGTTTGGAAGGTCTGTAAATTGGGCAATTGTTGCTAGCGATGGAGAACATGAAATTCGCCAACCACTACGAGTCACCATCGAAGAAATTGATGATGAGACCTTGGTAGTATGGACAAAACCAGCCAATATATTGGATAATATGACAGAACTAAGATTTCAGATAAGTGATTTAGATAGTGATGGCCCATGGCTAGTTGAATATTACTGGGACGATGACGAATGGGAGGAAATATCTCCCTCCTGTGCAACCTTAGATGATAATCAATACGACTGTCAAGCAGACCTACTTGCTCACGACCTCTCATATGGGGATCACAAATTGTATCTACGAATCAATGATGGTGAGTCTATCAGTGAAATGGAATCATTTTGGCTTGAGAAAGCAGATCCCAACGGAGGAGATGCCTCGATAGGCTCTCAGGGTGAGCTCTCGGGTTTTGTATTCATCATTGGTGGAATTCTACTCTTGCTAGGCATTGGCGCGCTCATAGTCGCCTTAACCAAACGAAACGAGTATGTGTAAAAAGGCTCTATCTAAGTTGATTACCTCGCCCTCATAGAGGTATATTTCCATGCTTTTTTGGCGGAGTCCACTCTCTCTTATTCCTCAACAGACGTAATGCCCTAATCAATCTAATACGAGTATCAATTGGCTCTATCACATCATCTACCCAGCCGTTACGAGCGGCAACATAGGGGTCGCCAAATTTACGCTTATACTCTGAGACCAATTCCTTATGAGTTTCGGCAGGGTCTTCAGCCACCTTCAATTGCTTCCTATGAATGATATTAACCGCCCCCTCCGCACCCATCACCGCTAGTTCACCAGTGGGCCATGCAACATTGTAGTCAGAACGGAGATGTTTGCACGACATTGCTAGGTATGCTCCACCATACGCCTTACGAGTCACAACTGTCATCTTGGGAACAGTTGCTTCGGCATAGGCAAATAGTAACTTGGCACCATGGCGAATAATCCCTCCCCACTCCTGAACAGTTCCAGGAAGGAAACCGGGAACATCAACAATAGTCAAAAGAGGAATATTGTAGCAATCACAAGTTCGAATGAATCGTGCTGCTTTGATACTCGCATCAATGTCTAGACAACCTGCTAGTACTTTGGGCTGATTCGCAATAATACCCACAGTAGAACCTTCCAATCTAGCAAAACCTACTATGATGTTATCAGCGTAAGTTTCAAACAACTCCATAAAATGACTATCATCAACAACCTCACCAATCACTTTTCTGATGTCGTAAGGATGGTTGGTATCATCAGGAATCAGACCTTCAAGAGAATCACAACTTCTCTCAGGATCATCGCTACTTTCGAAAATTGGGGGTTCGGCCATACAGTGATCAGGAAGGAAAGAGAGGAGCTCTGAGACTATATCAGTAGCATCATCCTCATCAGCGGCGATTAAACAAGCGATTCCTGAACGGCTCGCATGAAGGTCTGCCCCACCAAGTTCCTGTGGAGTCAACTCACCACTGACAGTCTCTTCAGTTTCCAATGGGCTTGAAAGGAAAAGTTGACCATGATCCTGTCCAAGAATGACAAAATCTGCCAATCCTGCTGCAAGAGATGAAACACCTACAACTGGGCCGAGAATCAAACTGAACATTGGAATCCGTCCACTACAAGCAACAAGTCTATCGAGAAGTTCTCCGGTACCAGCAAGAGAATGGACACCATCATGAGCCCTTTGGCCACCACCATCCCAGATACCCACAAGTGGGATTCTAGCACGTTCAGACATTTCTGCTAACTTAGCGATTTTGAGGGCGTGCATCTCACCCATTGAGCCGCCAAAGACAGAGAAATCTTGAGCAAAGCAAAATATTCTGCGGCCATCAACTGTGCCATGACCACATACAACTCCATCGCCTTCGACTAAATGAGTATGGAGATTGAACTCATCATTCCTATGAGTCACAAAACTGTCAACTTCAACAAATGAATCTTCATCAAGAAGTGATTCTATTCTCTCCCTTGCTGTTCGGCGGCCACTTGCTCTTAGGGCATCGACTTTTGCTTGACCCCCCCCTGCCGCAGCCCTTTGACGGCGAAATAGCAAATCCTCTGAGAGGTCACTCCGACGCGAAGGTGGCACTGGCATCATACCCTCCCGTGTGGTGGCGGTGAATCACAATAACGGTAGAGATTATAAGAAAAAATCCAATTGAAAAGTTAATTTTCCAATTGCTTTATCAAATGTCTGAAGGATTCTCGCCCACTAAGTTTTCACGCCACGCCGAAGCAAGTTCATCTCCACTCAAGCCGCGGCTTAACAAGTGATGAAGTTTGACAAGAGCCGTTTCAGGGGGAAAGTTTGTTCCATGACCTAACACGCCAATCTCCTGTTGGTCCCTTCCTTTGCTGTAAACATCTAGATGAACAGGTCCTGAAATGCATTGAGTAGACATGACCACAACGCCGTCACCCCCTAGATAATCAATCAAGGAAGTTCGTACTTCATCGTTCTCTGGAGCATTGCCAGGATTATCAAGAGTAAGGTGCCCAAGCCCGGTGCCCCAAAACAGAATGGCTGAATAACCATGTGCTGAAGCATGCTTTATTTGGTCAGCGTAGAGGTGTGAACCAGACACCAACTGAAGAATTTTGATGTTGGAGTCATATAGTACAGGGGAGTTTTCAACAGTACGCTCCTGAGAGGTAGAAGCAGTATTGTACACATCTTCCAAATTAAGCGTAGCCTCGCCTCTAGTTACTGAAATAGTTGCGATATTCGGCTGATTTATCGAGGTGAATGCATCCCTTCTAGAAGAGTGATTCTTGCGTGCAGCGCAACCAGGTATTACCGCCATCGTACCGTCGTCACTAGCAGCGTGCATCACAACAACTGTCGAATCACTAGCACCAGAAGGCTTTGGCCCTGAGGCGGCCCAATGGACTGCAGCGATTAAATTCTCTGCGCCATCAGTCGACCCACGATCAGAAGAACGCTGAGAACCTGTGAAGGCTATTCTCCCAGCAGGTACACCACCACCCCCTGAAAATGCAAATGCTAGAGCAGCTGCAGAAATGTGCATCGTATCGGTTCCATGTGTAATTACAACACCCTCAGCACCATCATCAAATGATGCGGCAGCAGCTTCTGCCATCTGATTCCAATGTAGTGAACGGATATCATCAGACCACATATTGCCTAATTTGCGTGTTTCAATTCGGGCAACTGAGAGTAATTCTGGCACGGCGGCGATTATTTCTTCAGGCTCAAAACGGGCTGTTACCGCACCTGTGGCATAATCAACTTTTGAAGCGATTGTCCCCCCAGTATGAAGTATGTGTACAAGTGGAAGATTCGAGTTCACTTCTACAGATGATACCGCACCCCCATCAACAGCAATGCTACCAAGCACCTCAATTTGCTCAACTGACGCCAGTGAGTGAGTTGCATTATATCCATTAACCAATTTTACAGTCACATGACCGTCCGAGTTTGGTGCAAGAAGCACTCCTTCAACTTCAGTGGGGCCATTCCATGTAGTTGCCACTAGCCGGACCCTTGAACCTACATCTGGNACATCGTCGGCCTCGACCATCACCTTGTCGGGTACCGGCTTAGTCCATCAAGACAACGCTTCAATATGTAAAAAATTGTGAACTATGCCACCCTTAGACAAAAACCGTCAAACCATCTGAAAACGGGGCATGATTTGGTGCCGGGAGCGGGGCTTGAACCCGCGACCTTCGGATGTCTCAGGACACCTTAGGGGAGTGTAGCGCTCAACGNTCCGCCATTTCTGGCTACCCTATGAGTCCGACGCGCCACCAACTACGCCACCCCGGCAGTGAACCCACCGAGTCATGACGCCTCTTTGAACGATTCGGGCTAAGCGTTGTAATACACCCACTACACCGAAGAAGAACCCTCCAAGCGAACCAATGATAGGCAAGTTCTGCTCGGGTGGGTTGAAGCAGATGGTCGACCTCAACACGGCAATGCAAGCGGCGCGTGCTGAAACACGCCGCAAGAAGCGAGGTAAAGATGATAGAAAAAAGAGGCCGGGTAGTGATTTAGGTGTTGAGAATTTCGATCCAAAGGATCACGTCGAGAAAGAGAAAGCAGACACTATTTCGATGTGGCTAGTTATCGCTTTCGGACTCCTTATTTCACTCATTATGAGATATATCATGATGCCCGGAATGGAAGGGCCAAAAGCGGTTCTTTGGTCACTCCCCCTAACATTGGTTGTGGTAATCCCGTCACTGCACAGAGTGATAGTTCCCGAACCATACAAATCTCGATACACCTATGGAAATTGGTTCCGTGCCGCGATGCTCTTTATTTTCACGTGGCTTGCCCTCTCATTCATTCTCATCAACCCCCCAATCGGTGATATCGGGGCTCCAGATATTGCAGGAAAGATGACAGTGGTCATTGTTGACAATGAAGATGTGTTGATTGATAGTGAAAATCTCACCAGCAAAGGTGGGAATTTCATCTTGGACAGAAATGGAAGCACAGGAGAGGCTTGGATGATCTTTTCAGTTAATGACAATACTGATCCTGGGCTTGCTAAACTTCTAGTGACTAGTCACTATAATGCCCCAGGGGAATTAGATGTAGTACACTACAACAAGACAGTAGGGGATAACAGCGATTGCCCCAGCATTTGGGATGGTTTACGTGAATCTCAACAAAATTCCATTATCACCCACGATTATGATGAATGTGTGGCCATCAATCTAGGTAGATTAAGTGAGGGCGATTACCACATCACCATCACNATAATCGAGGAGGGGNACCCGTGGACAAATACTCGGGTAATAGAGTACGACTTAGTAGTTGTATGATTGCACTTCTACAATTTTTCAGAAATGGTTTCAATCACTCAATAAACGGCAGATATTGGAGCACATTGCATCAAGTTGGAGCGCTTCGCCGCCGCCCTCGACNAATCTAAAATCGACCTGCGCAAGCATTTCAGTAAGTTCCAACTTCTGAATCTCTTCAAGAAATTCAGTGTCAAACATGGCTCGATGTAATTGGTTAATGAAATCAGTTCCGGCAAGACCGTACTTGTCAAGAATCTCCTGTAATCTGCGGCGCGCTGGATGGAATCCATCACGTTTGCAAGCAAGAAGAAAAGTGTGTAACTGCTCAGGGGGTGCTGTTGCAGTTGTCTCATACACTAGTGCCCTCGTGACGTGTTTGTCAAGAGAGGCAGCTACTTGTAGCGCTGTAATGGCTTTTCGTAAGTCACCAAGGCTGACATGGATGATCGCTTCCTTTGCGTCATCGTCGAGTTGGACATCTTCGGCATTGGATATTTCTGTAATCTGTTTGGATATCTGGTCGTTCGCCAATGGTCTGAATCTGAAAACAGCGCAACGAGATTGAATTGGCTCAATTACCTTGCTTGAATAGTTGCATGATAGGATGAATCGGCAAGTCTCGGAATATTGCTCCATGATTCTTCTCAATGCACCCTGTGCATCAGAAGTGAGGGCATCCGCTTCATCAAGGAAAATTACCTTGAATGTCGCGCCGCCGAGCGGACTTGTCTTAGCAAATTGCTTCACTTTGTTGCGAATGCTGTCCAATCCCCTCTCATCACTCGCATTCATTTCAAGAATGTTGTCTCTGAACGAATCTGCAAACACATCACGCGTCAGAGCAATGGCAGCAGTAGTTTTCCCAGTACCTGGGGGGCCCGCAAATAGTAAATGAGGAAATGTTCCTTGCTCGGCATAGGCTTGCAGNCTACCGATTACGGCAATTTGACCACGAATATCACTAACTGTTTGTGGCCGATGTTTTTCAACCCACATCTTCGCCATAATACTAGCCTCGACAAGGTCCTTCAAACGACCCCAAATAACCATTTTGCATAATACCNCTTGGCTGATNAACAAAAAAACGGGAATATGCGTAGCATAGTCCCGGCGCCGAAAGCGGTTAAGACTAGCACGGCCTCCCCCGAAGAGATTGCCGGAGGGGTTGGGCAAATGAATAGAAAGATGATGACTGCAATATTATTGATTTTGACGATGCTTGCTGTACCTTGGGCTGGTATGCTTGAGGGCCCTGAATTGCAACCGGAAAAAGAACTAGCATGGACTACTACGAATCCTGTTGTTGCATCACAAGATACGATGCTGAACTCAAGTGCAGAAAACACCACTCATGGTAGCCATTACAACCTTAATTTATCCTCAATCTACGGAGTTGAATCATACATTCTTTACTCATTCCCCTTGATTCAGAATACCACCACAGGGGGCCTAGTTCCGGGGGGCTCCTCTATCCAAAGTGCTTGGATTACTATCTACCCCACTTCAGCACAAACCATGGGTGGAAATCATGTTTATGCAGCCATGTTGAATGGTGGTTTCGATGAAGGAAACACTACTTGGCTCAACCAGACACACAACACTACTTGGCAGAAACCAGGGGCTCAAGGAGACGCCGATCACGATAATTGGGAGCCGCGTACTTCGATTACTTCTTCATCGAGTTCTGTAGCACTCAATGTTACCGCTTTAGCACAACAGGCTCAATCATCTCTATCCCCTTATCTCGATGTTATTGTATCCATGTCCGGTAGTGGTACCTTCACTCTCGCCAGTAGTGAGCATCCTACTACTGCGAAGCGCCCCTCATTTACAGCCACTTATGTCTTAGGGACTCCATCTAACGCCTCAATCTCCATTTCTGGGCCAGCTAATGGAACCATAGCAATGGAGAATACACTTGCACTTAGTGCTGACACAACACCTACGATGTCTTGGAGCAATCATGTAGGAACTGATGTAGAAATGCAGGTTTCGCGACAGCCAGACTTCCGTTCTGAAAATGATAGTGATAGTTGGGTCTACAACTCATGGGGCGGGAGTGGATTTACCTCGAATGGTGCTAATGGTACTTTCACNGTCCCATCAAGTTCGAGTCTTGATGAAGGAATGGTTGGTTACTGGAGAACTCGCTCAACAAATTCAGACCAACTATCGGTCTGGGAATATGGTTATTTCTTACTACCTGAACTTGATACCACAAGTAACTCAAACGGCACCGCAACCTTCCAAATCTATCACGACTCACTCAACATGAGTCGCGGCACCGTNGAAGATGCATGGNTGAGATCTGGTAGTTCCAATATAAGTTCTGGAAATAACGAAAACATGTGGGTTGGGCACTCCAATACTTCCTCATGGGGTAAAATGAATTCGATAATAAAAGTGGATATTCCTGATACTGGACTCTACACCAATGCAACCGTGCTCAGCGCTTACATGAACTTGAGAAGAACTGGTCGGCAAGGAACTCCATGGATTAGTATTCATCAAATGTGGCAAGACAATTGGAGTGCAGAAGATGCCACATGGGACACATATGACGGAATCAATTCTTGGGGCACTGGTGGAGCCTATGACCAAATCATATCTGGTGCACTTGATGTCCAGAGAGCAAACAAGAGCGGCCCAACTTTTAACTTTGATGTTACTTATGCTGTTCAAGAATACCTCCGAAAAGCCAACTCATTAGGAGGATATCAGTTAGGAGGATATCAGTGGACTGAGGGGATGTCATTCCTATTGTCAAGTCAAGGTGAAGTCGATGAATGGATCAAATTTGGAGGTAGTGGAGAAGGAGCATACACCTACCGCCCTAGTATGGTCATCACTTACCAATGGGGTGACGGAGCGGGCCCAGGAAGTACAGTCACAGTACAATCACCACTCGATGGGCATGGAGTCTGGGAGGTTGTCAATGAACACAATCTCACAGCAGATTTGACACCCACCCTCAANTGGTCTTCAGTAGGTCACACAAATGATGATGTTCGAATAGAATTCGCTTCAAACGAAGACTTCTCTGAAGGACCGCTTTACCGTGTAGATAGCCGCGATGCAAGCAGTGGAATCGATACAACTGCTGGCAATTTCACAATACCCGCCTCATGGGGATTAGACTACGGTGAGGATTACTACTGGCGTATTCGTTGGATTGAGGATGGCGACTGGGGCGACTATGAGCAACAAGAAATGTTTGTCTCAACTATCAACTCCACTTGGATTTCTAACAATACTTGGCAAATACGTCTCCGAAACAACAACGCTTCGAGTACTATGGTAGCACCATATTGTAGAGACACCTACATTGATTACCTTGGTCAAAATTCAAACAATGACGGCTCTCAATTATCAATCAGTAGCGACCAATACACACTGTTTGGGTGTAATCTGAAAACACACGCCCTACCACCAGGATACGCGGTCATTGATGCAGAATTGAGGATGAAAGCTGAGGCTGGTGCTGGTTTTGGAACTGTAACTGCTAATACCTACGAATTACTCAATCATCTTTGGTCTGAATCTGACGCTACATGGATAAAATACAACTCTGCCAATAATTGGTTAGGTTCTGGTGCCAGCGGTAATGAACGTGGACAACTTCTTGATTTCACCTCACTGACAACTTCTACCAATTGGGCGACTTGGAATGTGACAGTCGGCGTTCAGAACTCTATGCGTTGGGATGTCCCCGTAGATTTCTTGATTGTTGGAAGTGGCTCTGGGGCCGCCGTCATGTATGACAAGGAAAATGCTGGTTCTAGTGCAGATTACCCTGAACTTGTAATCAACTACAGGCCTGGCTCAATGGAAGTTCCAAACCCTCCACAAACATCTTCACCACAAAACGGAGCATGGACTGTGACAGATGGATTGCAGGTCAGTCCAGATCTAAGACCTACACTCGCTTGGAATCATACGGGTTCTGTTGCGGCAAATGGATGGGTCGTGGAATTGGATACCACTCCAACCTTCAACAGTAATGACTTGAGAGAAGCCCGTTCATGGGTTCAAATCAATGATTTTGATGTTACAAATCGTACTTATGTACCTTCAACAAATCTAACAAACGGCAAAACTTGGTACTGGCATGTTAGAGGTTCTTCACTAACAAACCAACTTGGAAATTGGAGCAACGATTCGAGTTTCATAGTTCCTGACCTTGAGAGTGGCTCACTCGATGAAAATAACTCGTACATTGTCATCCGCCCAGGTGCTGCGGTACCCACTCAAGGAATTCCCGAAGTACCGGACACTTGGATTGTTAGTGGTACAAACAGAAATGTCACTCACCAAACCGCAAGTCGTCTAGCTGTTGGCTGTACAACCAGCGATTGTCCGAAATCTGCTCTACTCTCATTCCCACTAGATGCACTGCCTCAGCCAAGTAATTCGAGAATTGTCAGCGCTGAACTACAACTCTGGCCATACTCAGTCAATTCAACCACTACAGGGGTTGCACCTCGAATCTCCGTTCACCGCACCCTGCGGAATTGGAATGAAAGCGTCAATGGAATATCTTGGACTGGCGATTATGTCAACTCAACGACAAATTGGTCTCAACTAGGAGGAATCGGTAGCGGAGATATTGGGCCCCTTATTGACGTAGGAAGTCCTGTGCTATCAAGTNGGTTTGATCTCAATGTCACAGAACTAGTTCATGACGCCATCAATAATGGTGTGAATAGTGTAAATATGACCCTACGCTCTGATACCAACGCCTACTCTGAGGCTGTTTTCCACAGTGCCAATTACACTTGGTCATCTAACCGGCCCGCCCTAGTAATTTGGTACCGAAATGGAACGAGCTCTGCCACAAGCACAACGCCTACTCTTTCCTCACCCGTTAATGGCAACATCACTTGGAATCTCTCTGGCCATGCACTTGGAAGTGACCAAACTCCAATTCTCACTTGGACTCAGCCACCACCGCCACCTGGCGGTTCAAGTGCAGACAACTGGCGCCTATTCGTCTACAATGACACCAACGATGTTCGCGATGGGTACCAAATATTTGATAGCAGATTTGATGCTGGATTTGATTTGACAAATCTCACTTGGACACCTTCATCAAACTTTACTGCTGATGCAGAACAGCGCTGGTTTGTTCAAACAATCAAGGATGACATTTACGGAGAAAGGAGTAATTCTTTCACGTTTAATGTCCCAAATCCCATAGGTCATGAATTGAATTCCACCCATGCTCGTTTACGAGTTATCGAAGGAGGCGCATTAACTAGTCAATCATTACCAACTTCATTCGCTGACGCTTATCTTGATTCTTATCAACCAACAACTAACCGAGGAAGTGCCGCCGATTTACGAATTGGAAGGAGTTCTTTCACGACCAATTCTAATTACCAATCTTGGGCTGTGATGGAAATTGATATCTCCTCCTTACCAGTTCCTACTCCATGGGAAGTCACTAGTGCAGAAATTGAATTGTACTGCTACGGTTCTTCAAGTTCCAGCACACTTGATGTAGCTGTTTTCCCGCTTCTTTCTAATTTTACTGAAATGCAAGTCACACACAACAACCGCAATTCTACTCTACCATGGCCAAACCACNGNGCNGANGGAGGCTTCATTGACGGCCGTACTATTGGTGGCGTTGGATGGTATTCATGGAATATCAGTCAATTAGTACAAACTGCACGCCTTCGTGGCGATGATACCGTCCTATTGGCCTTCTCTGCACATGAGGGGGCGACGGTGTACAAACAATTCCACAGTTCGGAGAGATCTGGTGCAAATTCGGATTTGCGGCCTGTCCTGAATATCACTCATCGTATTGGAACTCAATGGCAACCACCTGAGGCAATAAACACTGTACCGGGTGTTCAATCAACACTTTGGCAATCGGGAGAGCCAAGACCTACTGCACGAGATCCTGTAGTTTTGGGATGGAGCGTGTGTCCAATGTGTAACCCCTCTAATATCACATCATGGCAGATTCAGTTCTCTCCAAGTCTTTACTTCTACCCATGGAACCATCTTGACTCTAGTGATTCAACCACCTACAATGGAACATTTGATACTACGATCCTCTCGTATGAAATCGACCCACAGGGAGATTTCCAATGGTTACACGGGCCAACGGGATGGTCTAATTGGCCTGATGCTTGGATATATTGGAGAGTAAGGCCAGTAATAGACGATTCAATTGGAAACTGGACTAATGGAGGAGAATTCCGAGTTCCTGATGACCAAGGAAGCGATGATGGTCTTGGCAATCACACTGTCACAATGTCCCGCGGTTCTGTATTCGAATCTAGTGGCGTACTTCCTAGTGTTCCGGATACTTGGATTGACTCCACACCAAACGCAGGAACCACCACCCAACAAGGTAGCAACACAACTTTGGTTGTTGGAGATTCACCATTCCAGTCAGGGCAAGAATCTATTGCATTGCTTCAGTTCGATCTCGGAGAATTGCCATTCCCATCCAATATGTTGGCAACTACCGTTTCCCTGAGGTTATACAGAGCAGGATTCACAGCCTCTGGTAACGCAATAGTAGGAATCCACGATTGTTCTGCCTTTTCTGAGAGTGATACATGGAGTTCGTACTCATTTAGCAACAACTGCAATTCAACTGCTGCATCAACCATCAGTCAATCACTCAGTGGTTTTGGAACGTGGTATGATTGGGATATCACCAGTATTGTACAATCTGCTGGCCACAATGGAACCGTATCAATAGCAGTTCGTACTACCACAACCAACGGATACATTCAGTTTGCCTCCTCCGAGAACACCGCATCGGTTCGTCCTAAATTGGTGATAGGATACATCGATAACCTAAATGGAACTCAACCACCGACCACACCTGTT
>NYYK01000016.1 GCA_002685895.1 Methanobacteriota archaeon
TCCGTTTTTTGGTATGGCCACTACCTTTTGCCTCAAGAGGTGCTACTGCACCATATCCCGGCTCAGAAAAAATTGGTCTTCCCGATTGGTTTGAAGGGGGGGGCGGAAGGGGGGATGTAGTCTGCCCGGGCCGGATAGGGGCCCCGCGTGGAGACATCATTGCTTGGTAGGAATTGGGAGTATTATTAGCCATTTGACGCTCCAATCTAGCTTCAGACTTTGCTCTCTTCTTGCCTCGGCGGCCAAAGCCAAGGGTAAGCAAACCAACTGTAATCAACGACACAGTACCAATTGCTATTGGAAGACCGTATTCTGTCATTACGTCGGTTTCAATCGCTTCAGGATCCACTAATACGTAAGTAGATGATTCTATTGCGGCGAACTTATCCGAACCGGAATCACGGGCGGAGATTGTCGTATCAAACTCACCTGCTTCGGTGCTAGTAATGGTGCCGGTGAAGGTGATTGTAGACATAGCAGTGTCACCACCAGTTGCGCCGATGTAAATCGTCTGGACTGGATTGGGCGCACTGATACCATTGGGGACCACCCATTCAACGAGTACGGTGAATGCCACTTCGCTGGGGTTGGTCAGGACACAGATGATCTTGAACTCGCCAGCTTCCGTGAGATTCTTGGTCAACACGTTGGGTGTGCAATCCATCTCAATCTCAGCGATATTCTTGTCCGGGTCACTCGGCCAGTAATCTGGGTTAGCTGCCCCTAGAGCATTGTTATCACCATAGCCATCATCATCCGAATCATTCCATTGCGTAGGCTCCTGTGAGAATCTATCTATTGTATCGGAATAGCCATCACCATCCCCGTCTACGCATCCGCGGATATCTGCCCGAGAACTCGTCCCAAAGGTCTGTGGACATGCGTCACCGTTGGTCCCTGCCGAGTTATCCCCATAGCCATCACCATCGCTATCCTGCTGCTGGGTAGAATCTGAGGGGAGGAAATCGCCTTCGTCAGACCAGTCATCGCCATCTGAATCATTGCAACCAAATATGTCTTCGGTTGAGTTACCGGCGAGTGTGGGGCAGGAATCTGGTGAGAAACCATTCTGGTTATCACCATAGCCATCACCATCGGAATCATTCCATTGTGAAGAATCATCAACAAAGCGGTCGTAGTCATCGGACCAACCGTCACTATCTGCATCTGGACAACCGAACTTGTCTTGGGAACTGGTTCCGAGAGTGGTCATACAACTGTCTGGGGTGTTACCTGAGGTGTTGTCACCGTAGCCATCACCATCGCTGTCCGTCCACTGTGAATCATCGCCAGGGAACGCATCGGCGCCATCTCCAACAAGCCAAGTGGCATTGGGATCGCTACGTCCGTCACCATCAGAGTCTGTGCAGCCAAGCCGATCGACAACTGATGTACCAAAGTTGTTCGGACACGCATCAGCAGAATCGCCAATACCATCGCTGTCGATGTCGCTTGTGTGATTGGGATCTAACGGTAGGTCATCATCCGAATCTCGAACACCATCACCATCGGTATCAATACAGCCAAGTGCACCCACTGATGAGTTGCCTGCCTCAGTAGGGCAGGCATCCGGATTGGTTCCCGTAGGGGCATCACCGTAGCCATCACTGTCTGCATCTTCACTCTGGCTTGGATCGCTTGGGAAAACGTCNNCGTTGTCGCCAACGCCATCACTGTCACTGTCAGCCGTCTCGTTCTCGTCGTTCGGGAATGCATCGTCAGGATCCTTGACGCCATCACTGTCTGAGTCATCGATACATCCATCGTTATCCTGATCCCATCCAGTGGCATTTTCAAGAGGGCAGAGATCGACATTGTTGCCAACATCATCGCCGTCATTGTCGTCGATACAACCGTCTTGATCAGCATCCCAGTTAGTTGAATCTTCATTTGGACATAAGTCAGAATTATCACCGATATTATCGCCATCAGAATCGAGCCACTCACTCGCGTTCGCGGGGAAGTCATCGTTAGCATCGCTATATCCATCACCATCGCCGTCTACACAGCCATAGCGGTCAATTGACGAGTTACCAGCCACAGCAGGGCATTCATCACCCTGGAAACCTCCTATGTTGTCACCGTAACCATCACCATCGGCATCTGCCCATTGCGTTGACTCATTTGGTGCTGAGTCTGCACCATCTACTTCGGTCCACAGGGNATCTGGGTCGGAACGGCCATCGCCATCGCTGTCAATACAACCTTGTCNATCAACACTTGAGTTACCTCCTATTGTTGGACANTTGTCACCATTGACGCCTGATANATTGTCTCCGAAACCGTCACCATCGGAATCAGCNTTTTGAGTGGGTTCGCTCGGGAATTCATCTTCGCCATCCGACCAGCCATCAGTATCACCATCTGGGCATCCNAAGGTGCCGTTTTGGAACGAACTGCCAGGAACCNTTGGGCAGTCATCCGCTTCTGTGCCCGATGAATTATCACCGTAGCCATCACTATCAGAATCATTCCACTGCGAAGCGTCATTCGGAAGNACATCATTAGTATCCGCCCATGAGTCACCATCCTGATCGAGACAACCAAGAACTGGGTTGGTAGAATTACCAAAGACCGAAGGACATCCATCCGGGTTATTGCCAGTTTGATTATCACCATAGCTATCGCTATCCCCATCAACCCATTGTGTCACATCGCTTGGGAAGGCATCAGCGCCCTGAGCAATCGTCCATGACAAGTCGCCATCTGACCAACCATCGCCATCACCATCGAGGCAACCATTGCGATCCTGATTAGAGGTGCCAAGAATTGATTCACAACTATCCGCTCCATCCACGGTCGTCCAGCCAGAATCTGAGTCGGACCATCCGTCACTATCCCCATCTAGGCNCCCCTGACGGTCTCTGAAGGAGGGACCTGCCACAGATATGCACTCATCGGAGTCTGTTCCAAGTGAATTGTCGCCATAACCATCGAAATCCGAATCAGCCCATTGCGTGGAATCGCTTGGGAAGGCATCGGCACCGTTACCGACCGTCCACGATGAATCAGGATTTGAGCGCCCGTCACCATCAGAGTCAGGGCAACCTGTCCTATCGACAGTGGATAGGCCAAAAACTGAAGAACAGTCATCTATGGTATCGATGAAGCCATCAGCATCAAGATCTGCAGAGATATTAACCATTGTAAATGCTCGAGAGAGNACAATCGAGAAGTCCTGTGGACCAACCGGCACGCTAGTACCCGTCACATGCACCTCCCATATACCACTGGCTGGATTGGAGAGAATCTTTCCAACGAGGTTATCGCGATTGTTTGAGATGTTAATCCAGGTACCATCGGGCTTCTTCAAATTCAAGTCTAGGTCATTTACTAGATTAACACTTGCAGNAGTGGTTGACTCAGGGTCTGTCCAAGAAATGATGACACGCAGGTCCGGAGTGCTGGCTGGGACTGTAAATCGGAAAGAGCGTTCTTCGCCAGTAGAGACACCCTCGCCTTCAATATAACTCGTGTTCATCATACGCGTGAGGTTGACTAAACCCCACCCTTCGTGATTGTTTGGGGCCGGCTCTCCCGCTCCGTTGGTACTCNAAGAGTACTGCCCCGTCATATCGTCACCTGCAGCAGTAAATATTCCCTTGACCAAGGCGGAGGTGGGATTGCTGTTATTGGCATTCTCCATTAGATGCTGAAGAAGTAATGCGGCAATCCCAGCGGTGAGTGGGGTGGCCATTGAGGTGCCGCCCATATAGACATATGATGAGTTGTAAGCGCCCCAACCTGTGCTCGTAGTCGAACGGGACTTGGTTGAGAGAATATAGGTCCCAGGCGCGGTAATTTCCGGCTTCAGTCGTGAATCATCAGTAGGACCACGACTTGAGAAGGCAGCCATCCCCTGTGGGTCACCAGCAGCCGGGTCACTAGAAATCGGTGCGACGGGATAACAAACAACAGTTCCACTTTCGCACAATGACCAACCCCAGAGAAATGGTGTGGAGCATCCACTACCCGAGCAAGTAGGTGTTGGAAGTGTAGTGCGATTATTCTCACTGGCTCCGACCGTCAGGACATTCTTCCCTGAGGCTGGGGCTCCAAGGGAATCATCGTCAACCTCTCCGTCACTATTCGAATCTATACCCTCGTTGCCGGCAGCAAACAGAATAGTCAAATTACGGTGAATGCGAGCCCCAATATCTGCTTGCATCGAGTTGGTCGTGTATTCTCCTTCAGCATCTGAACCCCACGAATTGGTATGCACTCGAGAACCGTTGGCAACTGCGTCATCGAACATATGGGAGATNTTCGATGGAATGCCCACAAGAACAGACTTGCCTAACGCATTGCACCATATATCGGTTGCTTGGAAAAGTAAATTCGCCTCAGTCGCTGAACCTATGATTGTGCCGCCGGAGTCAGTACCATCACCGAGCACTGAACCAGAGACATGGGTGCCATGACCATCGGTATCTTCGGCACCATCGTTGGAACTACCGCCACAGAAATTGTGGTAGCCGGGTTCCATGGAGTAAGATACGATGCCCGTGATGTGATCACGGAAATCAGGGTGCATGTTTGAATTATTCACGCCGTTATCAAGCCCAGTATCAGCCACGGTAACGGTAATACCACTACCGTTGAGGCCAATCCAAGAAGAATTTAGGCTCTGCATATTTGACGATGACTCGACCCAAGAAGCGTTGGTCAACACACGGGCAATATCATTCATCAGAATCTTGTCAAAAGTTGGCTCAATCCATTCCACCGCACCCAGAGTTGCTATGTGAGCGATACCAAGGGTCGTCGCGTCAATGGACACNAAACGACCGCTGTGTGATAGAACCTCAATGGAATCTGCAGGTGCATCACTGAAATCAGGCATCTCATCGCTNGTCAGGACAATGTTNAACACGCCGCGTCCTGGCTGATGTAGAATTGCATCCCANTCACCAGTAAGAGCGGGCGCGACCAGTTTATGGACGCGGTCAATAGGNTCGAAGCGCACCATCGANATGACCTCGAGTTCGGCAAGTTCGGTGANTTGATGGCCGTTGAGATTACAGTGGAAAGATTGCGGCGGCAAAAACGAGCGGCACTCGATTCCTGCATCGGCTAGTTCACCGTGCCATTCGGTAGGAACTGGGGCCTCATGGGCAAGAATCATCCATCCTGAGAGTGGTGAAGTGCCAAATATACGCGNCCAATNCTTCTGTTCGATAAGTACTGAATCACGATGACGGAGTTGGGCGATTGGCGTTCCCTCGGACGGAACTGACCAACCGTGCGCTGCGTCCTCGAGGGGGGTAATTCCGATTGATTCAAGCATGTCGAGATCAATCGAGGGGGAGATTACAATCTCATCTTGAGGTGGCTCGGCGAAGGAGATTGAGGTAAAAGGTTGCAGTAGCACGAGCACAAATAACGCGAGGCATCGGGTATTCAAGTTCAGTAGGGGCATATATCTCCGATGCATAGGCGAGATAATAATGGTTCACTTATAGTACATCTCAAGATTCCATCTAAATCAAACGCCAAGGGCCAATCTAAATTCNCTGGTTGTCGCTTAATCAGTTAGCAGGCTCCCATGCTTCACCATTCCAGCGGAGAAGAACTCCATCCGGCTGGCGATGCCATGTGACACCATTCTCATCGACCCATTGTTCTGGCTCAGCAGCAGGAGTTTCAACCGAATCTGCAGCCACTAGGGTTTCAGTCGCAGTTTGTAAACCAAGTTCTGTAGCTGCTTGAGCGGGCATCGCCATCTCAGTGAACGATTCAGCAGGTTGCATTGTCAACCCACCAGAAAATTGGTTATCCGAATCATTTTTACCGCGCATCCTTAGAATAACCAATGCCACAACTACTATCGAGAACAATGCAAACATCCCTACCAGTGCTACTGCCATAGATGAAAAGCCGCCCTCATCATCAGAATCAGAGGCGGTCTGCTTTGTAGCATCCTGTGGGAAAGCGTCATTCAAGTCAGAAACGCCATCGTTATCGGAATCAATACAACCTAGACGATCAATGTCTGAAGATCCATCCTCATTGGGGCAATCATCCTCTGAATCCATGAATCCATCTCCGTCACTATCCCATTCTGAGGGGGAGCAACCCATGTTGTTTGCAGTTTCATTGGAGGGGGTCGTAGTACATTGGTCTAGTGAGTCGTTCACACCATCATTGTCACTGTCCCGTTGATTGTCAGCGCAGCCATTAAGATCAACAATTTCGTCACTATCTGTATCTGGGCACGTATCATCTGCATCAGATACTGTATCAGCATCGGTATCTCTCTGAGAAGCAGAACAACCATCTGTGTTAACCTGCTGACTTGGTGGGGTATTCGGACAGATGTCGTAGAAGTCCTTTACAGTATCACCATCTGAGTCCCGTTGATGGTCGGAGCAACCGTCATTATCGATTGTCAAGTAATCGACTGTATTTGGACATAAATCCACATTGTCTTTCACTCCATCGCCATCACTTTCATCTAGACAACCATCTTGATTGTCGTCAAATCCTGTTGCATTCT